>NZ_LQPV01000038.1:0-14983 GCF_002101935.1 Mycobacterium sp. IEC1808 | reverse complement strand
GTCCCCGCCGGCGGCGGTTGGCGCATGCTGGGTCGCAGCGCAGGCAAGCACAACGCCCGGGCCGATCGCAGCACCGGCGTCCTCGACAAGCACTACCGGCCCGTGCGCGGCTATCACTTCCTGCACACCGCTATCGATGCGCACTCGCGGCTGGCCTATAGCGAGCTGCTGACCGATGAGCGCAAAGAGACCGCAGCAGCGTTTTGGCTACGCGCCAACGCCTGGTTCGCACAGTGCGGCATCTGCGTTCGAAAAATATTGACCGACAACGGATCCTGCTATCGATCCTATGTGTTCCGCGACGCTCTTGGCGGGATCGAGCACCGCCGCACCCGACCGTATCGCCCCCAGACGAACGGCAAAGTGGAGAGATTCCACCGCACCCTGGCCGACGAATGGGCCTACGCCCGGCTCTACCGCAGTGACGCTGAACGATGCGCGGAATTCGCCATCTGGCTCCACACCTACAATCACCACCGCGGCCACACCGCACTCGGCGGCCAACCACCCGCCAGCCGCGTACCTAACCTCTCAGGTCAGTACATCTAGGCACCCGGCGCGACTGCGCAAGCTTCGTGGCCGCCCGGCCGACCTCAGCCATGCTGCGCAAATTTGCGGATTAGGCTGGGCAACAGCAAGCCGGCCCCGCAGGGGGCGGGGAACGTCACTACCAATCGAGGTCACCACAGTGCGTGAGTACAGCGTCCCCGCCCGCTTTACCGTCGGCGAGCACGAAAACGTCGCGGCCATGGTCTTCGAGCACGAGCGCGACGACCCCAGCTTCGTCATCTTCCAACGGCAGATCGACGGGGTTTGGACCGATGTCACCTGCGCCGAGGCGGCCAAGGAGGTGCGTGCCGCGGCGCTGGGCCTGATCTCCCTCGGGGTGCAGGCCGGCGACCGGGTGTCCATCTTTTCTGCCACCCGCTACGAGTGGGCGATCCTGGACCTCGCGATCCTGGCGGTGGGTGCGGTCACCGTTCCGATCTATGAGACGTCGTCGGCCGAGCAGGTGCGCTGGGTGCTGCAGGACTCGGGAGCGGTGGTGGCCTTCGCCGAGACCGACGCCCACGCGGCCATGGTCACCGAGCTCACCGCCGAGCTGCCCGAGCTGCGCCGGGTGCTGCACATCGACGGTTCGGGCCCCAAGGCGCTCGAGCAGCTCGTCGAAGCCGGCGCCGACGTCGAACCGGCCGAGTTGACCGCCCGGCTGGACGCGCTCCGCGCAGACGACCCGGCCACCCTGATCTACACCTCGGGCACCACCGGGCGGCCCAAGGGCTGCCAGCTCACCCATTCCAACCTGCTCTACGAGAGCCGCGGCGCCAAGGAATGCCTGCCGACCCTGCTGAACGAGGGGCAGCGGCTGCTGGTGTTCCTGCCGCTCGCCCACGTGCTGGCCCGGTCGCTGACCTTGTCCGCGTTCGCCAACAAGGTGACGGTCGGTTTCACCAGCGACATCAAGAACCTGCTGCCGATGTTCGCGGTGTTCAAGCCGACGGTGGTGGTGTCGGTGCCGCGGGTGTTCGAGAAGGTGTACAACACCGCCGAGCAGAACGCCGCCAACGACGGCAACGGCCGGATCTTCGCGATGGCCGTGCAAACCGCGGTCGACTGGAGCCAGGCCCACGCCGACGGCGGGCGACCGGGCCTGCTGCTGCGGGCCCGGCACGCGCTGTTCGACCGGCTGGTCTACCACAAGCTGCGCGCGGCGCTGGGCGGCGACTGCCACGCGTCCGTGTCAGGTGGCGCTCCGCTGGGCGCGCGGCTGGGCCACTTCTACCGCGGGGTGGGCCTGACCATCCACGAGGGCTACGGCCTGACCGAGACCAGCTCGGCCATCACGGTCAATCAGGTCGGCAACGTCAAGATCGGGACCGTCGGAACGTTATTGCCCGGCAACAGCATGCGCATCGCCGAGGACGGCGAGCTGCTGGTGCGCGGCGGCGTGGTGTTCAGCGGCTACTGGCACAACGAGCAGGCCACCCGTGACGCGTTCACCGACGGCTGGTTCAAGACCGGCGACCTGGGCGCGCTGGACGAGGACGGCTTCCTGAAGATCACCGGCCGCAAGAAGGAGATCATCGTGACCGCCGGCGGCAAGAACGTCGCCCCCGCGGTGCTCGAGGACCAGCTGCGGGCGCACCCGCTCATCAGTCAGGCCATGGTGGTGGGCGACGCCAAGCCGTTCATCGGCGCGCTGATCACCATCGACCCCGAGGCGTTCGGCCCCTGGAAGGAGCGCAACCACAAGCCGGCCGACGCGTCGGTGGGCGATCTGGCCACCGACCCCGACCTGTTCGCCGAGATCGACGCCGCCGTCAAGAACGCCAACCTGGCGGTGTCGCACGCCGAGTCGATCCGCAAGTTCCGCATCCTGCCGGTGGACTTCACCGAGGACACCGGCGAGCTGACGCCGACGATGAAGGTCAAGCGCAACGTGGTGGCCGAGAAGTTCGCCTCCGACATCGAATCGATCTACGAGAAGGATTAACCGCCAGCCACACTTAGCCGCGCAGCAGGTCGCTCAGCCGCGTCGCCAGCGTGTCCCAGCGCCACTGGGACGTCACCCACTCGCGGCCGGCCGCGCCCATCGCGGCGGCCCGCTCCGGATCGGCCAGCAACTCCCCGACGGCCTCGGCGACCTCATCCACCGAGCGGCCGTCGACCACCAGCCCAGTCTTGTTGTGCCGCACGGTTTCCGGGGCCCCGCCCGACAGCCCGGCGATCACGGGCACGCCCGTCGCCGAGGCCTCCAGGAAGACGATGCCCAGGCCCTCGACGTCCATGCCCGCGCCGCGGGTGCGGCATGGCATCGCGAAAACGTCGGCCAGCGCGTGGTGGGCCGGCAGTTCGTCGGCCGGCACACCACCGGTGAACGTCACGTGCTCGGCCACGCCGCAGTCGTTGGCCAGCTTGCGCAGCGCGTCCAGGTACGGCCCGCCACCGACGATGACCAGCGCCGCCCTGTCCACCCGCCGCCGGATCGAGGGCAGCGCCTTGATCAGGGCGTCCTGACCCTTGCGCGGCACCAGCCGCGACAGGCACAGCACGGTCGGCCGCTCGCCGAGCCCGTAGCGGGCACGCAGCTCGGCCCGGGCGGCCGGATCGGGCCGGAACCGGTCGGTGTCGACGCCGGGCGGCAGGTATTCCAGCCTCGCCTCGGGGCCGAACGCCGACGCGAAGCGCGACCGGGTGTAGCGGCTCACGAACGTGACGACATCGGTGCCGTCGCCGATGCGACGCAGCACCGACCGCGCGACCGGAAGCATCGACCAGCCGACCTCGTGGCCGTGCGTGCTGGCCAGCACCCGGGTCGCCCCCGCCTGCCGGGCGCGCGGCGCCAGCAGCGCCAGCGGCGCGGCCGCGCCGAACCAGACGGTGTCGATCCCGTGCTCACCGATCAGCCGGCGCATCCGCCCGTCCACCGCCGGGCCCGGCAGCATGAGGGTGCCCGGGTGGCGCAACACCCGGTACCCGGCCGCCTCGGCGGCGTCGTCGAAGGCGTCGGCGCCCTTCCATTGCGGCGCGTACACCAGCACGGAGTGCGAGCCAGCGCCGGCCAGCCGCCCGACGAACTCGCCGAGGTAGGACTGGATGCCGCCCGGGCGGGGCGGAAAGTCGTTGGTTACCAGCAGGACCCGGCTCACCTGCGTAGGCTAGCCTGGCGACGATGCAGACCGTGTCACGGTCTGAGGAGGAGTCAGGCAATCCCGCACTAGCGGGCCGCCCACTGGTGCCAGTGCACCAGCAGCCCGGCGGGGTCGATGTCGAGGACCGCGTGCACGGCGGTGGGCACGTCGGTGTGCCCCACACCGCAACTGGCTAGGTACAGGTCGCGCAGCTTGGGCGCCCCGTAGGTGTCGGCCACGAACCGGGCGAACCACCACGCGCGGTCATACGCCAGCGAGCGCTGCGGCCCCGGCGCCTCCAGATCGGCATCGGTCGGCAGCGTCAGCGGCACCGGCAACGCATCGGCGGGCACCGGGGTCTGCGGCCGGGCGACGAAATCGGCCACGCCCTCGGTGAGCCACTCGGGCGCGTCCGACGTGGTGTAAGGACGGGCGGCGTAGTGAAAAAGCTCGTGCGTCAAGACAATTCGCAGCGCGCCCTCGTTCATGTTGGCAGCGCCCGGCGCGAACACGATCCGTTGACCGAGCACCACCCGGTGCACGGGGTCGACGCGCTCGGCGACCGTCACGGCCGCGATGTCGGCCCACTGCGACGGCGGTCCCCCGCCGGCCGCGGCGCGAAACTGTTCGTCGGAGCCGGCGGCGAGCACGGAGATCTCGCGCGGCCAGTCCACACCCCAGAAGGCCTCCACCGCCTTGATGGCGGTGCCGATGTTGGTCGCCACCCGGGACAGCAGCCGGTCGCTGGCCGGGCCGCCCAGGCCGACCAGGCGGACGGTGCGGTCGCCGACCACCAGCGATTTCGCCCCGGCGCCGGCCTGACTGCGCGCGGGCGTGACCAGTTGCGCGTGTCGCGCCTTGCTGTCGCCGGCCTGGTCGAACGGCACCGCCGCGGCCACGATCAGCTCGAGGGCAAACACCCAGGCCAGCAGGATCGGCAGCCGCCGACGCCAGGCGGGACGGTCAGTAGCGGCGGGCGTCGTGGACTGGGCCTGCGGCATTCATCGGAACCACCCGCACCGGCTGGCCGTAGGTGGAGGAGTGGATCACCATGCCGTCACCGACGTAAAGCCCGCTGTGTGACGCGTCGTTATAGAAGGTCACCACGTCGCCGGGCTGCAGATCCGACAGCGCCACCGGCTGACCGCCCTGGGCCTGTGCCTGGCTGGAGTGCGGCAGCGAGATGCCGGCCTGCTGGAACGCCCACATCACCAAACCGGAGCAGTCGAAACCACCGGGTGCGGCACCGCCCCACACATAGGGCGAGCCGACCTGGGTCAGCGCGGCCTGCACGACGGTCGCGCGGTCACCGCCGCCCACACCGCCGGGGGCCATTCCGGGCACCCCGGGGCCTGGCATTCCGGGCATCATTGCGTTGATCGGCGGAGCGTCGGCGGGCGGCGCGCCGGGTGGCACCGCGTCCGGTGCCGGCGCGCCCGGAGCCGGGAGACCCGCCGGGATCGGCCCGGGGTCGGCGAGCGCGGTGCGCTGTTGCGGTGTCAGGGACACGTATTGCGACTTGACGACGGCGATCTGCACCTGCAGCTGGCTCTGTTTGGACTGCAGGCTCGCCCGTACCGCGGCGGCCTGCTCGGCCGCGCTCTTCGCGTCGGCGGCGGACTTGGCGGATGCCTGCTCGGCCTTGGCGGCCTGCTCACCGGCGATGCGGTAGTTCGCCATCTGCGTGCGCATCTGAGTCGCCATCAGCCGCTGCACGGCCAGCTTGTCGATCAGGCCCTGGGGCGACCCCGCGGTCAGCATGGCCTCCATGCCGTCGACGCGGCCACCCATGTACTGCGCGGCGGCGAGCTTGTTGACGGCTCCCTGGAAGGCGGCCAGGCGTGCCTTCGCCGAATCCACCGCGGCCTGGTCATCGGCGTGCTTCTTCTCCGCCGCCTGCTGGGCCGCCAGTTTTTGGTTGAGGTCGAGCTGTGCGGTGTGCATCGCCTCGGTGGTCTGCTCGGCCTGACGCGACAGCTGGTTGAGTTTTGCCAGCGCGTCCTCGGCCGGATCGGCCGAGGAATTCGCGGCAAAAGTCCCCGCGAAGACGGTCAAGCCCGCTAACGTCCCGAGGGCAGAACGTGTAATGACACGCGCACACGGGTACCTACTAGCGAAGCTCAAAATTGCATCCTTAAACGGCCTAGGACGGCTGATGCCTGGCACTGCCGGCGCGCCGTCGGACGAGTTTAGGTCTCAAACAGGTTACGAAACGATATCGACGTTTGTCCAAGCGGGATCGTTAAGAAATCGGAAAGATTTCTGGCCTTACTTTGTGAATGATGGCAATCCCCTAAGACGGTCCAGCGGTTTTGGCGCACAAGGCAATTAAGCTACACCAGACCCGCGGCCGCGATGAATCGGCACCAGACGCAACCGCGGCGCCAGCCCGACCTCCGCGAGCACCTCGAGTGCCTCCCGCTCGTCCTGCAACAACGTCTCCGGCACCCCGAGCAGGACGCTGACCACGCAATCGCGGCAGCCCGGGCCGCGCACCGCGCAGTCGTCACAATCGATCACCACCGGCGCCGCCCCGTCGGGGTGCGTCTTGCCGTTGCCGTATGCCATCAGGTGCCGTCCTCTCGGTCTGGCCTCGTGAAGCTCATACCCGCACGCTAACGACGGCCACTGACATGTATCGCCCGCCGCGTCCCGCCCGGCGTGGGAACCCCGCGGCTGTCGGTGGACATGCCTAACGTCACCGCCATGGGTGCGAGCGGTGCGACTCAGCTGAGTTTCGCCGACTTGGGCCCGCGCTGGGACCCGGTCGCCTCCCCAGTCGACGAACTCCCTTTGCGCGAAACGACTTTCGTCGTGGTGGACCTGGAGACCACCGGCGGGCGCACGAAAAGCGCCGACGGCGCGCCGTGCGACGCCATCACCGAGATCGGGGCGGTCAAGGTCCGCGGCGGCGTCATGCTGGGCGAGTTCGCCACTCTCGTCGACCCGCAGCGCAGCATCCCGCCCCAGATCGTGCAGCTCACCGGCATCACGACGGCGATGGTGTGCGACGCCCCGACCATCGACGCGGTGCTGCCGATGTTTCTCGAGTTCGCCGGGGGCGCGGTGCTGGTCGCGCACAACGCCGGGTTCGACGTCGGATTCCTGCGGGCGGCCGCCCGGCGATGCGACATCGCCTGGCCCCGGCCGCCGGTGCTGTGCACGGTCCGCCTGGCCCGCCGGGTGCTCAGCCGCGAGGAGGCCCCCAGCGTGCGGCTGGCCGCGCTGGCGCGACTGTTCGCCGTCGCCGCGCAGCCGACGCACCGCGCGCTCGACGACGCCCGCGCGACCGTCGAGGTGTTGCACGCCCTCATCGAGCGAGTCGGCAACCAGGGCGTGCACACCTATGCCGACCTGCGGTCCTATCTGCCCGACGTGACACCGGCCCAGCGCCGCAAAAAGGTGCTGGCCGAAGGGCTGCCGCACCGGCCCGGGGTCTACCTGTTCCGCGGACCGGCGGGCGAGGTGCTCTACGTCGGGACCGCCGTCGACCTGCGGCGACGGGTGGGTCAGTACTTCACCGGCGCCGATCCCCGCGGCCGGATGAAGGAGATGGTCACGCTGGCCGGCGCCGTCGACCACGTCGAGTGCGCGCACGCGCTGGAGGCCGGCGTGCGAGAGCTGCGGATGCTGGCCGCCCACGCCCCGCCCTACAACCGGCGGTCCCGGTTCCCGCAGCGGTGGTGGTGGCTGGCCCTCACCGACGAGGCGTTTCCGCGGCTGGCGGCGGTGCGGGCGCCGCGCCACGACCGCGCCGTCGGGCCGTTTCGCTCCCGCACCGACGCCGCCGACACGGCGGCCGTGTTGGCGCGGTTCACCGGCGCCCGGACCTGCACCGCGCGGCTGGGCCGCTCGGCGCTGCACGGGCCGGCCTGTCCGGAGGTCGAGGTGTCGCCGTGTCCGGCGCAGCGCGGCGCCACCGCCACCCAGTACGCCGCGGCGGTGGCGCGGGTCGCGGCGCTGATCGACGGGCTCGACGACGGCCCCCTGGAAGCCGCCGTGCGCCAGGTCACGGCGCTTGCCGAGCAACGACACTTCGAGAGCGCCGCGCGGCTGCGCGACCGCGTCGCCGCCGCCATCGAGGTGCTGTGGCGCGGCCAGCGGCTGCGGGCGCTGGCCGCGCTGCCCGAGCTGATCGCCGCCGCGCCCGACGGCCAGGGCGGCTACCACCTGGCCGTCGTTCGCTACGGGCAGCTCGCGGCGGCCGGCACGGCCAGGCGCGGGGTACCGCCGATGCCGGTGATCGACGCGATTCACGCTGGCGCACAGGCGATCCTGCGCGCGGCGGCCCCGCTCGGCGGCGCGCTGGTGGAGGAGACGGCGCTCATCGCGCGCTGGCTGGCCGCGCCCGGGGTGCGCATCGTGCGGGTTTCGGGCGCCACCGACGACGGGTGGGCCTCACCCCTGCGGGCGGCCGGCGCCTGGTCGGCGTGGGCCGCGCTGGCCCGCTCGGCGCGGGTGGCCTCCCAACAGGATCTGGCGCAGATCGAGTCAGAGCTCCTGGCCGAACCGCACCCATCGCGCGAGCAGGTGTTCGGCCGCCCCGGAGTCGATGGCCGTGCAGGCCCGCCGCAGCCCGTCCTCCCACGCCGGCAACCATTCGGCGCGGCTGGATAAGCCGGCGTGGGCAACGATCGCCCCGGCGGCGTTGAGCACGACGGCGTCGCGGACCGGGCCCGTGGCCCCGCCCAGCACCGCACGCGCCTCGGCGGCGTTGGCCTGGGCGTCGCCACCGACCAGCTCGCGCAGCTCGGCGCGGTCGAATCCGAACCCGGCCGGGTCGAACGTCAGCCGGTCCACCGTGCCCGCCTGCACCCGCCAGATCGTGCTCGTGGTGGTGGTGGTCAGCTCGTCGAGGCCGTCGTCGCCGTGCACCACCAGCACGCTGGACCGGCGCGACGCGAACACCCCGGCCATCACCTCGGCGAGGTCGGCGAACGCGCAGCCGATCAAACCCGCCCGCGGTCTGGCCGGATTGGTAAGGGGCCCAAGGAGATTGAACACCGTCGGCACCCCGATCTCGCGGCGCACGCCGGAGGTGTGCCGGTAGGACGGGTGAAACAACGGCGCGAAGCAGAACCCGATCCCGACTTCGGCGACGCTGCGCGCGACCTCGTCGGGTTCTGCGTCGATGCGCACCCCGAGCGCCTCCAGCGTGTCGGCGCCCCCGGACAGCGACGACGCCGCCCGGTTGCCGTGCTTGACCACCGGCACCCCGGCGGCGGCCACCACGATCGACGCCATCGTGGACAGGTTGACGGTGTTGACGCCGTCGCCCCCGGTGCCCACGATGTCGACTGCGTCGTCAGGAATTCCCGCGGCGGGCAACGAGCGGGCGTGGCTGAGCATGACGTCGGCCAACTCGCTCACCTCGGCAGCGGTGGGGACCTTCATCGTCATCGCCACCGCGAAGGCGGCGATCTGGGCGGGGCTCGCGTCGCCGGACATGACCTGGTCCATGGCCCAGCCGGCCTGGCCCCGCGCCAGGTCCTGCCCGCCCGTCAGGCGGCCGAGGACCCGGGACCACGACGGCGGCTCACCGGGGGCCTCAGCGGGTTCGGATGACGCGGGCACGCGCCGATGGTCCCACGAGGATCACCGCGCCCCCAATCGTTGCCGGACGGGAGGCCGCTCAGCGCGCCGGAAACGCCGATTCGCGAAATTTCCGACCCGGGTAGAGTTCGACAACTACAAAGCGTCATACTTGCGGATGTGACCAGCGCTGTGGGGACCTCGGGTACTGCGATCACGTCGCGAGTGCATTCGCTGAATCGGCCCAACATGGTGGCCGTCGGCACCATAGTTTGGCTTTCCAGCGAACTCATGTTCTTTGCTGGCCTGTTCGCGATGTATTTCACGGCGCGGGCACAGGCCGGCGGGAAGTGGCCGCCGCCGCCCACCGAGTTGAACCTCTACCAGGCCGTGCCGGTGACGCTCGTGCTGATCGCGTCGTCGTTCACGTGTCAGATGGGCGTGTTCGCGGCCGAACGCGGCGACGTGTTCGGCCTGCGCCGCTGGTATGTGATCACGTTCCTGATGGGCCTGTTCTTCGTCCTCGGCCAGGGCTACGAGTACTACCACCTGATGTCGCACGGGACGACCATCCCCGGCAGCGCCTACGGCACCGTCTTCTACCTGGCCACCGGCTTCCACGGCCTCCACGTGACGGGCGGCTTGATCGCCTTCATTTTCCTGCTGGCCCGCACCGCGATGAGCAAGTTCACGCCCGCGCAGGCGACGGCCAGCATCGTCGTCTCCTACTACTGGCATTTCGTCGACATCGTGTGGATCGCGCTGTTCACCGTGATCTATTTCATCCGATGAGCCGGCGCTAGACCTAGACGGACAGGAGTGCTCGGTTGAAGAAACTGGGGTCTACCCGAAACGGTGTGCGGCGGGGTCAGCCGCGAAAAGGGCAGCGTGATCGCTCGCGCCGGCGCCTGCGGCGCCGGCTGTCGGGTGGCTTGCTGCTGCTGATCGCGCTGACCATCGCCGGTGGCCTGGCGGCCGTGCTGACCCCCACCCCGCAGGTGGCCGTCGCCGACGAGTCGTCGTCGGCGCTGCTGCGCACCGGCAAGCAGCTGTTCGAGACGTCCTGCGTGTCCTGCCACGGTGCCAACCTGCAGGGCGTGGTCGACCACGGGCCGAGCCTGGTCGGCGTCGGCGAGGCGGCCGTCTACTTCCAGGTGTCCACCGGCCGGATGCCCGCGATGCGCGGCGAGGCGCAAGCGCCGCGCAAGGAACCGATCTTCGACGAGGCTCAGATCGACGCGATCGGTGCTTACGTGCAGGCCAACGGCGGCGGACCCACCGTCGTGCGCAACCCCGACGGCAGCCTCGCGATGCACTCGCTGCGTGGCGAGGACCTGGGCCGCGGCGGCGACCTCTTTCGGCTGAACTGCTCGTCGTGCCACAACTTCACCGGCAAGGGCGGCGCGCTGTCGTCGGGTAAGTACGCGCCCGACCTGGGTCCGGCCAACGAGCAGCAGATCCTGACCGCGATGCTGACCGGCCCGCAGAACATGCCGAAGTTCTCCGACCGCCAGCTGTCCTTCGACGCCAAGAAGGACATCATCGGCTACGTCAAGGCGGTCAGCGAAGAACGGCAGCCGGGTGGCTATGGCCTCGGCGGATTCGGACCCGCACCCGAGGGCATGGCCTTCTGGATCATCGGGATGGTGGCAGCCATCGGGTTGGCACTGTGGATTGGGGCGCGAGCATCATGAGCGACACCGATAAGGATCCGGTGGGCCGGGAGCCCGACGAGGCGGCGCTGGCCGCGATGTCGCAGCAGGAACTCGTGGCGCTGGGCGGCAGGCTCGACGGCGTCGAGACCGTCTTCAAGGAGCCGCGCTGGCCCGTCGAGGGCACCAAGGCCGAGAAGCGCGCCGAGCGCTCCGTGGCGCGTTGGCTTTTGCTGGGCGGCGGCTTCGGACTCGCGCTGCTGGTGGTCTTCCTGTTCTGGCCGTGGGAATACCGGCCCAAGGAGGCCTCGGGCAGCTTCCTGTACGACCTGGCCACCCCGCTGTACGGCTTCACCTTCGGGATGTCCATCCTCTGCATCGCGATCGGCGCTGTTCTCTACCAGAAAAGGTTTATCCCCGAAGAGATCTCGATTCAGGATCGCCACGACGGCGCCTCGCGCGAGATCGACCGCAAGACGGTCGTGGCGAACCTGGGCGACGCCTACCAGGGTTCGACGATCGGCCGGCGCAAGCTCGTCGGGCTGTCGCTGGGCATGGGGCTGGGCGCGTTCGGGCTGGGCACCCTGGTCGCGTTTGCCGGCGGCCTGATCAAGAACCCGTGGAAGCCCGTCGTGCCCACCGCCGAGGGCATGAAGGCCGCGCTGTGGACGTCGGGCTGGACCCCGCGCTATCACGGCGAAACCATCTTCCTGGCGCGGGCCACCGGTTCGCATTCGGGAGCGCCGTTCGTCAAGATGCGCCCCGAGGACATGGACGCCGGCGGCATGGAGACCGTCTTCCCGTGGCGCGAGTCCGACGGCGACGGCACCACCCCCGAGTCGCATGAGAAGCTGACCGCGATCCAGATGGGCGTCCGAAACCCGGTGATGCTCATCCGCATTCGACCGACCGACATGCCACGGATGGTCAAGCGTCAGGGTCAGGAGAGCTTCAACTGGGGCGAATTCTTCGCCTACACCAAGGTGTGCTCGCACCTGGGGTGCCCCGCGTCGCTGTACGAGGAGCAGTCCTACCGAATCCTGTGCCCGTGTCACCAGTCGCAGTTCGACGCACTGCATTTCGCCAAGCCGATTTTCGGCCCCGCCGCGCGTGCGTTGGCGCAACTGCCGATCACCATTGACTCCAACGGGTATCTGGTCGCCAACGGTGACTTCATCGAGCCCGTCGGTCCGGCATTCTGGGAGAGGACGACAACATGAGTCCCAAACTGAGTCCCCCGAAGATCGGTGACGTCCTGGCCCGCCAGGGCGAGGACATCGACACGCGCTATCACCCGTCGGCGGCGGTGCGCAGGCAGCTCAACAAGGTCTTCCCCACCCACTGGTCGTTCCTGCTGGGCGAGATCGCGTTGTACAGCTTTATCGTCCTGCTGATCACCGGCGTGTACCTGACGCTGTTCTTCGACCCGTCCATGGTCGACGTCACCTACAACGGCATCTACCAACCGCTGCGCGGTGTCGAGATGTCCCGCGCCTACGAATCGGCGCTGAACATCTCGTTCGAGGTCCGCGGCGGCCTGTTCGTGCGCCAGATCCACCACTGGGCCGCCCTGATGTTCTCCGGGGCGATCATGGTGCACCTGGCGCGCATCTTCTTCACCGGAGCGTTCCGCCGTCCCCGCGAAGCCAACTGGGTGATCGGCTCGCTGTTGCTGATCCTGTCGATGTTCGAGGGCTACTTCGGCTACTCGCTGCCCGATGACCTGCTGTCGGGCATCGGCCTGCGCGCCGCGCTGTCGTCGATCACGCTGGGCATGCCGGTGATCGGCACCTGGCTGCACTGGGCGCTGTTCGGCGGCGACTTCCCCGGCACCATCCTGATCCCCCGGCTCTACGCGCTGCACATTTTGCTGCTGCCGGGGATCATCCTGGCCCTGATCGGTCTTCACCTGGCGCTGGTGTGGTTCCAGAAGCACACCCAGTTCCCCGGCCCCGGCCGCACCGAACACAACGTCGTCGGCGTGCGGGTGATGCCGATCTTCGCGGTGAAGTCCGGCGCGTTCTTCGCGGCCATCGTCGGCGTGCTGGGCCTGATGGGTGGCCTGCTACAGATCAACCCGATCTGGAACCTGGGTCCCTACAAGCCATCTCAGGTTTCCGCGGGCTCCCAGCCCGACTTCTACATGATGTGGACGGAGGGCCTGGCCCGCATCTGGCCGCCCTGGGAGTTCTACTTCTGGCACCACACCATTCCCGCCCCGGTCTGGGTCGCGCTGATCATGGGCGCGGTGTTCATCCTGCTGATCATCTACCCGTTCCTGGAGAAGCGGTTCTCCGGCGACTACGCGCACCACAATTTGCTGCAGCGGCCGCGTGACGTTCCGGTGCGCACCTCGATCGGGGCCATGGCGATCGCCTTCTACATGGTGCTTACGCTCGCCGCGATGAACGACATCATCGCGTTCAAGTTCCACATCTCGCTGAACGCGACGACGTGGATCGGGCGCATCGGCATGGTGATCCTGCCGCCGTTCGTCTACTTCATCACCTATCGGTGGTGCATCGGTCTGCAGCGCAGTGACCGCGACGTGCTCGCGCACGGCATCGAGACGGGCATCATCAAGCGGCTGCCGCACGGTGCCTACATCGAGCTGCATCAGCCGCTCGGACCGGTCGATGCCCACGGCCACGCGATCCCGCTGGAGTACGAGGGCGCGGCGGTGCCCAAGCGGATGAACAAGCTAGGCTCCGCCGGCACACCGGGCAGCGGCAGCTTCTTGTTCGCCGATCCGGCGTCCGAGGACGCCGCGCTGCGCGAGGCGGCGCACTCCGGCGAGCAACGCTCACTCACCGCGCTGCGCGAATACCAGGAGAGCATCAACGGCTCCAACGGCTCCACCAACGGCGAGCACTAGCGTTCCGCGACACTTTCACCACGCATACGACACGCCGAAAACCGTAGCGTTGGTTTAACTTTCGCGGTGCCCTCGATGGGTAAACGCGGCACGAACGCGATGCATGACGTGTTCGGGTTTGTCCTCAGCGATCACCCGGACGACGCTCCAGCGAGCTCTGCAAGCTTGCGCAGCCGCGCCAGGTCTCGGACGTACTGGCAACGGTCGGTGCAATGTTGGTCGCCGTCGTACTTGGCCGCCACGAGGCTTAACTGGCTGCGACCTGTTTCCGCGAGGCGAGATGCTAACGCCCATCAGCCAGGCGGCGCAGCTGGCGGACGTGCAGCCATTCCACCACCGGCATCCCTGCGATGATGACCCCGGCCAGCCCGTAGCCCACCCAGGACCCACCGTCGTGCCCGACGGCCATCAGGTATGTCGCCGTGGCCGCCCCGATCAGCGCGGCGCCCATCGTCCCCGCCAGAAGGACGGTGCCGCGCAACCAGATCCGGTCCACCGCCGCGCCCGACCACTCGGTGGCCGGCCCCGCCGCCTGCGCCCGCGGCTGGCGGGCGCGCTCGGCCGCGGTGCGCGGCGCGGGGGCCATCAGGCGCACCGGAGGCCGGCTCGGCGGACGCGCGGCCGTCCGGGCTGCCGGCTCGATCAGACCCATGCGACGGGCCCGCACCAGCACCGGGATCGCCCCCGCGATGATCAGCGCGGAAACGATGATGACGGCGTACAACACCCACGAGGTGTGCGATCCCCTGGCCGCCTTGTGAAAGCCCCGGCCCAGGTCCACCAGCGCGACGGCCGCGGCCACGCTCACGCCGAGCAGCACCAACCAGACGGCGGCGCACGCACCCATGAGTATGCGATCGACGACATCCGGCGGAATGGTGTCCGAACCCCGCCGATAGGCGGAATACCTGCTGACCATCAGCAACTCGTCTGCGGCGCGTCGCTGTTGTTCGACGACAGCACCGTCCCGTCGCTGGTGGTGATCGAGCAGTTGAGCCGGCTGACCCGGAAGAGGCTGGACGCCTGGACTGATCCGACATCGGACGTCGAGATCGGTGTCACGGTCATCGACCAGGGAATGTACACGTTGTGCTGGGTGCGCGACCGGCCCGACGCGTCGACGTAGGTCACCGAAATGATGTCGCCCGGGGCCTTGGTGCCGGTCACCGAGTAGGTCACCTGCCGCGGGCCGGTCGGGGTGGTGGTCGCCGGCGGCGGGGCCGCCGCGGACGACGTGGTCGCCGGTGGGGGCGGCGGTGCGCTCGTCGCCGGTGGGGGCGGCGGTGGTGGCG
>NZ_LQPV01000037.1:0-78715 GCF_002101935.1 Mycobacterium sp. IEC1808 | reverse complement strand
GCAAGATCCCTGCCGGCGGCGGTTGGCGCATGCTGGGTCGCAGCGCAGGCAAGCACAACGCCCGGGCCGATCGCAGCACCGGCGTCCTCGACAAGCACTACCGGCCCGTGCGCGGCTATCACTTCCTGCACACCGCTATCGATGCGCACTCGCGGCTGGCCTATAGCGAGCTGCTGACCGATGAGCGCAAAGAGACCGCAGCAGCGTTTTGGCTACGCGCCAACGCCTGGTTCGCACAGTGCGGCATCTGCGTTCGAAAAATATTGACCGACAACGGATCCTGCTATCGATCCTATGTGTTCCGCGACGCTCTTGGCGGGATCGAGCACCGCCGCACCCGACCGTATCGCCCCCAGACGAACGGCAAAGTGGAGAGATTCCACCGCACCCTGGCCGACGAATGGGCCTACGCCCGGCTCTACCGCAGTGACGCTGAACGATGCGCGGAATTCGCCATCTGGCTCCACACCTACAATCACCACCGCGGCCACACCGCACTCGGCGGCCAACCACCCGCCAGCCGCGTACCTAACCTCTCAGGTCAGTACAGCTAGGCGCGGCCGTTGCGCTCCCGGTGCTTGCAGCCGGGCCAGCAGCACGGCCGGCGCATGCCTTCCTCCAGTTCTTCCTGGGTTCGGCGAATGCGGCGCTTGCGGGTCGCCTCCTGTTTGGCGTCCTCGACCCAGCAGATGAACTCGTTGCGCGCCAACGGGGTGATGTCCTTCCAGGCCGCCAGCGCGGTGGAGTTGGCCGCCAACGCTTCACGCAGGTCGGCCGGCAGCGTGTGCACCACGCCGCCCGGTACTCGGTTGCTGCTCACGGGGCTAGGGTAAGGCGACCCGGCCCGCAGGAGGCACCAATGAGCGATCACGAAGTGCGGATGATCGTCTTGTCGACCGACGACCTCGACGAATCGATTCGGTTCTACAGCGAGACGCTGGGGATGCCGCTGAAGTTCCGCGACGGCGCCCACTTCGCCGCGCTCGACGGCGGGGCCGTCACCCTGGCGCTGGCGACCGCGGTGGATCATCCCATCCCCGGACAGGTGGTCGTCGGTATCAAGACCCCGGACGTCGACGCCGCAGCGAGGGCCGTCGAGGCCAGCGGCGGCGGCATCGTCAAAGGCCCGTATGACGAGGCCCACGAGCGACGGGCCGTGGTCTACGACAACAAGGGCAACGGCCTGGTCTTCTACAGCCCGCTGGCCCGCTGAAACAAGTGTTAGCGTCGTCGGCGTGACCCTCAATGACATCGCCCTGACCACCCTCGACGGCAAGCCCACCACGCTGGCCGAATTGTCCGGCGGCGCAACGCTGATCGTGAACGTGGCGTCCAAGTGTGGGCTGACGCCGCAGTACACCGCGTTGGAGAAGCTGGCCCGCGACTACCGCGACCGCGGCCTGACGGTCGTCGGCGTTCCGTGCAACCAGTTCATGGGCCAGGAACCGGGCAGCGCCGAAGAGATCCAGGAGTTCTGCTCGACGACGTACGGGGTGACGTTCCCGCTCCTCGCCAAGACCGACGTCAACGGCGACCACCGCCACCCGCTCTACGCCGAGCTGACCAAGGCCGCCGATTCCGACGGCTCGGCAGGCGACATCCAATGGAACTTCGAGAAGTTTCTGGTTGCCCCCGACGGTCAGGTGGTCAATCGGTTCCGTCCCCGTACGGAGCCCGACGCGCCCGAGGTCGTCGACGCCATCGAGTCCGTGCTTTCGCGCTAGGCGACTCGGCCCAAAACAAAAAGGTCACGCCCTCTTTCGAGTTCGTGACCTTTCTCTTTCAACCACGCTTGGTGGGCGAAGGGGGACTTGAACCCCCACGTCCCGAAGGACACTGGCACCTGAAGCCAGCGCGTCTGCCATTCCGCCACTCGCCCGGAAAATCAACCGATGGACCATACCACTCTAATAGTCGTGTGCCCCAATCGCCGCCGCGGTCCCGGGCGGCCGTCCGCGCCACCTGATGGTCGGACCGCACGGCTCTGACCTGGACGGATCCGATTCTCAGAATTCCCACGGTGCCGCGGTGTCCCGGTGTCCCGATAACATGCTGGGGTGAAACAACACGCGGGCGGTTCGTTTGCCTCGCGCCCGCGACACACCACAACAGCAGCGGGCGAGCGCTGAAAGATGAGTAGCCAACGGGGGCTCGTGCAACGCATCGAGCGCAAGCTCGAGGCGACCGTGGACAACGCGTTCGCCCGAGTGTTCGGCGGATCGATCGTGCCGCAAGAGGTTGAAGCGCTACTGCGCCGGGAAGCCGAGGACGGTGTCCGAGCCCTTCAGGGCGGGCGTCTTTTGGCCCCCAACGAATACATCATTACCCTCGGTGTGCACGACTTTGCGAAGGTCGGCGCCGACAGGAATCCCACGTCGAGCGCTTTCGCGAGGTACTTGGCCGACTATATCTATGAACAGGGGTGGCAAACGTATGGTGATGTGGTCGTCCGGTTCGAGCAGTCGTCGAGCCTGCATACCGGCCAGTACCGCACCCGCGGTGCTGTCAATCCAGATGTCGAGCCCCGCCCGACGGTCAACCATCCGCCCCGGCCACAATCAAATCACGCGTTCGGCGCAGAACGAGGAGTAGCAGCAATGACTGACAATTCGAGCTACCGCGGTGGTCAGGGGCAGGGGCGGCCCGGCGACGAGTACTACGACGAGCGCTACGGCCGGCCGCAGGACGAGCAGCGCGGCCCGGAGCCGCAGGGCGGACCGGATCCGCGTGGTGGCTATCCGCCCGAGCAAGGCGGCTACCCTCCGCAAGGCGGATATCCGCCGCCTCGTCCGCCGGAGCAGGGCGGCTACCCTCCGCAGGGCGGCTACCCCGACCAGGGCGGCTACCAAGGGCAGAGCGGCTACCCCGAGCAACCGCAGGGCGGCTACCCCCCGCAGGGCGGCTACCCCGCCGACCAGGGCGGCTACCAAGAACCGCGCGGCGGCTACCCCGAGCAACCGCAGGGCGGCTACCCCCCGCAGGGCGGCTACCCCGACCAGGGCGGCTACCAAGGGCAGAGCGGCTACCCCGAGCAAGGGCCGGGTGGCGGCTACCCGCCGTCCTATGAGCAGCGTCCGCCCGCCCCGGGTGGCTACGGCGGACAGGGTTACGACCAGGGCTACCGCCAGGGCGGCTACGGCCCACCCGGCGGCGGCCAGCCCGGCGGTGGCCAGCAGGGCTACGGCGGCTACGAATACGGTCGCGGCCCGGCTCGCCCGGAGGAGGCGGGCTATGCGTCGCCGGCCCCGCAGGCCGCGCCCGAACAGCGGCCGCCCTACCCCGAGCAAGGCGGCGGGTACGAGCAGGGCTACCAGCAGGGTGGTGGATACGGCCAGCAGGAGTACGGCGCGGGCGACTACACCCAGTACGCCGAAAGCGTTCCGGGCGGTGGCTACCCCCCGCAGGGCGGCGGATACCCCGAGACCCAGCACCGCGACTACGAATACGGCGGCCAGGCCGCGGAGTACGGCCAGCCTGCCGACTACGGTGCGGCGGACTACGGGCAGCCGGCGGGCGCGGGCTACGGCGGTTACGGCCAGGGCGGCTATGGGGCCGCCGGAGCGGCGGTGACCCTGCAGCTCGACGACGGCAGTGGCCGGACCTACCAGCTGCGCGAGGGCTCCAACATCATCGGCCGCGGCCAGGACGCCCAGTTCCGGTTGCCGGACACTGGGGTGTCGCGGCGTCACCTGGAGATCCGCTGGGACGGGCAGGTCGCGCTCCTTTCCGACCTCAACTCGACGAACGGCACGACCGTCAACAACGCACCGGTACAGGAGTGGCAGTTGGCCGACGGCGACGTCATCCGTCTGGGCCACTCGGAGATCATCGTTCGCATCCACTAGACGCACCGGGCTCAAAGCTGCCGTGCTTCGCCCCGCGGCGACGACCGTCCAAGTATCGTGACGTTGCTGATGTGCTCGGTGTCACGGGCGCGACGAGGGGTGCGGCGCCAGGACGGAAAGGACGCCAGATGCAGGGACTAGTACTGCAGCTGACGCGTGCCGGATTTTTAATGTTGTTATGGGTATTCATCTGGTCCGTGTTGCGGGTCCTGCGGACCGACATCTACGCACCCACGGGGGCCGTCATGGTGCGGCGCGGTTTGGCGTTGCGCGGCACCCTGCTGCCCGCACGCCAGCGCCGCACCGCCGCACGCTATCTGGTGGTGACCGAGGGGGCGTTGATGGGCGCTCGAATCACCCTCAGCGGGCAGCCGGTGTTGATCGGCCGCGCTGACGACTCGACCCTCGTGCTCACCGACGATTACGCCTCGACGCGGCATGCCCGGCTGTCTCAGCGTGGCTCGGAATGGTATGTCGAGGATCTAGGATCGACCAACGGCACTTACCTTGACAGGGCGAAGGTGACGACTGCGGTACGGGTTCCCATCGGTACGCCGATTCGGATCGGCAAGACGGCGATTGAGCTGCGCCCGTGAGCCTGGTCCTGCGATATGCGGCCCGCAGCGACCGCGGCCTGGTACGCGCCAATAATGAAGATTCTGTCTACGCCGGCGCCCGGCTGCTGGCCCTGGCCGACGGCATGGGCGGTCACGCGGCCGGTGAGGTGGCCTCGCAATTGGTGATCGCCGCGCTGGCCCACCTCGACGACGACGAACCCGGTGGCGACCTGCTCGCCAAACTCGATGCGGCGGTGCGCGCGGGCAATGCGGCCATCGCCGCACAGGTCGAGATGGAGCCCGACCTGGAAGGCATGGGCACCACACTCACCGCAATCCTGTTCGACGGCAACCGAATTGGGCTGGTACACATCGGGGACTCGCGCGGCTACCTGCTGCGCGACGGCGAGCTGGTCCAGATCACCAAGGACGACACTTTCGTTCAAACCCTCGTCGACGAGGGACGCATCACCCGCGAAGAGGCGCACAGCCACCCTCAGCGATCGCTGATCATGCGGGCGCTGACGGGTCACGAGGTGGAGCCCACGCTGACCATGCGCGAGGCGCGCGCCGGCGACCGCTACCTGCTGTGCTCCGACGGACTGTCCGACCCGGTCAGCGACGAGACCATCCACGAGGCGCTGCAAATCCCCGATGTCGCCGAAAGTGCTTACCGCCTCATCGAATTGGCGCTGCGGGGTGGCGGGCCGGACAACGTCACCGTAGTGGTCGCCGACGTCGTCGACTACGACTACGGTCAAACCCAGCCGATTCTGGCCGGCGCGGTGTCCGGCGACGACGACCAACTGACCACCCTGCCCAATACCTCCGCCGGGCGCGCCTCGGCGATCAGGCCCCGCGACGAGGTCGCCAAACGCGTTCCGCCGCAAGAGGAACCGTCCCGACGGCAGCGGTGGTCACGTCGACGGATGGCGATCGTCGTCACCCTGATGGTGCTGCTGGTGCTGGCGGGTCTGGGAATCGGCCGAGCCATCATCCGCAGCAACTATTACGTCGCCGAATACCACGGCATGGTGTCGATCTTGCGAGGTATCCAAGGGTCGCTGCTGGGAATGTCGCTGCACGAACCCTATTTGATCGGCTGCCTGAACGCCCGCAACGAGTTGTCGTTGATCGGTTTCAGTCAGAGCGGGGGCCATCTGGACTGTCGCCTGATGCAGCTGCAGGATCTGCGCCCGCCCGAGCGCGCCCAGGTTCAGGCCGGGCTGCCCACCGGGAGCCTGGACGACGCGATCGCCCAATTGCGCGAACTGTCCGCCAACTCCCTGCTGCCACCGTGCCCGCCGCCCCGCGCCACCTCCCCGCCGGCGCCGCAGGCCCCGACGACCACGGGCAGCAGCACCGAGCCGAATCCCACAGCGCCCCCGACCACTTCCAGCGGCACTCCACCCACCAGCGCCGCCCCGACCAGCGCTCCCGCCCCCACCGCGCCCGCGACCACGTCGCCCACCACGTCCCCCACGGTGACTGCGCTCCCGCCACCTCCACCTAAGCCGGGCATCGACTGCCGGGCGGTGGCATGACCACACAACTTCAGCCGCCGGTCGCGGTGACTCCTCCGCTGCCCACTCGGCGCAACGCCGAGCTGCTGTTGTTGTTCTTCGCCGGGTTGATAACCGTCGCCGCGTTGCTCATCGTCCAGGCCAACCAGGAAAGGGACCTGCACTGGAACCTGGTGACCTACGGGCTCATCTTTCTGGTCATGTTCGGTAGCGCGCACCTGGCCATCCGCCGCTTCGCTCCCTACACCGACCCGCTGTTGCTGCCAATTGTGGCCCTGCTCAACGGACTTGGCTTGGTGATGATCCACCGACTCGACCTCGTCAACAACGAGTTGAGCGGCCGTCGTCACCCCAGCGCCACCCAGCAACTGATGTGGACCGTGGTCGGAGTGGCCGCCTTCGCGTTGGTGGTCACCTTCTTGAAAGACCATCGACAGCTTGCGCGCTACGGCTACATATGCGGCGTCGTGGGTCTGGTCTTCTTGGCGATCCCCGCGGTGCTGCCGGCATCGCTGTCCGAACAGAATGGCGCCAAGATCTGGATTCGCTTGCCGGGCTTCTCGATTCAGCCGGCCGAGTTCTCCAAGATCCTGCTGCTGATTTTCTTCTCCGCGGTGCTGATCGCCAAGCGGGGTCTGTTCACCAGCGTCGGCAAGCATTTCATGGGGATGACCCTGCCCCGGCCCCGAGACCTCGCGCCGCTGTTGGCCGCCTGGGTGATCTCCATTGGCGTGATGGTCTTCGAAAAAGACCTCGGCACTTCGCTGTTGCTCTACGCGTCGTTCCTGGTGGTTGTCTACCTCGCCACCCAGCGCTTCAGTTGGGTCGTCATCGGACTGGTGCTGTTCGCCGCGGCAAGCGTGGTGGCGTACTTCCTTTTCGAGCACGTCCGCGTTCGGGTGCAGATGTGGTGGGACCCGTTCTCCGACCCCGACGGCAGCGGCTATCAGCTCGTGCAGGCGATGTTCAGCTTTGCCACTGGCGGCATTTTTGGCACCGGGCTGGGAAACGGTCAACCCGATACGGTGCCGGCGGCGTCGACGGACTTCATCATCGCCGCGTTCGGTGAAGAGCTCGGGCTGGTGGGCTTCGCGGCGCTTCTCATGCTGTACACGATCGTCATCGTGCGCGGCCTGCGCACGGCGATCGCGACGCGCGAAAGCTTCGGCAAGCTGCTCGCCGCGGGTCTGGCCTCGACGCTGGCCATCCAGCTGTTCATCGTCGTCGGCGGCGTGACCCGGCTGATTCCGCTGACCGGGTTGACCACGCCGTGGATGTCCTACGGCGGCTCGTCGCTGCTGGCCAACTACATCCTGCTGGCCATCCTGGCGCGCATCTCGCACAGCGCCCGACGACCCCTGCGCACCCGCGCCCGCAACACCTCGCCGATCGCGGCGGCCGGCACCGAGGTGATCGAGCGGGTATGAACGCCTCCCTCCGCCGGATCTCGGTGACCGTGATGGCGCTGGTCGTGCTGCTGTTGCTCAACGCCACGATGACGCAGGTCTTCGCCGCCGACGGGCTGCGCGCCGACCCGCGCAACCAGCGCGTCCTGCTCGACGAGTACTCGCGGCAACGCGGCCAGATCGTCGCGGGCGGTCAGCTGCTGGCGTACTCCGTGGCCACCGACAGCCGCTTTCGTTTCCTGCGGGTCTATCCCGACCCCGCCGTGTACGCACCCGTCACCGGCTTTTACTCGCTGCGCTACTCCAGCACGGGACTGGAACGCACCGAGGACCCCGTACTGAACGGGTCGGACGAGCGGCTGTTCGGGCGCCGGCTGGCCGACTTCTTCACCGGTCGCGATCCCCGGGGCGGCAACGTCGACACCACCATCGTTCCGCGGGTCCAGCAGGCGGCCTGGGATGCCATGCAGCAGGGCTGCGGTGGGCCGGCGTGCAAGGGCGCCGTCGTCGCGCTGGAGCCGTCCACCGGCAAGATCCTGGCCATGGTTTCGTCGCCGTCCTACGATCCCAACCTGCTCGCGTCGCACGATGCCCAGGTGCAGTCGCAGGCCTGGCAACGGCTTCGGGACGATCCCGACAATCCGATGACCAATCGCGCCATCTCCGAGACCTATCCACCGGGCTCGACGTTCAAGGTTGTCACCACCGCGGCGGCGCTGCAGGCCGGCGCGACCGACACCCAGCAGTTGACCGCGGCGTCCTCCATTCCGCTGCCCGGCAGCACGGCCACCCTGGAGAATTACGGCGGCACGCCGTGCGGCAATGAGCCGACGGTGTCGCTCAGCCAGGCGTTCGCCCTGTCCTGCAACACCGCGTTCGTCCAGCTGGGCCTCCTTACCGGCGCCGACGCGCTACGCAGCATGGCGCACTCGTTCGGGCTGGACAGCACGCCCAGCGTCATACCGCTGCAGGTCGCGGAGTCCACCATCGGCATCATCCCGGACGCCGCGGCGCTGGGGATGTCCAGCATCGGCCAGAAGGATGTGGCCCTCACACCGCTCGAGAACGCCGAGATCGCCGCTACCATCGCGAACCGCGGGGTGACGATGCAGCCCTACCTGATCGATAGCCTCAAGGGGCCGGACCTGTCCAACATCAGTACCACCGCGCCCTATCAACAGCGCCGCGCGGTGTCACCGCAGGTCGCCGCTAAGCTAACAGAGCTGATGGTCGGCGCCGAGAAGGTCGCGCAGCAGAAAGGGGCGATTCCCGGCGTGCAGATTGCATCCAAGACGGGTACCGCTGAGCATGGCACCGACCCACGTAACACTCCGCCGCACGCGTGGTACATCGCGTTCGCGCCCGCGCAGACACCGAAGGTTGCGGTGGCGGTGCTGGTGGAGAACGGCGGCGACCGCTTGTCCGCGACCGGGGGCGCGCTTGCCGCACCGATCGGCCGGGCGGTGATCGAGGCCGCGCTACAGGGAGGACCATGAGCCCGCGAGTTGGTGTGACGCTGTCTGGCCGGTACCGCCTGCAGCGCCTCATCGCCACCGGTGGCATGGGCCAGGTGTGGGAGGCGGTCGACAGCCGGCTGGGCCGGCGCGTCGCGGTCAAGGTACTCAAGCAGGAGTTCTCCCAGGACCCCGAGTTCATCGAACGGTTCCGCGCCGAGGCGCGCACCACGGCGATGCTGAATCATCCCGGAATCGCCCAGGTCCATGACTACGGCGAGAGCCAGTTGGACGGGGAGGGCCGCACCGCCTACCTGGTGATGGAGCTGGTCAACGGCGAGCCGCTGAACTCGGTGCTGAAACGCACCGGACGGCTGTCGCTTCGGCACGCGCTCGACATGCTCGAGCAGACCGGCCGCGCCCTCCAGGTCGCGCACGCCGCCGGCCTGGTGCACCGCGACGTCAAACCGGGCAACATCTTGATCACCCCGACCGGCCAGGTGAAGATCACCGACTTCGGCATCGCCAAGGCGGTCGACGCCGCACCGGTGACTCAGACCGGGATGGTGATGGGCACCGCCCAATACATCGCACCCGAGCAGGCGCTGGGTCACGACGCCACCCCCGCCAGTGACGTCTACTCACTGGGAGTCGTTGGCTACGAGGTGGTTTCGGGCAAGCGCCCGTTCGCCGGCGACGGGGCGTTGACGGTGGCGATGAAGCACATCAAGGAACCCCCGCCGCCGCTGCCCGCCGAGCTGCCGCCCAACGTGCGCGAACTGATCGAGATCACCCTCGTGAAGAACCCCCAGATGCGCTACCGCAGCGGGGGACCGTTCGCCGACGCGGTCGCCGCGGTCCGGGCCGGTCGCCGCCCACCGCGGCCGAGCCAGTCGCCGCCCCCCGGCCGGGCCTCACCGGCGGCCATTCCGTCGAGCCCGCACGCCAGAGCCACCGCCGTCGGGCCCAGCCGCGCCGTCGCGCCCCGCCGCTCCGGCCCGTCCACCGGTCGTTCGCGGCCGCCCGCGCGGCGCACGTTCTCCTCGGGCCAGCGAGCGCTGCTGTGGGCCGCGGGTGTGCTGGGTGCGCTGGCCATCCTGATCGCAGTGATCATCGTCATCAACTCCCGCGCGGAGAACGGGCAACCAGCGCCGCCGACCGTCACCGACACCGGGACACCGCCGGCCACGGCGCCGCCGGCGAGCAAGACGCCCAGCGGCTCCGCGCCGCGTCTGCGCCTGGATTGGACGGATCCGGAGAGCTCAGGTAATTCTGGACTTCAGAGCAGGCCGCATGGACCTGACTGGGTCACCCCCTCTCGACCCAGCACATCGCCGGCCCGTTATGAGACACCGCGATGACCACCCCGCAGCACCTGTCCGACCGCTATGAGCTCGGCGAGATCCTCGGTTTCGGGGGCATGTCCGAAGTTCATCTGGCCCGCGACGTCCGTTTGCACCGCGACGTAGCGGTGAAGGTGCTGCGCGCCGACCTGGCCCGCGATCCGAGTTTTTATCTACGCTTCCGGCGCGAGGCGCAAAACGCCGCGGCGCTGAACCACCCGTCCATCGTGGCGGTGTACGACACCGGTGAGGCGGAAACCCCCACCGGCCCGCTGCCCTACATCGTCATGGAGTACGTCGACGGCGTCACCCTGCGCGACATCGTGCACACCGACGGGCCACTGCCGCCCCGGCGGGCCATCGAGATCATCGCCGACGCCTGTCAGGCGCTGAACTTCAGCCATCAGAACGGCATCATCCACCGCGACGTCAAGCCGGCGAACATCATGATCAGCAGCACCAACGCGGTCAAGGTGATGGACTTCGGCATCGCGCGCGCCATCGCCGACAGCGGCAACAGCGTCACCCAGACCGCGGCCGTGATCGGGACGGCCCAGTACCTGTCACCCGAACAGGCCCGCGGTGACTCCGTCGACGCCCGATCCGACGTCTATTCGCTGGGCTGCGTACTCTACGAAATCCTCACCGGCGAACCGCCTTTCACGGGCGACTCACCCGTCGCGGTCGCCTACCAGCATGTCCGCGAGGATCCGGTGCCGCCGTCGAAACGGCACGAGGGCATCTCCGCCGACCTGGACGCCGTGGTGCTCAAGGCGCTGGCCAAGAACCCGGAGAACCGTTACCAGACGGCGGCGGAGATGCGCGCCGACCTGGTGCGGGTGCACAACGGTGAGCCGCCGGAGGCGCCAAAGGTGCTCACCGACGCCGAGCGCAGTTCGTTCCTTTCGTCCACCGGCCCCGGTCACGGACCGCGCACCGACCCGCTGCCGCGCCAGGCGCTGGACGACACCGACCGCGACCGCGGCGGTTCCATCGCCCGCTGGGTGGTCGCGGTCGCCGTGCTGGCGGTGCTGACGATCGTCGTGGTGATCGCCTTCAACACGTTCGGCGGCAGCACCCGCGATGTCCAGGTGCCCGACATGCGCGGGCAGGTGTCCGCCGATGCCATTGCCGCGCTGCAAAACCGGGGATTCAAGACGCGCACCCTGCAAAAGCCCGACTCGACGGTTCCGCCCGACCACGTCATCAGCACCGACCCCGCCGCCAACGCGTCGGTGAGCGCCGGGGACGAGATCACCATCAACGTCTCGACCGGCCCCGAGCAGCGCGAGGTGCCCGACGTCTCGTCGCTGAGTTACAGCGACGCGGTCACCAAGCTGAAGACGGCAGGATTCAGCAAGTTCAAGCAGGCGAACTCCCCGTCGACCCCGGAGCTGCTGGGCAAGGTGATCGGGACCAACCCGCCAGCCAACCAGACGTCGGCGATCACGAACGTGATCACGGTCATCGTCGGCTCCGGACCGGAGACCAAGCAGGTCCCCGACGTCGCCGGTCAGACCGTCGACGTCGCGCAGAAGAACCTGACCGTCTACGGCTTCACGAAGGTCACCCAGACGCAGGTGGACAGCACCCGGCCCGCCGGTGAGGTGATCGGCACGAATCCGCCCAAGGGCCAGATGGTTCCGGTGGACTCGATCATCGAACTGCAGGTGTCCAAGGGCAACCAATTCACGATGCCCGACCTGACCGGCATGTTCTGGACGGACGCCGAGCCGCGGCTGCGTGCCCTCGGCTGGACCGGGGGGCTGGACAAGGGGCCCGATGTCGACGCCGGCGGCGCCCAATCCCACCGGGTCGTCTATCAGAACCCGCCGGCCGGCACCGGTTGCAACCGGGACGGGATCATCACGCTGAAGTTCGGCCAGTAGCTCCCGCGCCGCTGGTTTCGGCGTCCGGGAAATAGGGCCGGACCGCGGCGCGCACCTCGTTCTCCAGGCGGCGCACCAACATGTCGTCGTGCGTCCAGCCGCAGTACCCGAGCCAGTTCGCCAGCATGCGGTGCCCGCCCTCGGTGAGGATCGATTCCGGATGGAACTGGACACCGTGGATCGGCAACCCGGTGTGGCGCACGCCCATGATCACACCGCTGCGGGTGCGGGCCGTCACCTCCAGGACCGCGGGCAGCGACTCGGGCAGAATCGTCAGCGAGTGGTACCGGGTCGCCGTGAACGGATCCGGAAGCCCCTGCAGGACACCGACATTGGTGTGAAATACGCTGCTCGTCTTGCCGTGCAACAACTCTGGCGCGCGGTCCACCGTGGCACCGAACGCCACGCCGATCGCCTGATGTCCGAGGCAGACCCCCAACAGCGGAGTGCGCTGCGCGGCGCACGCGCCGACCAGGCTGATCGACGCGCCCGCGCGTTCCGGGGTGCCCGGTCCGGGGCTGAGCAGGACGCCGTCGAACTGCGCCGCGACGGTGGTCGGGTCCGAGAGGCGGGCGTCGTCGTTGCGCCAGACGTCGGCCTCGACGCCGAGCTGGCCCAGGTACTGCACCAGGTTGAACACGAAGCTGTCGTAGTTGTCGACAACCAGGATCCGCATCGTGTCAGGTTACCGTCCGGCCCCGCGGGGGGCCGCCGCTCAGTACCCCACCGGGCCCGCCGGCTGCGCGACGTGCATCCGGACCGGTTCGGAATGGCCGGCGATCTGCACGTCGGGCTTGACCTCTTCGCGGTAGCCGAGGCCGAATCGGACCACGTACTGCTTGTAGAGGATGACCAGGGGAGCGGCGGCCAGGGCGGCTTGCATGGCCGCCGCGTTGCCGATCGCGGTGATGGTGTAGGGCGGGCTGTAGGTACGCCCGTTGAGCAGCAGCGTGTTGCCGACGCAACGGGGCACCGAGGTCGCGATGATGCGCTGGTCTTGCATCTGGATCGCCTCGGCGCCGGCGCTCCACAACGCGTTCAGGACGGCCTGGATGTCCTGCTGGTGCACGACCAGATCGTCGGGCGATGCGTCGCGGGGGAAGCGGCCGTTGGCGTCGCGCTGTGCATCCTGCAGGGTCACCACCAGACCCGGGCCGTGCACCGGGTCCATGCCCGCTTCGCCGGCCAGCTCGGCGGAGCGCCGCAGCATCGCCTTGAGCGCGGTGTCCGTCGACCGGCCGTGCGCGGAGTCGATCTTGTGGGCCAGGTCGTCGCGTTGGGCGCGGAGGCGATCGACCGACGACTGGGCCTCGCGGACCAGATCGACCAGGCGCGGCGCATCGCTGCGGCGGATCTCGGCCCCGCCGGAGACCCCGTGCGTGGCGGCGAGCAGCAACCCGGCCAGTAGGCACACCAGCGGGACCCCGAAGCGCCATGGTGAGCGGCGCGTGTCAGTCATCGAGTCTCCATTTTCCTGGTAGCCGTGCCAGGTGGGTTAGTCTCGTATCCGAGCTATGCGTGCAGCTGCCATCGTTATCGTCGCACCCCGTCCCGTTGTTCAGGTATGCCGAGGTATTCAAATGCCCAAATCGAAGGTCCGTAAGAAGAACGACTTCACCGTCAGCGCGGTCAGCCGCACCCCGGTGAAAGTGAAGGTCGGACCCTCCAGCGTGTGGTTCGTTTGTCTGTTCGTCGGACTCATGTTGATCGGGCTCGTCTGGCTGATGGTGTTCCAATTGGCCGCCGTCGGAAGCCAAGCGCCGGCCGCCCTCAACTGGATGGCGCAACTCGGCCCGTGGAACTACGCGATCGCGTTCGCTTTCATGATCACCGGCTTGTTGCTCACAATGCGCTGGCACTGACCAACCCCGCAGAGGTAATGAATTCATCTTGGGGTGTTCCTGTAACTGGCTCAGCAACGTCGCGACCAACCAATCACACGCGTGTGATTTATCCCCACTGTTGATAGCGCTTGTGGATAAGCGCGTTGGCAGTGGTGGGAGGGGTTAGGTAGCCCATGCAGCAAACAGAATGGGCGCCGCCTGCGACTGGAATCGCAGGTTGCGGGGTTGTCGGGGTCTTGATGGCTATCGCCAGTGTGACCGTGGTCACAGACGCGCCCGGCCGCCTGCTGACCGGGATTGCCGCGGCGGGGTTGATCTTGTTTGCGGGCATGACGTGGCGCGCGCGCCCGAAGCTGGCAATTACCCCGGCCGGCCTCGCGTTGCGGGGGTGGTTCCGGACGCAGTTATTGCGGCACTCCGACATCAAGATCATCCGGATCACCGAATTCCGCCGTCACGCGCGCACCGTGCGGTTGCTCGAGGTCGAAACGGTCAACGGTGGGCTGCTGATCTTCAACCGCTGGGACCTCGGGACGGACCCGTTGAAGGTGCTCGACGCCCTCACGGACGCCGGCTACGCGGGCGGCAACCGGCGCTGAGCGAGCGCCGCCTCAGGAGATCGTGATCGACTCGATGACAACCGGCTCGGTGGGACGGTCGTTGCCGTCGGTGGAAGTCGTCGCGATCGCGTCGACCACCTTTTGCGAATCGGGGTCGGTCACTTCGCCGAAGATCGTGTGGCGCCGGTTCAGGTGCGGCGTCTGGGCGACGGTGATGAAAAACTGCGAACCGTTGGTGCCCGGGCCCGCGTTCGCCATCGCCAGCAGGTAGGGCTTGTCGAACTGCAGCTCGGGGTGGAACTCGTCGGCGAACTTGTAGCCCGGACCGCCGCGGCCGGTACCGGTCGGGTCACCGCCCTGGATCATGAAGCCCCTAATCACCCGGTGAAAGACCGCGCCGTCGTAAAACGGGCCCGACGGGCCACCCGAGGCGTTCTGGGTGGAGTACTCCTTGGTGCCCTGCGCCAGGCCGACGAAGTTGGCGACGGTCTTGGGCGCGTGGTTTCCGAACAGGGCGACCTTGATGTCTCCGCGGTTGGTGTGCAGCGTTGCGGTGGCGGTCTGAATGGGGCTGTTAGTCACGGGGCTAGAGTCTGCCATTACGCGCGACCTTGCCCGCACCCGGTACCGAACCCGGATGCCCACAACAGGGCCGGGCGTGGCCCATCAATGGCACGCTGATGAGGCATCGCACGAGCGGACAGAAGGGCGGCAGATGAGCGCGAAGACGGAAACTCGGCTGACCCCACGGGAGCGACTGGCCCGTGGGCTCACTTACTCGGCGGTGGGTCCGGTCGATGTCACCCGGGGCGTCGTCGGGCTGAGCGTGCACGGCGCGCAGTCGACCGCTTCGGGACTTCGTCGCCGGTACCGCGAGGGCCGGCTCGCCCGCGAAATCGCCGCTGCCCAAGAGACACTCACGCAGGAGCTGGCCGCCGCGCAGGAGGTTGTCGCGGGGCTGCCCCAGGCGCTGCAGGAGGCGCGCCGGGCCCAGCGCCGCCGGCCCCGCCCCTGGGTGATCGCAGGGGCGGCGGTCCTGGTCGTGGCCGGCGGCGCCGTCGCGTTCAGCGTCGTCCGGCGTTCGATGCGCGGCGGGGGGGAAGAGCCGTCGCCCCGGCCGCCGAGTGTCGACGTGCAGCCCCGACCGTAATCGTCAGCTGACGGCCAATTGCAGACTTTTGCGGCGCCGCACCAGGATGCTGGGCAGCCAGTCGCCGACGTCAACCGCGTCGATCCAGGCGGTGCGCTCCAGTAATTTGCGCAATACGATTTGGGCTTCGAGGCGGGCCAGCGCGGCGCCCACGCAAAAGTGCACGCCCTTGCCGAACGCCAGGTGGCCCTTGGCGGCAGTGCGATCGAGGCGGAATTCGTTCGGAGCGTCGAAGTGCGCCGGGTCGCGGTTGGCCGCTCCCCACATCAACAGCAGATGGGAATCGGCCGGCACCTCGACGCCGGCCAGCGTGGTGTCGCGCCACACGTGTCGGTAATGGCCACGGAACGGAGATTCGAGGCGCAGCGTCTCCTCGATGAAAGCCGTTAGTAATTCGGGGCTTTCGCGGAGCTGTCGTTGGATCGCGGGGCGATCGGCGAGAATCCACGCAGCGCTGCCCAGGAGCGACGCCGTCGATTCTCCGGCGGCGCTGAAAAGCGTCATCATGATGCCCATTGCGGGGAGTTGCTCCAGTTCACCCGAAGCGCAGCGCGCCGCCAGGTCGGCGATCAGGCCGAATTCGGCACTCTCACTTGCCCTTTCGAAATGCTCTGTGACATACCCCGATAGCTCCAGGGCCGCCGCGAACGCCTGCTGAAGTTGGTCGGGGGTGACGATCCCGTCGAGCAGCGTGGTGGTGGCGTAGCCGAGCCGAATGAGTTTGTCGACGTCGTCATCGGGCAGGCCGAGAAGCTGGGCGACCACCATCATCGGCAACCGGTTGGCGATGGCGCTCATCCATTCGATCTGACCGTTGTCCAGATTCTGCTCCCACAACCGGTCGGCGATGGCGGCGGCGAACTCCTCGATGATCCGCACCCGTTTGGCCGACAGGTGCGGCAGCAAAATTTTGCGGTGCACCGCGTGCACTGGATCGTCGGCGGTGGCCAGCACGTGGGCGGCGCCTCCCGCCGGCCCCATGTCGAAGGGGGTGACGGTGCCGTCCTCATGAAAAACCATGGTGGCGGTCAGGTTTGACGAAAAGTCGTCGACGCGCTCGACGGCCTCGTGGACCGCGTCCCAACCACATACCGCGTAAAAGACGGACTCGCCGATGCGCTGCACCGGCGCTTCGGAGCGCATCCGGTCATACAGCGAGTACTGATCTTGCAGCGCCTCCGGGCCGAGGAGCTCACTCGGTTTGTCCAGGATGGGCATACATTCAGCCTCGGTGCGCCCACCTGCCACGTCAACGGGACCAGACGATGTTGAGGAGCGATCGCGGCGGGCGTCGGTCGAGGTCGCCGGCGGTCACCTACCGCCAGCAGCGCATTCGTCTGAGAAATTCTGCTGGAGAATTCTCATTGTGAGAGAAGTATTTCTGCTCGCCGCGATCTGTTAGAGCATGGGTGGATGGCGCGCGACGACTGGCTGGTGGGGCGCGATCGCCGCAGCGAAGCCACCGAACGGATTTTCGCCGCGGCCGCTGATCTCATCTCTCGCGAGGGATACGAGGGTTTCACGATCGACGCCTTAGCGGCGCGGGTGCACTGCTCGCCCGCGACGATCTACCGCCATGCCGGCGGCAAGGCAGCCATCCGCGACGCCGTCGTCGCCATCCAAGCGGCCCGCATCGTCGACGCCACCCGCGAAGCCATCAAGGACCTCAGGGGGCCCGAGCGTGTTGTGGCCGCGACGATCATCGCGCTACAACGACTGCGGGCCGATCCGCTGGCTCAGCTCATGCAGTCCATGCATGTGAATCCTGTCAGTGAATGGGTCATCAGCTCACCCATCGTCACGGGGTTGGCCGCCGAAATGGTCGGCCCCGACAACGACGACCCCCTGGCCGCGCAGTGGCTGATCCGCGTTTTCCTGGCGCTGTGGTGCTGGCCGCTCAAAGACCCGGACGCCGAACGCGCCCTGATTCAACGCTTCCTGGGTTCGCCGCCGGCGACGCAGCAAGGAGGTAAGGCGTGAGTTGGACGAGGTATGAGGGCAGGGTGCTCGCGGACACCGCTCTCACCGGCGACGCGCTCGAGGCGGCGCTCGAAGACCATGTGCGGGTACAGAATCCGCATCTGACCGACGTCCGCTTGGAGTCGGTGGTTGCCACCGAGGACTACGACACGCAGGCAACGGGGCCGGGGCGTTGGTACCGCGTCACCTACTTGGCCGAAGGTGCGGACCTCTAGGCGAACCGCCCTATAGGTGCGCCCCGGTCGATCCGTTGGTCCCCGCCGCTCCCAACAGAATTCCGCCGTTTCCTCCGGCACCTCCGAGACCGCCCGAGCCCGTGCCGGCCGCGCCGCCTTCGCCGCCGTCGCCGCCGTTGCCGAACAGCCCCACCGCGTTGCCCCCCGCGCCCCCTGTCCCCGGGGTACCGAACACCGCCTGCCCGCCGGTGCCGCCGTGACCGCCGTTGCCCGCCAGGAGCCCACCGCTGCCCCCCGCGCCGCCGGGACCTCCGGGGTTCACGGTGCTGAAAATGCCGCCGCCGGTCCCCCCGGTGCCGCCGTTTCCAATCAGCCCTGCGCTTCCGCCGGTGCCGCCGCCGAATCCCAGGGATCCATCCCCGCCGTCGCCACCATCGCCGAACAGCAATCCGCCTTGGCCGCCGGAACCGCCCACGTTGCCGCCGTTGCCGAATCCGGCATCGCCGCCCGCGCCCCCCGTCCCGAAGAGCAGGCCACCGCCGCCGCCCCCGCCCCCGGCCCCGCCCGGGCCGGTGCCACTGTTGGCAAAGCCGCCGGCCCCGCCGACGCCACCGGCGCCGAACAAACCGATGGCGTTACCGCCCATGCCGCCGTTGCCGGCTCGGCCGCCCACGAAATTGTTTGCGCCACCGGTCCCGCCCGCACCGCCATTGCCGTAGAGCAGGCCACCGGTGCCGCCCGTGCCGCCGGTGCCGGCGGTGCCGCTCGCGACGTTGACGCTCCCGCCGGTGCCGCCATTGCCGCCGTGGCCGAAGAGGCCCGCGGCGCCACCGTTGCCACCGTTGTTGCCCCCCGCGCCGGACCCGCCGTCGCCGCCATTGCCCCAGAGGATGCCTCCGGCACCACCGGGTTGCCCTGTTCCGGGTGCTCCGTTGGTGCCGTCGCCGATCAGCGGGCGCTGCAGCAGCAGTTCGGTGGGCGTGTTGATCACGTTCAGCAGGTCCTGCACGGCCGTCTGCAGTGGCGACACGTTGGCCGCCTCGGTGCCGGCGTAAGCGGCCGCACCCCCGCTCAAGGCCTGCACGAACTGCTGATGGAGCGCCGCCGCTCGGGCGCTGAGGGCCTGATACGCCTGCCCGTACTCGCCGAACACCGACGCGATCGCCGCAGACACCTCGTCGGCACCGGCCGAGAGCACGTTCGCGGTGGGGGCCCACGCGGCCGCATTGGCCTCACTGATCTGCGAGCCGATACTCGCCACGTCGGTCGCGGCCGCGGCGATCAGGTCTGGAATTGCGACAGCAAACGACATTCCGCACCTCCGATCGACGCTACGACCCGGCGGTCGGCCACTCAGCTAGATCGTCGAGCCTCGCGGAATACCCAAAAGCGTATACATGCGCCGCGCGCTTTATAGACGATTCGGAGCAAAAAATAGCGACGGGGCGGGGCACCCGCGGGTTGTGGTCGCCCGGCGGAAGGCCGCCGGAGAAAATCCGCGTCTACGTCAATTGAAACTCACACGCAATGCACACGCGCCCCCGAATGTCGTTCCCGGGCGGCGCCGCGTGCCCCATTTAGGGCGGTTGACACCGCGCAATGCCCCAATGCTGCCGCCCATCCCGTTGTCAGGCCGACGAGCCGCTGAGCCGAACGAATTCATATATTCATGACGATGGGAAGGGTTCTTCTGACGGCAGCTCACGTCGGATTCATATGCTGCGGTCCAATACGCTCCGGTTCAATGCTAATTCAGAGAAATCGCGCCGGAATTCATATATTTCGAGTACCGGAATTTGAATCAGCGTGAGCCTTGCCAGAATTCCGAGGTCAGGCGCGATTGGTTGTCATTCGGGTGGGATCGATACACGGCCGGCTTTGAATAGCGTCCCCTAGCAACGACAAAACACGGGAGGAAACCGCATGTCTTTCGTAACTGCTTATCCGGAGAAGCTGGCGTCGGCCGCCGCCAATCTTCAGTCGATCGGCGCCGCACTGAACGCCGGCAACGCGGCCGCGGCCGCTCCGACCGTCGGTGTCGTTCCCGCGGCCGCCGACGAGGTGTCCGCGCTCACCGCGGCCTACTTCGCCTCGCACGCGCAGCGATTTCAAGCGTTGAGTGCTCAGGCGGCGGCGATTCAGCAGATGCTGGTCGCGACGCTGGCCGCAGGCGCGGCTTCCTATGCGGCAACGGAAGCCGCGAACGCGGCGTCTGCGGGCTGAGCGGCCATGGACTATGGCTTGTTGCCGCCCGAGGTCAACTCCGCGCGCATGTACACCGGTCCGGGGGCGGGTTCGTTGGTCGCCGCCTCGGCCGGCTGGGGTGACCTCGCCGTCGAATTGCATTCGGCCGCAGCCGGATTCCAGTCGGTTATTTCGGCGCTGACCAGCGGTCCGTGGCTGGGTCCTGCGTCGGCGTCGTTGGTTGCGGCCGCGACGCCGTTCGTGGCGTGGTTACAAAGCAGCGCCACGAGTTCGGAACTGGCGTCCAGCCAGGCGGCGGCCGCCGCCTCCGCCCACGAGACCGCGTTCGCCCTGACGGTGCCGCCCCCGGTGATCGCGGCCAACCGTGCCGAGTTGGCGGCCTTGCTCGCGACAAATTTCTTAGGGCAAAATGCCCCGGCGATCGCCGCTAACGAGGCCGAGTATTTCGAAATGTGGGCTCAGGACGCGACGGCAATGTATGCCTATGCGAGCTCATCGGCGGCAGCGGCACAGTTGACCGATTTTGCGGAGCCACCGGAGGTGGCCGATTCCTCCGGCCCGGCACGCCAATCTGCCGTGGTGTCCGCGGCCGCCGCCGACAATCCCGTCCAGACCGTCGTGCAGGATGTGCTGACGCGTTTGGATTCCATTCCGAACCCGTGGGCCGAACTAGTTGCGTCGTTCAATGGAACGCAGCTCGACAAATACATTTCGGCGAACACCATCTTGGACGACGTCGTCATGCTGTACGGCAAGTACTTGGTGCCTTACGTGTCAACCGCGCAGTCGATGATTCAGTCGACGCAGTCCTTCGGGCAGGTGAGCAACGGGATTATGGCCATGACGACCTTCGCCAAGGGCCTCGGCCCCGCGGTCAAGGCGGCCGAAGGCGCCGCACAGTCGGCGGCCAACGCCGGCACGAACGCCGGGGGCGTCGCGGCGGGTCTGGGCAGGGCGCTCCCGATGGGCGCGTTGTCGGTACCGCCGAGCTGGGCCCCGGTGAGCGCGGTGACTAACCCGGGGGTGGCCGCCATCAACGCCGCCGCCGTCCCGGTCGGGGCCGACGGAATGAATGCCCTGCCCATGGCGCCCCTAGGGCAACTCGGCGGAAACCGTTACGGAAGAATGCTCCCGACCTACGGTTTCAAGCCGTCAGTGATGGCAAAGCCGCCGGCGGCCGGGTGACCGAGGCGCCTCGATCGAAAAGTGTTCGGCTCTAACCGATCTCGCGTGCAACGTAGATTGCGACATACCCGAGCGGGATGCCGGTGCGGTTCGCGATCGATTGCCGCGCCGCCAACTCCACGGCGGCCCGGCTGCTGGCGCGAGTCGCACCGCCGATCTCAGGAATTCGAATCAGCCATCCGTCGGCGTCGCGAGTGATCTCGATGTCGAAGCACTGGCCGACGGTGGGGCGCGTCACGCGGCGAGTGACGCGTTGCGTGCGGCTCCTGCGCAGCGTGCTGGGACGGTGCAGAGTCTGACCGGGCATGGCTACTTTCCTGAGTTGAAGATGGGCCGCGCGCAAGAGTAAATCCGACCGAACCAAAACACCTAATCGCCTGCTGCCGGGCCCGTCAGGTCGGGCGTTCGACCGAGATTGGATCGCGGCGGCTTTATACCGGGAGTGGAGCGAACCGGTGCTCTAGGGTCGTCTCTCGGATCTACCAAGGGGTGACCGGACCAGACGCAGGCCGGAGGCGTCGTGACCAAGATGCGGTGTGCAACGCCCGTCCGAGCGGGTGTGGCATCGGCGTTGATCGTCGCCTGTGTCGGCTACCCGCCCGCGCGCGCGGACGTGACTTACGGACCGGGATCCTACGCAGTGCCGGGCGAACTTCCCTACGGCGTATATGTCGCCCGCGCCGAATCCGGCGGCTACTCAGCAGCCTGCTCGTTCAGTACCTGGACCAGCGCCGGAAAATTCATCAGCTCCGACGACGGGGCTTCGCTTACCGCGCAGATCGTGGCGCCCGCGATCGGAAGATTCATTACCCACGGCTGCACGCCGTGGATCAAGGTCGGATAACGCCGTCGCATTGGGTTTCGGGAAGCGCCGACACATCACCGCGGTGGAGCCTAGGGGAATCGAACCCCTGACACCCGCCTTGCAAAGGCGGTGCTCTACCAACTGAGCTAAGGCCCCTCATCGTGGCTCGGTGGACGATCGGGTGGATCGGCCACCGCCACGTGCCAGACCTCGACTCCGCGTCGTGACCGCACCACCGCCGCCGCTACCGCGGCCAGTGCCAGTGGCAATGCAAGCCTCACGCAACGTCTGGACGGGCACATGGTTGTGGGCCTGGGAGGACTCGAACCTCCGACCTCTTCGTTATCAGCGAAGCGCTCTAACCGCCTGAGCTACAGGCCCGCACTCGCGTACGGCCGAGCGACGAGATTACCGCAATCGTCGCCGGACCCCCAAAACCGCGTGATCGCCACCAGTCCGATCGTGTCGACCCACTGCGCCCGGTTGCGCCGCGCTTGTGACGCCACTAGTCGCGGTCCGCCAATGTGACTTCGATGCCGCCGATCAGATCGGTGGCCAGGTTGTAGACGAACGCGGCGATGGTGGCCATCGCGGTCAGCAGGACGATGTTGACCAAGCCGATGAGCACGGCCCCGCCGAAGATCGTGCCGCTGGATACCAATTCCCCGCTGCTGCCGCTGGTGTTGTTCAGCAGGTCGCCGACGTTGCTGTTCAGCTTGGCCCACACGCCCATGCCGCCGAGCACGAGGTACAGGAAGGCCACCGCGATCATCCACACGAAGAACAGCGCCACCGACAGCAGCAGCGACACCTTCAGCGTGCTCCAGGGATCGATCCGCCGGATCTGCATGCTGGCCCGAACGGGACCGCGGGTCCGCCGCGACACCTGGACGCGGTTTTCGCGGCCTTCGTTGGTATCGGCGTTCGTCGACCTGGCCGAAACCGATGGGCTGGGCGCCTCCGCGCTGCGCTCCGGCGGAGGCTTGCGTTGCGGGGACCGGGGCAGCGGCCCGGACAGGTCGGGCAGCTCGCTGGCGTAGGCCTCGGCGGGCGGACCGTCACCGCGGGGCGGCGCGGGGTCGTACTCATACGGGTTCTTGGCACGAGCGGACGCGCCGGCCCCGGGCGCGGCCGTGCCCGAGACGAAGCGGTTGAGCCGGGCATCGGCACTGGTGGGAGCGGTGGCCGGTCGCGGCTCGCCGTGCGGTTCGGGCTCGCGATGCGTCGGGACAGCCGCCCGGGCGGCGCCGCGCTGCCGGGGCGGCGGATCGCCAGCTTCGGGTGCCCGGCCGGTCTGCGCAGGCGCCGCGCGGTGCGCGCCGGCGCGCTCGGCCGCGCCGTCCCCATTAAGGCCGTCGCCCTGTTTGGGGGCGCCCGGCTCGTTCGGTGAGGTCACCCCGACTCCTTAGATCTTCTGCGCTGGCCGCCTGCGGTGGCAGTCGCAATATGTCCGGTCGGGCCGAGTCTAGTTGCCTCGGCTTTTGTGCGGATCCCCGCTTGCCCGCATCGTTACCTGCCTAGCTCTGCGAGTCGTCGGCCTCGTCGGCGTCTCCGACGACCTCCTCCGCGGCTTCCTCGGCGTTGCGCGCGATGGCCAACAGCGTGTTGTCCTCGCCCAGGTTCATCAACCGGACGCCCTTGGTCTGCCGTCCCGCCTTGCGGACCTGGCGCGCCGCGGTACGGATCACGCCGCCCCCGGAGGTGATGGCGTACAGCTCGCTGTCGTCGTCGACGATCAACGCGCCGACCAGCCGGCCGCGCCGACGGTCGTACATCACGGTCAGGACGCCCTTGCCGCCGCGGCCCTGAACCGGGTACTCCTCGATCGCGGTGCGCTTGGCGTAACCACCGGATGTGGCGACCAGGAGGTACGTGCCTTCGCGGACGACGTTGAGCGACAACAGGTAATCGTCGGCGTTGAACCGCATGCCCTGCACGCCCGAGGTGGCCCGGCCCATCGGGCGCAACGCCTCGTCGGTCGCCGAGAAGCGGATGGACTGCCCGTTAGCCGACACCAGCAGCAGGTCGTCGTCGGACGAACACAGCACGGCGCCGACCAGCTCGTCACTGTCGCGCAGGTTGATCGCCACGATCCCGCCCGAACGGTTGGAGTCGAAGTCGGTCAGCTTGGTCTTCTTCACCAGGCCGTTGCGGGTGGCCAGCACCAGGTACGGCGCGTCCTCGTAGCTGCGGATCTGGATGACCTGGGCGATGCGCTCCTCCGGCTGGAAGGCCAGCAGGTTGGCCACGTGCTGACCACGCGCCGTGCGGGAGGCCTCGGGTAGTTCGTAGGCCTTGGCCCGATACACGCGGCCCTGCGTGGTGAAGAACAGGATCCAGTCGTGCGTCGAGGACACGAAGAAGTGCGCGACGATGTCGTCCTGCTTGAGCCCGGCGCCCTGCACACCCTTGCCGCCGCGTTTCTGGCTGCGGTAGAGGTCGGTCTTGGTGCGCTTGGCATAACCGGTTTCGGTGATGGTGACGACGACGTCCTCGCGGGCAATCAGGTCCTCGTCGCTGACCTCGCCGTCGGCCGCCACGATCCGGGTGCGACGGTCGTCGCCGTGCTTGTCGACGATCTCTTTGAGTTCGTCGCGCACGATCGCGCGCTGCCGCTCAGGCTTGGCCAGGATGTCTTCGAGGTCGGCGATCTCGGCCTCGATCTTGGCCAGGTCGTCGATGATGCGCTGGCGCTCCAGGGCGGCCAGGCGCCGCAGCTGCATGTCGAGGATCGCTTGGGCCTGGATCTCATCGATGTCGAGCAGCTCGATCAGGCCGGCCCTCGCGATGTCGACGGTTTCCGACGCCCGGATCAACGCGATCACCTCGTCGAGCGCGTCGAGCGCCTTGACCAGTCCGCGCAGGATGTGGGCCCGCTCGTTGGCCTTGCGCAGCCGATAGGTGGTGCGCCGGACGATGACGTCGAGTTGGTGCGCGACGTAATGGCGGATCATCTGGTCGAGCCGCAGGGTGCGCGGCACGCCGTCGACGATGGCCAGCATGTTGGCGCCGAAGCTGGTCTGCAGCTGGGTGTGCTTATAGAGGTTGTTGAGCACCACCTTGGCCACCGCGTCGCGCTTGATCTCCACGACGATGCGCACCCCGACCCGGTCGCTGCCCTGGTCCTCGACGTTGGAGATGCCGGCCAGCCTGCCGTCGCGGACCTGCTCGGCGATCGAGGTGATGAAGTTGTCGTGGTTGACCTGATACGGCAACTCGGTGATCACCAAAGACGTTCGGCCCCTGGCCTCTTCGACCTCCACCACACCGCGCATCCGAATCGAACCGCGTCCGGTCTTATAGGCGTCGGCGATGCCCTGGTTGCCCACGATCAAGCCGGCGGTGGGGAAGTCGGGGCCTTTGACCCGCTCCATGCAGGCGGCCAGGGTGGCTTCCTCGTCGGCCTCGTGGTTTTCCAGGCACCAGAACACGGCCTCGGCGAGCTCGCGCAGGTTGTGCGGCGGGATGTTGGTCGCCATGCCGACCGCGATGCCGCCCGAACCATTGGCGAGCAGGTTGGGGAACCGGCTCGGCAGCACCGTCGGTTCCTGCACGCGCCCGTCGTAGTTGGGAATGAAATCGACTGTCTCCTCGTCGATTTCGCGCAGCATCTCCATCGCGAGGGGGGTCAGCCGGGCTTCTGTGTAGCGCATCGCCGCCGGCGGATCGTTGCCCGGCGAACCGAAGTTGCCTTGGCCGTCGACGAGCGGGTATCGCAGCGACCACGGCTGGGCCATGCGCACCAACGTGTCGTAGATCGACGCGTCGCCGTGCGGGTGGTAGTTACCCATCGTCTCGGCGACCGAGCGCGCCGACTTCGCGTGGCTGCGGTCTGGGCGGAAGCCGGAGTCGTACATCGCGTAGAGCACCCGGCGGTGCACGGGCTTGAGGCCGTCGCGCACCTCCGGCAGCGCGCGGCCCACGATCACGCTCATCGCGTAGTCGATGTAGCTGCGCTGCATCTCCTGCTGGATGTCAACCGGTTCGATGCGGTCGCCGGCCTCGTCGCCCGGGGGCAGCGTGGTATCAGTCATCTATTCCTCGTTTGCGTCGGGATACGCGTGCCTGATCGATCAGACGTCCAGGAAGCGAACGTCCTTGGCGTTGCGGGTGATAAAGCTTCGGCGCGCATCGACGTCCTCGCCCATCAGGATGGAGAACAACTCGTCGGCGGCCGCCGCGTCATCCAGGGTCACTTGGCGCAGCACCCGCACGGACGGGTCCATCGTGGTTTCCCACAACTCCTTGGCGTCCATCTCGCCCAGACCCTTGTAGCGCTGGATGCCGTCTTCCTTATTGATCTTCTTGCCGGCCTTCAGCCCGGCCTCGAGCAGGCCGTCGCGCTCGCGGTCGGAGTAGGCGAATTCGGGATCGCTGCGCTGCCACTTCAACTTGTACAGCGGCGGCTGTGCCAAGAACACATGGCCGTTCTCGATGAGCGGGCGCATAAAGCGGAACAACAACGTCAACAGCAGTGTCGAGATGTGCTGGCCGTCGACGTCGGCGTCGGCCATCAACACGATCTTGTGATAGCGCAACTTGCTGAGGTCGAACTCGTCGTGGATGCCGGTGCCCAGCGCGGTGATGATCGCCTGAACTTCGGTGTTCTTCAGCACTCGGTCGATGCGCGCCTTTTCGACATTGATGATCTTGCCGCGCAGCGGAAGGATGGCCTGGAACATCGAGTCGCGGCCGCTCTTGGCCGAGCCACCGGCCGAATCGCCCTCCACCACATACAGTTCGGACTTCCGCGGGTCGGTGGAGCGGCAGTCGGCGAGCTTGCCCGGCAGCCCACCCAGATCGGTGGCGCTCTTGCGGCGCACCAACTCCCGCGCCTTGCGGGCGGCGATCCTGGCCTGCGCCGACGAAACCGCCTTGTTAACAACTACTTTGGCGTCGGCAGGGTTGGCTTCGAACCAGTGCGTCAGCTGCTCGTTGCAGACCTTCTGGACGAACGACTTGACCTCGGTGTTCCCCAGCTTGGTCTTGGTCTGGCCCTCGAATTGGGGCTCGCCGACCTTGACCGAAATGACCGCCGCCAGGCCTTCCCGGATGTCGTCACCGGTGAGGTTCGGGTCCTTGTCCTTCAGCAGTTTTTTGTCTTTGGCGTATTTGTTCACCACCGACGTCAACGCGCTGCGGAAGCCCTCTTCGTGGGTGCCGCCCTCGTGGGTGTTGATCGTGTTGGCGAACGTGTGGACCGACTCCGAATAGCCGCCGTTCCACTGCATCGCGATTTCGACCTCGTGGCCGGGGCCCTTGCCGTCGAAGTCGATGATGCTCTGCTGGATCGGGCTTTTCGTGCGGTTGATGTGCTTGACGAAGTCGACCAGACCGCCGGGGTAGTGGAAGGTGCGGTGCTTCACCTTGTGCGGCGCGGTCGATTCGGCCGCCTTCTCTTCGGCGGACTTTGGTGCGTCGGCCGTATCGCTGACCACCTCGTCGACGACCTCGTCCTGCTCCACCCGCTCGTCGGTGAGATTGATCGTTAGACCCTTGTTCAGGAACGCCATCTCTTGAAGCCGCCGCGCCACCGTCTCAAAGTCGTACTGGGTGGTCTCAAAGATGTCCGGGTCCGCCCAGAACCGGATGGTGGTTCCGGTCTTCTTGGTGGCCTCACCCTGTTTCAGGGTCCCGGGCACGGCGTGGTCGTAGAACTGCGACCACTCGTGGCCATCGCGGGAGATGTCGACCTCGAGGCGGGTTGATAGCGCGTTCACGACGGACACGCCGACGCCGTGCAAGCCGCCGCTGACGTTGTAGCCGCTGTTCTCACCGCCGAACTTGCCGCCGGCGTGGAGTTGGGTCATCACCACGTCGACGGTCGGCGCGCCGGTGGCGTGCATCGCCACCGGGATGCCGCGCCCGTTGTCGGCCACCTCGACACCGCCATCCTCCAGCAACCGGACGTCGACCTGGTTCGCGTAACCGGCCATCGCCTCGTCCACCGAGTTGTCGACCACCTCCCAGATGAGGTGGTGCAAACCACGCTCGCCGGTGGAGCCGATATACATGCCCGGGCGTTTGCGGACAGCCTCCAGCCCTTCGAGGACGGTGATCTGTTCAGCGCCGTATCCGGCTTGAGGCTTCTTCTTCTGGGCAGCCACGGTCGGAATGCTCTCCTTGGGGTTTCATGCGGGCGGTCCGGTCACCGCAGCAGTCGCACTCCGTCAGTCTACCGTGACTGGGGCTTAGCACCGATTTTCTGGGCGCGTTTCTACCCAGCTAACCGCGCCGTGCACACGATTTCTTTATTCTCACCGCGTCCCGACGTGCCTGATAGGGGTCTCTTTCGTCCTAGCGGCTCTGAGGCGCCTGTTGATACCGGCTCAACTGGGGACCGATTTGACCCCCGGACGCCTCAGCCGTACGTGTCCCGCGGCCCGCGGCCGGCGATGTGGCGGGGCCCCTTGCGCCACGACGGCGCGGTGGGTCCGGTGATCTTGAGCGAGGTCACCACGCCGTTGCCAACCGCCGCCGCGATCTTGGCCAACAGTTGTGCCTGGATCATCCGCAGCTGGGTGGCCCACGCCGTCGATTCGGCGGTGACACTGAGAACGCCATCGTTGAGCGCGGTCGGGGTGGCGTGATCGGCGATCTGGTGTCCCACCACCGACGACCAGTGGCCCAGCACCGTGCCTTCGGCGACGTGCGCCGTCCAGCCGCGTTTCTTCGCGAGGTCGCGCGCCAACCGTCCCAGCGGTTGTGGGTCGCGAACGTCGGGCCCCGGCCCCGACCAGCTCCGGCGCTGACCCGCGACGCGGCGGGGAGCCGATGGGACCGCGCGCCCACGGCCGGCGTCCTTTCCCTGCGCGCGGGCCGCCGCCCGGGCCTCCTCGAGCGTCCGGCGCACCAGGTCGATGCCGGTCAAGCCGCCCAGTCGCTCGACGTCGTCCTTTGTGTCGTCGGCATCGGTCATGACCGCACCGCCGATACCCGGCCCGTGTCGTCGTCGCGTAGATCGATGTGCACCCGCCTAGCATCCCAGTCCGCCGGAATGTCTTCCAGCACCGCCGCGGTCACCAAAACCTGCTCCGCTGACTCGGCCACCGTCGCCAACGCGCGACGGCGGGTGGCGTCGAGTTCGGCGAACACGTCATCGAGCAACAACACCGGTTCGCCGCCGTCCGCCCTCAGCAACTCATACGCCGCCAACCGCAGCGCGACCGCGAACGACCACGATTCGCCATGGCTGGCAAAGCCTTTGGCAGGTTGGTCGCCGAGTCGCAGCTCCAGGTCGTCGCGGTGCGGGCCGACCAGACACATCCCCCGCTCCAACTCCGCGTCGCGCCGGGTCGACAGGCCCGCCAACAAGGCGGCCTCCAGGAACTCGCGGTCGCTGATGTCGGAGGCATCGAGGCTCGCGCGGTAAGCGATCGAGGCGGGACGTGATCCCGGCGCCAGCAGCTGGTAGGCCTTCTCCACCTCCGGCGCCAGTTCGTTGACCAAATCGATGCGGGCGGCCATCAATTGGGCGCCGTGCTCGGCCAGCCGGCTGTCCCACACATCCAGCGTGTCCAGGGCGCCGCGATCGCCCCGAAACCGCGCACCGGAAAGGGACTTCAACAGCGCGGTCCGTTGCCGCAAGACCTTGTCGTAATCGGCGCGGACACCGGCCACCCCTGGGCGGCGGACCGTGGCCAAATCATCTAGGTAGCGCCGACGGTCCGACGGATCCCCGCGCACCAAGGCCAGGTCTTCGGGCGCGAAGAGCACCGCCCGCAATACACCGACCACCTCACGCGTGCTGCGAACCGGCGAGCGATTCAGCCGCGCCTTGTTGGCGCGGCCCGCGGCGATCTCCAGATCGATCGCGCATTCCCGGCCGTCGTTGACGACGATCGTCGAAATTACCGCGCGGTCCGCGCCCGCCCGGATCAACGGCGCGTCGGTTCCGACCCGGTGCGATCCCAATGTAGTCGAATACCACAGGGCCTCAACAAGATTCGTCTTTCCAAAGCCGTTTGGACCCACGAACACCGTGCGGCCCGGCTGCAATTCGAGGTCGACGTGGGCCCAGGACCTGAAATCGCGCAGACCTAAATGCCGGACGTACACCTAGCCAGGCAACCGGACTGGCATCAGCAGGTAAACATAATCCGTCGGCAACGCGGGGAAGGGCCCGGTGCCGGTGGGGGAGGCGTCGCCGTCCGACGCTGGGCGCAGCAACGCGGGCTTGCCCGGTGTCGTGAAGCCGAACGACACCCGTTCCGAATGCACCGATGCAAGGCCATCGGTCAAATACGTCGGGTTGAACGCGATCGTCAATGGTTCGCCGACGAAATCAACCTGGAGATCTTCCTCGGCCCGGCCCACGTCGTCGGCGCCGGCAGACAGCCGCAACGTCCCGTCGGAGAATTCCATCCGCACCTGCGCACCGCGGTCGGCCACCAACGCGACCAGCTTGATGGCCTCGGTCAGCTCGGCCACGTCGATGGTCGCGACCGCGGTGTGCTCGGCGGGCAGCAGCTGACGAAACTTCGGGAACTCCGCATCCAGAAGCCGGGTGGTGCTTTGCTTGCCGTTGCCGCTGATGCCGAGCAACCCGTCCTTTCCGACCCCGGCGCCCGCGCCCAGCGACAGCTGAACCTCAGACCCGTCGGCGCCGGCCTTGGCCGCCTCCGACAACGTCTTGGCCGGTACCAGCACCGCGGCCTCGATGTCAGGCGAAAGCGCCGTCCAGGTCAGCTCGCGAACCGCCAGACGGAACCTGTCGGTCGCGGCCAAAACCACCGTGTCGCCGGAAATCTCGACCCGAATCCCGGTCAGCATCGGCAAAGTGTCATCCCGGCCGGCGGCGATAGCGACCTGGCCGATCGCCTCCGCGAACAAGTCCGCCGGCAAGGTGCCGGTGCCTTCGGGCAGCGCGGGCAGCGTCGGGTAATCCTCAACCGGCATCGTCGGCAGGGAGAATCGTGCGCTTCCGCAGGTCAACGCGACCCGATTGCCGTCCACATAGAAGTCGACCGGTTTGTTCGGCAACGCCCGGGTGATGTCGGACAACAGTCTTCCGGATACCAAAACGCTTCCCGGAGAAGCGATTTCGGCGGCAACCTGGGCTTCGGCGGACACCTCGTAGTCGAACCCGGAGATCGTCAGGCCGTCGTCCGATCCGGACAACAGGACCCCGGACAACACCGGCACCGCGGGCCGGGTCGGCAGGTTCTTCGCAACCCACGACACCGCATCGGCGAATGACTCTCGCACCAGACGGAACTTCAAGTCGGTGAGGCCAGCTGTTGTCGTCGCCGCGTCCATAGCGTCCCTTTACCTGCCGAGTGTCCAAAAACCTTCAAAAACCACGGTGGCTAGCCGCCCGTCGCTAGCAGTCGAACCACAACCGTAGATCTTCTGCCGCCATCTTGAAAGCTAATGCCAGTGGCCGACAAGCGGGGTGAACGTGGGTCCCGGCGCGGCGCGCTCGACGGGTGTCCCCAACGTCGTTCTTCAAAGAAGAAATAACGGATAGATCTCAGTAACAGTATTAAGGCCTGTGCATTCTGGGGACAGCTTGGCTTTAGTGCAGCTAGGGGAGCGGCGGGGTTGTGGATGGTGCGGTTGACAACGGACCCGCGGTTGTTGGGCCGATGGGGATGGAAGACGGATGTGCACGGAAACCCCAATCCCGCACCGATCTTTGACCGGCTTGTGCACAGGGCTGCGCACAACGCCCTGGAGTGACAGCTGTGACAGGGGAGTGAGAAGTTTTTGAAAAAAAGTTCGGCGGAAGCGCCGCGGTCAGCGCTTGGACCGCTGCCGGATGCGGGTGGTGAGCTCCTTGACGTGATCGAAGACCTCACGGCGCTCGGCCATCTCGGACAAGATCTTTCGCTGCGCGTACATGACCGTGGTGTGATCGCGGCCGAATGCCTGACCGATCTTGGGCAGGGACAGGTCGGTCAGCTCGCGACACAGGTACATCGCGATCTGTCGTGATTGCGCCAGCGCCCGCGTCTTGCCCGGGCCGCGCAGTTCCTCGACGGTGGTGTCGAAGTACTCGGCGGTGGCGGCCATGATGGTGGCCGCGCTGATCTGCATCGTGCTCGCGTCGGCGATGAGATCGCGCAGCACGATCTCGGCCAGCGCCTTGTCGATGGGAGTCTTGTTCAGCGAGGCGAACGCCGTCACCCGGATGAGAGCCCCTTCAAGCTCGCGGATGTTGCGTTCGATGCTGCTGGCGATCAGCTCGAGCACGTCATCGGGCACCGCGAGCCGTTCCATCTGTGCCTTCTTGCGCAGAATGGCGATCCGGGTTTCGAGCTCGGGGGGCTGAACGTCGGTGATCAGTCCCCACTCAAACCGGGTCCGGAGCCGGTCCTCCAGCGTGGCGAGTTGTTTTGGTGGCCGATCGGACGAGATGACGATCTGTTTGTTGGCGTTGTGCAGCGTGTTGAAGGTGTGGAAGAACTCTTCCTGGATACCTTCCTTGCCTTCGATGAATTGGATGTCATCGACCAGCAGGACGTCGACGTCGCGGTAGCTGCGCTTGAACGCGACCTTGCGGTCGTCGCGCAGGGAGTTGATGAAGTCGTTGGTGAATTCCTCGGTCGAGACGTACTTCACCCGCATGCCGGGAAACAGCCGTTGGGCGTAGTTCCCGGCGGCGTGCAACAGGTGCGTCTTGCCCAGGCCGGACTCGCCCCAAATAAAGAGGGGGTTGTAAGCGCGGGCCGGGGCTTCGGCGATGGCCAGGGCAGCAGCGTGGGCGAAGCGGTTGGACGCGCCGATGACGAACGTGTCGAAGGTGTAGCGCCGGTTGAGGCTGGTTCCGCCGGCGACGGCCGGGTCTGCCGCGTGTGGGCGTTCGGTGAAGTAGTTCGGCCAGCTGTGCTCGGCGCCGCCCGGGACATCACCGTTCTCGTCGGTCTCGTCGGTGTCGATCGACGTGTCCAGGTCGGCGTCATCTACCTGGTCGAGGGTTTGGGTTTCCGAGACTTGGCCGAATGTTTCGGTATTGCTGAACGCGCCAGCGTCGGAATCGTCGGGGGGTGGGGCGATGCGGACACCCAGTTGGATCTGCTGCCCGAGCCGGCGGCTGAGCGCGTCGGTGATCGGGGCGCGGAGGTGACGCTCGATCTCGTTTTGCACGAAACTGCTCGGCACCGACAACAGCGCAAAGCCCTCGACGATCGTCAGCGGCCGGACGAGATTCAGCCACGCCCTTTGCTGGGGGGTCAGGGGGGTGACAAGCGTCGTGCGGTTGGAGCCCATCGCGTCCGAGGCAGACTCGCCGTTGAGCTCGGAGACGACCGCGTTCCAAACTGTTGTGAATCCTGAACCGGGGTCATCGGTCAACGACGTAATCTCCCTGGCTCTCGCAGATCCCGGGTCGAGGGGCAACAACGCTTAACGACGAAACAACTGTCCACATGGTTATCCACAGGTGTGGACAGGATAATCGTAGACGAGCCGCAGCCTACCGGCGACGGCTCGCGATCTCCGTGCTGATGGCAACCCCCGCCGGTCGCCTAGACAGCTACTTGATCCGCCATCCTCGCTTCGTCGTCGAGCGCCGCTCCACTCTGAAACGGCATTGGGAGAAGTTAACAGTTTTCCGTTCGGCTGCCAACAGTTCTGCTGCATTCCAATCGGCTTCTCTAGGGTGTCTTGGGGCCTGCTTGTCGCTCGTTCTCCCATGGTGCCGCAGGAACGGCTTCGAGAACTTCGGTTTTCGCGGATGTGTGAGTTTGGTGCGTTGCGGCAGACCAAGTTTGACCCAGCGAAGACACGTCAGTACCCTCGAACAGTCGCCCGAAAGTCGGCGATACGGCTGCGACCCAAATCAAGGCAGGGGACCGCGCCGGCCAGTAGCAAGACCCACCTCCGATCGACCCGCGGACGAATGGCGCGAGCGGCCGGAAGGTTCGAATTACGAGGAGAACGCCGTGGCCAAGGGCAAGCGGACCTTCCAGCCGAATAACCGGCGCCGAGCCCGCGTGCACGGCTTCCGGTTGAGGATGCGCACCCGCGCCGGGCGAGCGATCGTCTCCGGCCGGCGGCGCAAAGGCCGCCGCGCTCTGACTGCCTGATCGCAACGCCAGGTTTTGGCGGTGCTTTCCGCACGCAACCGCATGAGGCGGTCAACGGAGTTTGACGCCGCGGTGAAGTACGGGATGCGCTCGGCGCAGCCCGACGTCCTCGTGCACGTGCGGCGTGCTCCCGAGGACGGCACCGGTCCGCGTGTGGGGTTGATCGTCGGCAAACGGGTGGGCTCGGCCGTCGAGCGCCATCGCGTCGCGCGTCGGTTGCGGCACGTCGCCCGGACGATGCTGGGCGATCTCCACCAATCCGATCACGTGGTGATCCGCGCGCTGCCCAGCAGTCGGCTGGCGTCGTCGGCGCGCCTCGAGCAACAACTGCGGCGCTGCCTGCGACGCGCGTTCGAGTCGGCGGGAACCGACCGGTGATGCGCGCGGCGGGGATGCGCGCCGTGATCGGCGGGGCCGGCCGGGCCACCGTGCGCGGGCTGATTTTTGTGATCCAGCTCTACCGGCACATGGTGTCACCGCTCCGTCCGGCGACGTGCCGCTTCGTACCGACCTGTAGCCGATACGCCGTCGACGCCCTCACCGAGTACGGCTTGATCCGGGGGAGTTGGTTGTCCGTGGCCAGGCTGGCCAGATGTGGACCGTGGCATCCGGGAGGATGGGATCCGATACCGGATCGACACGGATGCCGGGCGAGCTTCGAAGGCGCCGGCCCCAGACAAGCGGGGCGCCCCGCGCCGCAGCAACGGGAGAGTGAGTCTTTTGTCGTTTGATTTTTTCAGCCTTGACATCTTCTACTACCCGGTGTCGTGGATCATGTGGGCCTGGTACAAGTTGTTCGCGGCCGCGCTTGGACCGTCGAACTTCTTCGCCTGGGCCCTGTCGGTGATGTTCCTGGTCTTCACCCTGCGCGCGATCCTGTACAAGCCGTTCGTGCGCCAGATCCGCACCACCCGGCAGATGCAGGAGCTGCAGCCGCAGATCAAGGCGCTGCAGAAGAAGTACGGCAAGGACCGCCAGCGCATGGCGCTCGAGATGCAGAAGCTGCAACGCGAGCACGGCTTCAATCCGATCCTGGGCTGCCTGCCGATGCTCGCTCAGATCCCGGTGTTCCTCGGGCTGTATCACGTGCTGCGGTCGTTCAACCGGACGACCGGCGGCTTCGGCCAGCCGCACATGTCGGTGGCCCAGAACCGGGCGACCGGCAACTACGTCTTCACCCCGGCAGACGTCGGGCACTTCCTGGACGCCAACTTGTTCGGCGCCCCGATCGGTGCGTTCATGACCCAGCACGCCGGGTTGGACGCCTTCACTCACTTCAGCCGGCCCGCGGTGATCGCCGTCGGTGCGCCGGTAATGGTCCTGGCCGGCGTCGCGACCTACTTCAACAGCCGAGCGTCGGTGGCGCGGCAGAGCGCGGAGGCGGCGGCCAACCCGCAGACCGCGATGATGAACAAGCTTGCGCTGTACGTGTTCCCGCTCGGCGTCGTCGTCGGTGGACCGTTTCTTCCGCTGGCGATCATCCTGTACTGGTTCTCCAACAACATCTGGACATTCGGACAGCAGCATTACGTGTTCGGCATGATCGAGAAAGAGGAAGAGGCCAAGCGGCAGGAGGCCGTTCAGCGGCGAGCCGCGAACGCGCCGGCGCCGGGGGCCAAGCCGAAGCGCAATCCGAAGGCGACGCCGGCGAGCGGCAACGGTTCGGCGACGGGGGCCGACGGGAGCGACGGTTCGGACTCGGATTCGGATCGATCGGATAACGGTGCCGCCGGGGCGAAAACGGTGACGGCGCAACCGGACAAGCCGAACGTGGCGGGCCGGACCGACGGCCCGACCAACCGCACCCCGCGACCCGGGGCGCGGCCGAAGAAACGGAAGCGCTGAGGCGCCACGGCTTTTAGGGGGTCCCCCGGGCGAGCGACCCGACTGGAGAGGGACCCGTGATGAGGGAGAGGGAACAACATGACAGACGCCGACACCACCGAGCGCGACGTGGACACGGAACTCGAGGCGCAGGAGCCGTCCGACGATGAGACGGCGGCGCCCGAGCGTGGCGACGACCAAGGCGATGACCAAGTCGACGACCAGGAGGAGCGATTGGTCGCCGAGGGGGAGATCGCCGGCGACTATCTCGAAGAGCTGTTAGACCTGTTGGACTTCGACGGCGACATCGACCTGGACGTCGAGGGCGACCGCGCGGTCGTCAGCATCGACGGCAGTGACGACTTGAACAAGTTGGTCGGCCGCGGCGGTGAAGTGCTGGACGCCCTCCAAGAACTCACCCGGCTGGCCGTGCACCAGAAGACCGGGGTGCGCAGCCGGCTGATGCTCGACATCGCAAGCTGGCGGCGTCGGCGCCGCGAGGAGTTGGCCGCACTGGGCGACAAGGTGGCGCGGCGCGTGCTGAACACGGGCGAACGCGAGGAGCTTTCCCCGATGACGCCGTTCGAGCGCAAGATCGTCCACGACGCCGTGGCGGCGGTGCCGGGGGTGCACAGCGAGAGCGAAGGCCAGGAGCCGTCGCGCCGCGTCGTCGTCCTGCTCGACTGACCCACTGAGTCACAGCCGTGTAATTCGCGGGTCGTAACGCGGGCGACAGAGGATCGAGGATGTTTCACGTGAAACAAGATCACGAGATGTTTCACGTGAAACATGCCCGCAGGCGCGGGGCCGCCGAAGGCCCCGGGTCCCTGAGCGATGCCGCGACCGCGGTGTTCGGCGACCGGCTAGATGTGGCGAAGCGCTACGCCGATCTGCTCGCCGGCGCCGGCGTGGAGCGCGGACTCCTGGGCCCCCGGGAAGTCGGCCGGCTCTGGGATCGCCATCTATTAAATAGTGCGGCTGTGGGGGAGCTTCTCGATCCGGGTGAGCGGGTGATCGACATCGGCAGCGGGGCCGGGTTGCCGGGGATCCCACTGGCGATCGCGCGGCCCGACCTTGAGGTCGTGCTCCTCGAGCCGATGCTGCGCCGCAGCGAGTTTCTCACCGAGGCCGTCGCCGAACTAGGGTTGGCGGTCGAGGTGGTGCGCGGCCGCGCGGAGGACCCTTGGGTGCGCGATCAGTTCGGCTCCCGGGACGTCGCCGTGTCGCGCGCCGTGGCGGCGCTGGACAAGCTGGCGAAGTGGAGCATGCCGTTGCTACGGCAGGACGGGCGAATGGTCGCGATCAAGGGGGAGCGTGCTCCCGAGGAAGTGGAAGCCCACCGGCGTGTGATGGCCGGTTCGGGAGCCGTTGATGTCAGGGTGGTGGCATGTGGCGTGAACTACTTGTGTCCGCCCGTAACCGTGGTTTTAGCGCGACGCGGAAAGCCGGCACGGCGGAAGCCGGACCGGTCGGCAGACAGGGGGGCACGGTGAGTTCTCCACACGATTGGTCCGGCGAGTCCGCGCCCGCACCGCCCGTCGCGCAGGCGCAACCATCGGCGCCCGTCGCTTCCGCCGACGCTGCGCCCGCAGATGTTTCACGTGAAACATCGGCTGACTACGACACCCCGATCGGCGCCGCCGCCGAGCGCGCCATGCGGGTCCTCCACACGACCTATGCACCGCTGCGCCGCCCGACCCACCGACGGGTGTTCACCGTCGCCAACCAGAAGGGCGGCGTCGGCAAGACGACCACCGCCGTCAACCTCGCCGCCGCGCTGGCCGTGCAGGGGCTCAAGACGCTCGTCATCGACCTCGATCCCCAGGGCAACGCGAGCACCGCGCTGGGCATCCACGACCGGCAAGCCGGGACCCCCTCTTCGTACGAGGTCCTCCTGGGCGAGGTGTCGTTTCGCGACGCGTTGCGGCCCAGCCCGCACAGCCCCCGGCTGTTCTGCGTCCCGGCGACGATCGACCTGGCCGGCGCCGAGATCGAGTTGGTGAGCATGGTGGCGCGCGAGAACCGGCTCCGCACCGCGCTGGCCGAGCTCGACCAGTTCGACTTCGACTTCGTGTTCATCGACTGCCCACCCTCGCTCGGACTGCTGACGATCAACGCGCTCGTGGCCGCGCCCGAGGTGATGATCCCGATCCAATGCGAGTACTACGCGCTGGAGGGCGTGTCCCAGCTGATGCGCAACATCGAGATGGTCAAGGCCCACCTCAACCCTCGGCTCGAGGTGACCACCGTGATCCTCACGATGTACGACGGGCGGACCAAGCTGGCCGACCAGGTGGCCGACGAGGTCCGTCGATTCTTCGGAAACAAGGTGTTGCGCACCGTGATTCCGCGCAGCGTCAAGGTTTCCGAGGCGCCCGGCTACAGCATGACCATCATCGACTACGACCCCGGTTCGCGCGGGGCGATGAGCTACCTCGACGCGAGCCGCGAACTCGCCGAGCGCGACTGACCACCATCCGTGAAGGGACGACCATGACGCAGCCGTTACGCAAGAAGGGTGGCCTCGGCCGGGGCCTGGCTTCCCTGATTCCCACCGGCCCGGCGGAGGGCGACTCGGGTCCGGCGACGCTGGGTCCCCGGATGGGCGACGCGGCGGCCGATGTGCTGATCGGCGGGCCGGCGCAGGACGCCGCCTCGGTCGGTGCGGTCTACCGCGAGATCGCGCCCGGCGATATCGAGCGCAACCCACGGCAGCCTCGGCAGGTGTTCGACGAAGAGGCGCTCTCGGAGCTGGTGCATTCCATTCGCGAGTTCGGGCTCCTGCAGCCGATCGTGGTCCGCGCGGTGACCGGGGCGCCGAGCGGCGCGCGGTACCAGATCGTGATGGGGGAGCGGCGTTGGCGCGCCGCGCAGGAAGCGGGCCTGGCCACCATCCCGGCGATCGTGCGCGAGACCGGCGACGACAACCTGCTGCGCGACGCCCTGCTCGAGAACATCCACCGAGTGCAGCTCAACCCCTTGGAGGAGGCGGCGGCCTACCAGCAGTTGCTCGACGAGTTCGACGTCACGCACGACGAACTGGCGTCGCGCATCGGCCGATCGCGGCCGCTGATCACGAACATGATCCGGTTGCTGAAGCTGCCGATCGCGGTGCAGCGCCGGGTCGCCGCGGGGGTCCTGTCCGCCGGGCATGCCCGTGCGCTGCTGTCCTTGGAGGCCGGCCCGGAGGCGCAGGAGGAGCTGGCGAGCCGGATCGTCGCCGAGGGTCTCTCGGTGCGCGCCACCGAGGAAGCGGTCACCCTGGCCAACCGCGGCGACGGGGCCGCCCCGGCGGCGCCGCGTCGCAAGCCGATCCAGATGCCCGGCCTTCAAGACGTTGCTGACCGGCTGTCCAACACGTTCGACACCCGGGTCACGGTCAGCCTGGGCAAACGCAAGGGACGGATTGTCGTCGAGTTCGGCTCGGTGGAGGACCTCCAGCGGATCGTCGATGTGATGACCCCACCCAAGGCCTGACCATCCACACGGTGTAATTACGTCACTGTGACACTGGGCCCCTCCCGGGCCCGAAATCGCCGGCCTCGTGTGCCCTTGCTCGGCGGAGTTTCGATGTGCCCCAAGATGTTTCGCGGTTTGCCGGACCGCCGACCGGCTGTCCGGACCATTCTGCGGGGCCGGCTGAAGTGGCGGGGCAAACACTGGTCCGATGAGGTCGAACTCTCCTATCCTGGAGGGGCTGCTGATGGCCGGGAATGGGTTGGCCGCAGTACCGCACGGAAGCCAGGAGGCTAGTGTCCGCTCGAATCACGCCGCTTCGGCTCGAGGCTTTCGAGCAGCTTCCCAAGCACGCGCGCCGCTGCGTGTTCTGGGAGGTCGACCCGGCGACCCTCGGTAACCAGGACCACCTCGCCGACCCCGAATTCGAAAAAGAGGCCTGGCTGTCGATGGTGATGTTGGAGTGGGGTTCGTGCGGGCTGGTCGCGACCGCGATTCCCGACGACGAACGCAGCCACTCCGAGCCACCGTGCCTGGGGTATGTCCTCTACGCCCCGCCGCGCGCGGTGCCACGGGCGCAACGGTTTCCCACCGCTCCGGTGTCCGCCGATGCGGTGTTGCTGACGTCGATGAACATCGAGCCGGGGCAAGCCGCCGACGATCTGCCGCATGGGCTCATCGCCCGGGTCGTCGACGAGCTCGTCCGACGCGGCGTCCGGGCCCTGGAAGCTTTCGGTCGCACATCGGAGGCGTCCGAGCTACAGGATCCGCGGTTGGTGGATCCCGATGTCCGGCCGGTGCTGGAGGCGCTCGGCGACTGCTCGGTCGACCACTGCATGATCGACGCCGAATTCTTGAAGGACGTGGGATTCGTTGTGGTGGCGCCGCACCGGTACTTTCCGCGGTTACGGCTGGAGTTGGACAAGGGACTCGGCTGGAAGGCCGAGGTCGAGGCGGCGCTGGAGCGCCTGCTGGCCCAACTGGAAGAACCGGTGGGTGCTGGTTCTTCCGCCGCGGGAAATACGCTGCGGGCCAACGAGAGCGGTTAGGAACCGCCCAGCCGCGACGCGCGTTCCACCGACAATTCGTGAGCCAGCAGCTCGGCGAAGGTGAAGGTGCCGGTGGGGCGGTCGTTCTTGCCGAGCAGGTAGAGCCGCTTGACCGCGGCCAGGATGCCCTCGGCGATGGCGTCGCGGGTCTGCGTGGAGATCAGCATCGCGCGGTCGCGCGGGTTCGTGATGTAGCCGACGTCGACCTGGACGGTGGGCATCCGGGTGAGCCGCAGCAGATCCCACGTCCGGCCATGCGTGCGGCAATCCCGTAAACCGGTGCGCGCCACCACTTCTCGCTGAATGAAGTCGGCGAGATTGCGTCCGATCGTGGAGACCGAACCGTGCGAGTTGCCGAAGTGAAAGGAGGCCACGCCGTTGGCCGACGGGCTGGTCTGGGATTCGCAGCGCAGGCTGATCATGAGGTCGGCTCCGACGTTGTTGGCGGTAGCGGCGCGTTCGGCGTCCGACGGGCTGCGATTGGTCGGCCGCGACAGGAACGTCTCCATGCCGATGGCGGTCATCCGGCCCTCGAGCCGACTTGCCAAGTCCCACAGCACATCTGCTTCGCTGACCGGGCCGCCCGGGCCCTGCATGATGGCGCCGTGGTCCGTGCCGCCGCGGCCCGGATCGATGATGATGCGCTTGCCCGACAGTTTGGGCCCGGAGCGGCGGACCAGCTCTTCCTCGCGAATGGCATGCGGGGACCCGCCGCTGACGCGGGAACTGAGAAAGTACAACGAGCGCAAGGTTTCCGGGCCGCAGATGCCGTCGGCGGCGAGCCCGTATTCGCGCTGGTACGACATCAAAGCGTTGTGGGTCTGCAGGCCGAAGTGCCCGTCGACCAGGCCGGTGTAGAAACCGAGGTCCTGTAACCGCGCCTGCAGGGTCGCGACGTCGTCGCCGTAAAGCGGTGCGCCGAACTGGTGATACAGCGTGCGCGCGCCCAGCCGATACGAGGCCTCCTTCAGCGCACGGTAGGTCGCTTCGCCGACGATGCCGTCCACCAGCAATCCGCGGTTCTGCTGGAAGGCGCGTACCGCCTGATCAAGGTGGTCGTCGAAGACTTCGAGGGCCACGTGTCGCCCGGTGGTCATGTCTTCGTCGGGATTGTCCAGCAGCCCTAGCGCGGCCAGCGTCGCCCGGATTTCGGTCACGGCAGCGCTGCGGTCACCACAGCGCAGCGCGTCGCCGTATTCACGGCGCTGACTCGACATACCAAAGGCCCTCCGGGACAAATTGACAGGCTGAATACGGGCAACGGCTAAGCGCTATTGTCGCAGATGCTTCTCAATTTTCGGAAAACCCCAGGCTAAGCGCCGGGGCGTGGTGCGACGAACTGGTTGGCGTCAGGCGAGGTTGGGAACCGCGTCGGAAAGCTCGCGCAGCAACGCCGCCTTGCCCTTGGCGCCGACGATCCGCTTCACCGGTTGGCCGTCCTTGAACAGGATCATGGTGGGAATCGAAACCACCTGAAAATCCCGGGCCGTTTCCGGGTTGGCGTCCACGTCGAGCTTGGCGATGGTGATCTGCTCGGCGCGCTCGCTCGCGATCTCCTCCAGAACCGGGGCGACCATCTTGCATGGCCCGCACCAGGTGGCCCAAAAGTCAACCAGCACAGGCTTATTGCTCGACAGCACCTCCGAGGAGAAAGACGCGTCAGAGACTTCTATTGTGGCGCCAGCCTTTTCGGCGTCGGTCATCGCGGTGCTCCAATCAATGTGTCGGTACCCTCAGCGCTTCCGGTTGCAGACTCGTCTTCCCGTTCGGCCAGCCAACGCTCGGCGTCGATGGCCGCGGCGCAGCCGCTGCCCGCGGCGGTGATCGCCTGCCGGTAGGTGCGGTCCACCAGGTCGCCGGCCGCGAATACGCCCTCCACCGAGGTGCTGGTGGTGCGGCCCTGCACGAGGACATAGCCGTCGGGATCGACGTCGACCTGATCGCGCACCAGCCCCGAGCGCGGCTCGTGACCGATTGCCACAAAAACGCCGGTGACCGCGAGGGTCGATTCTTCACCAGTTATGTTGTCGCGCAACCGCAATCCGGTCACCGTGGTGTCGCCCTCGACGGCGAGCACGGCGGCGTTGGTGATGAACTTGATCTTGTCGTGGTTGCGGGCGCGGTCGAGCATGATCTTGGATGCCCGGAACTCGTCGCGCCGGTGTACCAGCGTCACGCTGCTGGCGAAGCGGGTCAGGAAGATGGCCTCCTCCATCGCCGAGTCGCCGCCGCCGATGACGGCGATGTGCTGGTCGCGGAAGAAGAACCCGTCGCAGGTGGCACATGAACTCACGCCGCGCCCCAGCAACTCCTGTTCGCCGGGCACCTGCAGGTAGCGAGCGGCCGCGCCCATGGCCAAGATGACGGCTCGTGCGCGGTGGGTCTCCCCGTCGGCGGTGACGACGGACTTGACCGGCCCGTCCAGGGATACCGATTCGACGTCTTCCATCCGCAGGTCCGCGCCGAACCGCAGCGCCTGCTCGCGCATCTCGTCCATCAACTCCGGGCCGGTGATCCCGTCGCGAAAGCCCGGGTAGTTCTCCACCTCGGTCGTCGTCATCAACGCGCCACCGAACGAGGTGCCCTCGAAAACCAGGGGGGCCAGCTGCGCGCGGGCGGTGTAAAGAGCCGCGGTGTACCCGGCGGGGCCGGAGCCGATGACGATGACGTCGTGAATGGTGTCGTGAGCGGGGGTATCGGCAGTCATTCGGGCCTTTCAGGTACGGAAGCTACGCATACGAACGCCAGCGTAGGCGTAGGTGTTCCCGGGTGTCGGGCACCACACTAGGTGTCATGGCGGCGACCCGCCGCGCCCGGCTGCGCCGCGCTTGCGATCGCCGCTAGGCATGCTGGCGGCGACTACGCCCGCGGGACCTGCGTGTTGGCCAGCAACCCGGTATCGGCGGCGCTGCAATTCGGCGCCACCGCGAAGACCGCCAGATTTTCGGGCGTGTCGCCGGGCAACACCAGCAGCACGCCGGGGCGGGCGTTGATGTCGACCGGTCGCGCGCCCAGCACCTGCGTGGACGCCGAGTAGCCCAGGCCGCTGAGGCAGGACGCCCGCAGCGCGGGGTCGCCGAGCGGGCCGTAGTCCGGGCTGCGGTGGAGCAGTCCGAGGATCTCGGGCTGTGACAGCGGAATCGTCGGCGGCGGCGTCGACACCGTGATGTGCTCGGCGGTGGCCGGGGTGCTCGGGGCGGGCTCCGGGGCGCTGACCAGCGCCACCGTGCCCACGCCGACCGCCGCCAGCACGGCGCCCACGCCGAGCAGGCCGGCGACCACCCTGGGGGCACCCAGATGCGGCCGGGCCGCGTGTGTGAGACCGGTGTGATCGGCCGACCGCAACGCCTCCGAGATCCGCGCGGCGACTTCGGGGGGCACCTCGGGCGCGGACGCCGGATCGGCCCCTAACGTCGCGACGTCGCAGCGCACCTGGTTCAGCGCGCGCAGCATGCCCTGCGCCTCCGGGTCTTCGCGGACGCGTTTACGCACGCGGGCCGCGGCATCGTCGTCGAGCAGACCGGCCTGAAGGTCGGCCAGCAGCTCGACGGTCAGGGGCGGCTCGGCGGCTTCGTCGTCGGGTTCACCCATCCGCCCCAGTGTCCGTCATGCGCTGCTTGACGGCCATCGGTGGGCCCGCGTCGGGACCGGTGTCGAGGTAACCGAGCAGCTGGGCGAGGCGGACCCGGGCGCGGGAACACCGGCTCTTGACGGTGCCCTCGGCGACGCCCAGCAGCGCGGCGGTGTCGGCGACGGAATAGCCCTGCATGTCGACGGCCACCACCGCCGCCCGCTGCTCGATGGGAAGGCGCATCAGGGCCCGTTGCACCACGATCGCCGTCTCGACCTGCGCGGTGCGATCGGCGACGGGGTGCACGTCCTCGAGCGGGGCGGTCGGGTGGGCCTTGGTGCGGCGCAGCCGGTCCAGGCACGCGTTGACCACGATGCGGTGCAGCCAGCTGCCGACGGCCGCGTCGTGCCGGAACGATCCCGCCCCGCGATGTGCCGAGAGCATCGCGTCCTGCAGCGCGTCCTCGGCGTCCTCGCGGGTGCGGGTGGTCAGCCGTGCCAGCCGGTGCAGCTGGCGGTGGTGACGGTGGAACAACTCGGCGAACGCGTAGCGGTCGCCGGCTACGTGGGCCGCGAGCAGTTCGGCGTCGCTGCGTTCGCCCTGGCTGTTCCCCCCGAGACCCACGGCCGGACACTAACTAATCGGTGGTCGCGCGGCACTTCACCAACGCGGGGGCTGTGGGCGCCCGCTCCGTCAGGAGGCTGCCTGGACCGTGACTTCCGAGAAGCTGGCCTGGCTCTTGCCGTTGGTGGTTCCCAGCGTGGAGATCCACACCAACACGTTCGACGTCGCCGAGCCGCCCCGGACGGGGATGACGTTGTGACCAGGCTTGAGCGCGAAAGCCGGCGCCAGCACGGTGGTGTCTTCGAGCTTGGACGGCGCCGCGGTCGAGGCCGAGCGAATCTCAACCTTGGTGCCGCTGCTCGGGGTGTCGATGGTTACCTGACCGACCACGGTGGGGTTGGGCAGCTGCAACATCAGCCCTTCGCCCTGCTTGAAGGAGGGGAACGGGACGGCGTCGGTGTAGACCTCGGTGGACCAGGCGGTCGAGGGGTCGCCGTCGATCGCCTGCCCGGCCTGACCGGGGTTGTCGGCGTCTCCGTCGGGGGAGTAGACCGTCGCCTTGGTGGGTTTGACGACGCTGCCGGCGGCCGCGGAATTGGGAGCGGACGACGACGCCGACGACGACGGGCCGTTGAGCCCGAGCTCGTCTTTGTTCAGGCCGCCGCCGACGTTGCCGAAGATCTTGCTCACCACCGACGCAAGCACCAGCAAGGCGACCACGATGACGGCGACGGCGGCCCCGACACCGATCAGCACGTTGCGGCGCCGGCGCGCGAAGGTCGCGTACTCGCGGCCGGGGGACAACCGGGTGGTGGGAGGCAGCGCGGGCGAATCGTCGATCGGGCCGAGCACCTCGGTGCGATCGGCCACCGCCGTCGCCTGCTGCAGCAAGTTCAAAAGGGTTGAGGCGCTGCGGATTCCGCCGTCTTCTTGAACCGCCCGTACCGCGACCGCGGATACCTGGAACGGGATCTCGCGGTCGATCACCATGGGTTCGACGGGATTCCCCGATGAATCACGCTCGGCCGGCGCCAGCCCGCTGCGCACCCCGGATTCCGGCAGCGGCCACCGATTGACCAACAGCGCATACAGGGCGGCGCCGATTCCGCGGATGTCCTGTTGCGGGTTGCCGTCGGGCATGGTCGCGGGATAGGCCAGCACCACGTCGCCCTCGATGCTGACGCGCACCCGGCTGGGGTGATCGATCGACAGGGCGACCCCGGCGCGGTGGGCGGCGTCGGCGGCGGCGGCCAGCGATTGCATCGCGCGGACGGCGCCGATGGGCGACGGTGCTGTGTCGGCTACCTCCTGCAGCGAACCGCCGCGGATCCACTCCGAGACGACCAGGCCGCCGGAGCCGGTGTGGACCACGTCGAGCACGCGGGCGATACCGGGCTTGTCGATCCGGCTCAGCCGCAGGGTTCGAGACAAGATGTCCTGCAGCACCTCGCGGGGCAGGGCTCCGTCGGGATCGACGAAGGTCAGCGCCACCTGCCGGTCCAGCTTGGTGTCCAGCGCCTGCCAGAACTGCAGCGGGGGTGCGCCGCCGTGGAAGACCAGCAGCCGATACCGGCCGCCGGCGATGCGGGCGCCCGGGACGAGGTGCACGTCGTCCCCGGCCCCGACGGCGGTGTCGACCGACAGGTCGCCGTTCAAACGGTCGGTCGGGCGCGGCGCCGGCCGTTCATGGGCCGGACCGGGCGGAATGTCGGGCTGGAAGTCGTCGGCGACTGGGCGCGGAGTCTCGGCGCCTGACCCCAAATCGGATCCAGCGCTAGATGCGCTCTCCAATGGGCGGTCGGTCACCTCCGGTCCTTTCGCTACTCGGGCGCTGGCTACCCGCTCCGGAGGCCTGCGCCGGATCGGCTCCTGGACCGCACTTCCCCCCGGCGGGGACGAATTCCTCTGCTCAGGGTACGTGACGTGGCCCGGCCGAGACGATCCCTGTTGCCCGGCCGATTTGCGCGAAGCTACCGCGACGCGCGGTCCGCAGCGCGAAAAGCGGCGCCTGAGCGCGTCAATCGCCGCCTGCGCTTCGGGCACCCGCGCACGGACCATGACCGCGGCCATGATCGGCAACATGATGATCGCCAGGACCAACAGCCGCAGCAGCGAGCCCAAGCCGCCGTGGGCCGTCAGCCGGGCGAGCCCGAGCAGCCGATCGGCCACATGCGCGACGAGGCCGGCCAGCATCGACGCGACGATCGTCACCAGGATTGTCCGCACCGCCCCGACGTCGATCAGGTGGCCGCCCTTGGGCAGCAGCGCCCGTCGCAGCAGGTAGTAGCCGACGATCGCGCCGGCCAGGAAGCCGATGCCGTTGGCCAGGCCGAGGAAGCCGGCCACCAGCTTGGGGTCGTGGGTCAGGTGGGGGGCCAGCACCGAGCCGACGATCTTGACGGCGGTGATGACCAGGATGAGCACGATCGGCGTCCAGGGTTGTTCGCGCGCGTAGAAGACGCGCAGCTGCAGCAGCACCAGGCCGTAGGGGATCAACGTGAACGCCGACAATGCGATCGCGGCGCCCAGGTAGCCGGCGTCGACCTCCCCGAAATGCCCATAGGCGAACAGCGCGCTGCCGATCGCCGGGCCGCCGACGGTCATGAACGCCACGATCGGGATCAGCGTGAAGAGCGTCAGCCGGGTCGCCAGCGACAGGTCGGCCAGCACCGCCCCGGTGTCATCGGCGGCGGCGTTGCGGCTCAGCCGCGGCATCACGACGGTCAGCACCGTCACGCCGATCATCCCGTAGGGCAGCTGCAGCACCAGCCAGGTGTAGTTGTAGATCGCCGGACCGGACGCGGCCGCGGTGCTGGCGATCTGGTTGCCGACCACCAGGCCGAGCTGGCTGATCACCACGTAGAGGACCATCGCCCCGGCCATCGCGCCGAACCGCTTGAGCCGCTCGTCGATTCCCCACAGCGGGCGCAGGCTCACGCGCTGGCGTTTCAGCGCCACCAGCAGCACGGCGGTCTGCGCGAACACGCCAAGCGTGGTGCCGATGCCAAGCACCAGCAGCTTGGCGTTGCCCATCCGAACGGGATCGACGGACAGCTCGCCCGGCACCGCCAGGTACACGCCGAGGGTGGCGAGCGCGACCACGTTGTTGACGACCGGGGCCCACGCCGTCGGCCCAAACACATTGCGGGTGTTGAGAATTGCCATGAACACCGACGTCAGGCCGTAGGCGAGCACCTGCGGCAGCAGCAGGTAGGCGAAGGCGGTGGTCAGTGGCTCGTTGACCTGCGGGGAGCGGCCCAACATCAGCCGCACCAACAGGGGCGCGGCCACGACCGAGAGCGCGGTGGCGACCAGCAGCAGTGCGGTCGTCAACGTGACCAGGCGTCGCACGAACGCCGCGCCGCCGTCGGCGTCGCCTTGCTCGGCGCGGGCCAGGACCGGCACGAAGATCGCGGTGAACGTCGCCTCCAGCACGAGCGCCGCCACCAGGTTCGGCAGCTGATTGGCCACCGAGAAGGCACTCGACAGCGCGGCACCCAGGATGGCGGCCAACACGACGATGCGCGCGAAGCCGGTGAGGCGGCTGATCAACGTCGCGAAGGCCATCGCCCACGACCGCGACACCAGGGCGGCGTCGGACAGCTCGGGCCGGCGCCGCGCGAGCTCAGGCACCGGCGGCAGGGGACCGGTCGGTGGGCCCGGCCGGCCGTGGCGCGGCCCCGCCGGCAGGCGCTGTGGTGGCGGCTGTGCGTGCGTCCGCCGGTGGGCGTGATCCATCAGTTTTGCGGTGTGGAAACCCGCGGCTTTAGCCGGGGAAGAAGAGGCCGCATTCCTCCTTTCGGCAGGATGTCGGTGGTCGTTCTTAGGTTATTGGCGTGTCCAGATTTCGATTGCGTCCGAACCCCGAGCAAGCAATGGCGTTGGCTGAACAATGTCGTCACGCCCGGTTTGTATGGAATCGGGCCGTCGAGCAGCAGCAGCACTGGCAACCAGGTCGTCGGGCGCCGGGCTATAACGAGCAGTGTGCCCAGTTGACCACAGCCCGCGCCGAACACGAGTGGCTGGCAGCCGGATCGCAAACCGTGCAGCAGCAGGCCTTGCGCGACTTCGCCCAAGCAATGCGCAATTATTTCAATGGCACCCACCGCCGCCCAACATGGCGTAAGGCTGGCACCCACGAAGGATTTCGGCAGGTCGGATTCAAAGCGCGCCACCTCAAACGGCTCAACCGCCGCCAGGGACAGGTATGGATACCGAAGATCGGGTGGGTTTGGTTTCGGTGGACCCGCGCCATCCCTGCCACGGTGAAGTCCTACCGGGTCACGTTGGATCGATCGGGGCGCTGGCACATCGCCTTTGCCGTTATCCCAGAACCCGTTTCGGGACCTGGTGATGGCAGCGTCGTTGGCGTTGATCGCGGCGTGGCGGTATCGGTTGCACTGTCCAACGGCGAGCTGCTGCGCGCTCCCGGCCTCAGTGTTGGTGAAGCTAGGCGACTGCGCAGGTTGCAGCGGCGTCTGGCCCGCGCGCAGCGCGGATCGCGCCGCCGGACGGGAACCAAGCGGGCCATTGCGCGGTGGCGCGTCCGCGAAACCGATCGCCGCCGTGACTGGGTGGAAAAGACCACCACCGATCTGGCGCGCCGCTTTGAGACCATCCGCGTCGAGGACTTGAACGCGCGGGCGATGACCCGCTCGACACGCGGGACTAGGGAATGTCCGGGCACTAATGTCGCCCAGAAACGGGGCCTCAACCGTGAGATCAGCCGCCAAGGGTGGGGACTGGTGGCGGCCCGACTCAAGCACGAGGTCAAGGGGCGGCTGGAATTCGTCCCGGCAGCGTATACGTCGCAACGATGCTCCCACCGCGGGCACGTCGCGCCGGAAAACCGCAAGAGCCAAGCGGTTTTCCAGTGCGTCGCCTGCGGCGCGGGGCCGTGCCACGCTGACGTCAACGCCGCACGCAACATCGCCGCCGGACGGGCGGTGACAGCACGGGGAGACCTCGGCACTGGCCGGTCTGCGAACCGTGAACCTCAACTCTGCTCTCCTGCTGCCTAAGTGCGACGGGGAAGGGTTGGAATCCAACGGCTTGAAGTCGATGGAGGACGTCAAACGCGGGGTTTGTGCTCGACCCGATCGTCGATCTCGTCGTGCAGGTCGGCGGATCTGGGATGCGGCGGGTCGGGGCGGTCCAGGTCGGCGCGGTCGGGCTGGCCGCGGAACCGGTGCCACAGCCGGCGACCGGCCAGCAGCACCAGCACCGCCGCCGCGCTGAGCGTGATCGCGAACAGCACCTTGCCGTACGCGTTGGAATGCACCGACAACCGCACCGGCTCGCCGAGCCGCATACCGTCGGGGGTCCGCAGCGTCACATCGACCGCGACGCGCTGGGTGAAGTTCACCTCGATCGGCACCCGGAGCGGCAGGTAGCCCGGCGGCAATTCGATCTGGCCGACGTCGGTGACCGTCATGCCCGGCGGGGCGTCGACCTGCAGCCGCACCCGGATGGGGACCGCCAGGCCGTTGTGCAGCGCCAGCGGAAGCGGGCTGTGCTCCGTGGCCAGGGTGTAGGAGCCGCCCGGGTTGACGATCGTGACCGCACCGAACAAGTCGCTGATCGTCTTGCCGACCACCACCAGACGCTGTTGGGCGAGCCCGTTGCGGGTGTCGGGCGGTTCGGATTGGCTCAACGCGCGCAGCATGTCCTCGCGCAGCGGCGCGGTGTACTGGACGCCGGTCAGGCCGGTGCGTTCGTCGGTGGTCAGCGCGGAGGTGAGGCCCCACAGCCGGCCGACCTGGGCGGCGATGTTGGCGGTGACGTCGTCGGTGAACCGGCCACGCGCGGAGCCGTCGTTGGCTGCCTGCTCGGGCGGCTCGGTGCGGGCCGCGGCCTCGGCGATGACGGCGGGCAGCGGCCTCGGCACCGCCAGGCCGGACCGGATGCTGGTGGCCAGCGCCGTCAAGATGACCTGCGCGTCGTCGGCCTGCAGGTTCCACGTCGCCGGCGGCACCAGCAGCTGGGTGCGCGGCACCGCATCGCGCTGCAGCGCGTGCCAGAAGATCGAACCCAACGCGTCCTGGCGCCGGGCGGTGTTGGAGTCGTGCGAAAGGCGGACGGTCAGCGAGGAGTCCAGGTAGGTGGGGGCGATCGGGTTGTTGCCCGCGCCAGCGAGCGCGGCGCCGACGGCCGGGTCGAACGGCGCGACCACCACCTGCGGGGACAACCGCCGGGGCGCGGTGTCGACGCCGGCCGGGTTGTCTGTTGTCGAGTTTTGGGCGGACAACTCGCCGGCGGCGATCGCGACCGTGCTGTCATCGGCACTGAGCAGGCTGACGGTTCGGCCGGTCAACGGGCCGTCGGGCAGCAGCGTGGCCCCGCGGGTGGACTGGACGTCGAGGATGCGGTCGACGATGCCGCCGACGCTGTTGGTGGCGGCTGCGCTCAGCCCGGGGTCGTTGACGCGTTGCAGGGCGTCGAGGTCGGCCTGGGCGTAGGGCAGCGGCGCCACGCAGGTGCGGTGGGACAGGGCGCGCAGCCGGTTCAGCCACTCGGTCGCGGCGGCCTGGCCGGTTCCCGGGTGGGTCGGGGTGCCCGGCAGCTGGGCGGGCCCGTCGGGCGAGTTGGACACCACGTAGCCCGCGGTCATCGCGTTGACGGTGACCAGCAGGTCCGGGTCGACGGCCAGGCACAGCGCGTGGCTGACGGCGCCGTCGGGGTCGACGTCGTGGCTGGTGGCGACCTCCGCGGCGGCGAGCAGGATGTCCAGCCGCCCGCCGGTGGCCAGGGAGGTGGCCAAGTCGTCGTCGACCAACCGGACCGGAATGGTGCCGCCGGGCACGCCTGGGGACAGCCGCGGCCGATCGGCCAGCGGCCAGAGCATCGTGATCCACACGGGTTTGGAGGTGTCGGGCGCGACGGCGGAATTGACGTCGTCGGCGTGATCGGGCGGCACGCCGACAACGGGCAGCAGGAACCGCGCGTTGTCGAGGCGGGCCGGAGCGCCGTAGTCGGGTGTCCCGTTGACGTTGACCAGGACGGGGTAGATCCCGGGCTTCTCCATCCCCAACGACGGCTTGGTCAATGCCCGCAGTGGGGCCGCCAGAGTGAAGCTCACTTCCTGGCCGCGCTGCAGCTCGGGGGCCACCGTGAGGAAATCGGCGGCCGGCTGGTACTGGTCGGTGCTGCCGTCCAGCGAGGTGCGCAACGCCGCGGAGTCGTTGACCGCCGGCGCGTGCTCCAACCGGACCATGACGTCGCGGACCGGGCGGTCACCGATGTTGGTCACCATTCCACTGACGGTGACGACGGGTGGGCTTGTCGTGGTGACCACGTCCGGGGTCACCTGGTCGATGCGGACCCGGACGAAGGGCGTCTCCCCGGGTTCGCCCGCCGCCGCGCGCGGGGTGGGCCCGGCGAGCACCGCAAAACCGGCCACGATGCTAACCACGGCGGCGAGGCGCACGAAGCCGGCCCAGCAGAGTCGGAGAGCCGTCACGGCCCTGGCCCGTGACCGTTCTTCCGGCCCGCCACGGGCTTGTCGGAATGCCGGGTCCGTGAATGCGTTTGCGGGCGTCGCCGCGGCGAGCTCGGCGGCAGCGGCGGAAGCGCGGACGGGCCGTCGCTCTGCAGCTTGTCGATCAGCTCGTCGGCGACCTGGGCGAGGCGGCGCTCGTCGGCATAGGCCAACCGGGACGGCAGCTCGCCGATCGGCACCCACGCCACCTCGGCGACTTCAAGGTCCTCGTCGGAGAGCTCGCCGCCGGAGAAGCGCATCAAATAATGGTGCACGGTCTTGTGCACCCGGCGGCCGTCGGTGACGAACCAATAGTCGATGCGTCCCAGCGCGGCAAGCACGCTGCCGCGAATACCCGTTTCCTCGGCGACCTCGCGAATCGCGGTCTGTTCCGCGGTCTCGCCCATCTCTATATGTCCTTTGGGCAGCGACCACAGCATCCGTCCGCGCCGATCGACGCGGCCGATCAACGCCGCGACCTGCTCGTCGCGCGGCCCGTCGATTCCGTCGATGACGAGACCGCCGGCGGAGGTTTCGTGGACGGTCTTGAGTCGATCGGGGACGCCGCGGGATGGCCGGGACCGCCGGGGTTTCGAAGGCGACGAGTCGCCGTTCGTCTGGGGATCCTTGGGGGTTTCGGCCGCGGCAGCCGCGCCACGACGCCGACGCCGCCCCCGGCGTCGACGTGGTTTGGCTTGTTCGGCGTCCGACACCCAAGCGATAGTAGCTGGCACGGGCTGGTCTTCCCGAGATACTCGCCGCTAGTCGCCGTCCGGCGGCGCGGGGTCAGTGTCGGCCGCGTCACCCGACTACGCTGATCGAACGTGCCTGACGCCGCCCAGGATGCCAACCTGCTGACCGCTGCCGCGGTCGCCCTGAACAAGCACGCCTCCGTGCTGGGTGAATTGGGTGCGCTGTTCGATGCCGGCGGTCACGAGCTGTACCTCGTCGGCGGTTCGGTGCGAGACGCGTTGCTGGGCAGGCTCAGTCCCGACTTGGACTTCACCACTGACGCCCGCCCCGAGCAGGTCCAGGAATTGGTGCGGCGCTGGGCCGACGCGGTGTGGGAGACGGGGATCCAGTTCGGCACCGTCGGCGTCGGCAAGGGCGACTATCGCCTGGAGATCACCACGTTCCGCGCCGACGCCTATGACCAGGTGTCACGCAAACCCGAGGTGCGCTTCGGCGATCGCCTCGAGGACGATCTGGTGCGCCGCGATTTCACGGTGAACGCGATGGCCGTGCGGGTGCTGCCGACCGGCCCGGGTGAATTCCTTGATCCCCTAGGCGGTTTGGCGGCGCTGCGCCAGCGCGTGCTGGACACCCCGGCCGCGCCCTCGGTGTCGTTTGGCGACGACCCGCTGCGGATGCTGCGCGCCGCGCGGTTCGTCTCGCAACTCGGTTTCACCGTCGCGCCGCGGGTGCGGGAGGCGATCGAAGAGATGGCGCCGCAGCTGGCGCGGATTAGCGCCGAGCGGGTGGCCGCCGAGCTGGACAAGATGCTGCTCGGCGACGACCCGGTGGCCGGCATCGACCTGCTGGTGGAGACCGGGATGGGTGAGGTGGTGCTGCCCGAGGTGGGCGGCATGCGGATGGCCATCGACGAACACCACCAGCACAAGGACGTCTACCAGCATTCGCTGACGGTGCTGCGCCAGGCCATCGCGCTGGAGGACGAGGGACCGGATCTGGTGCTGCGCTGGGCGGCACTGCTGCATGACATCGGCAAGCCGGCGACGCGGCGGCACGAGGCCAACGGCGGGGTGAGTTTTCACCACCACGAGGTGGTGGGTGCCAAGATGGCCCGAAAGCGGTTGCGGGCGTTGAAGTATTCCAAGCAGATGGTCGACGACGTCTCGCAGCTGGTGTTTCTGCACCTGCGGTTCCACGGCTACGGCGAGGGCAAGTGGACCGACTCGGCGGTGCGCCGCTATGTCACCGACGCGGGGCCGCTGCTGCCGCGGCTGCACAAGCTGGTTCGCGCCGACTGCACGACCCGCAACAAGCGCCGGGCCGCCCGCCTGCAGGCCAGCTACGACCGGCTGGAGGAGCGGATCGCCGAGCTGGCGGCCCAGGAGGACTTGGCGCGGGTGCGCCCCGATCTGGACGGCAACGCGATCATGGAGCTGCTCGGCATCCCGGCGGGCCCGCAAGTCGGCGAGGCGTGGCGGTACCTGAAGGAGCTGCGCCTGGAACGCGGGCCGCTGACGACCGAGGAAGCAACCGCCGAGTTGCTGTCTTGGTGGCGGTCGCGCGGGAACGCCTGAAAGGCCCGACTTCGGCCACCGGGCATAAAATGCAACGCGGATGCCGGTCTTTGTCCTGATTAGGAGGCCATATGACCGAACGTACAGGCGCAGATTCCGACGATCATGCGACTCCGCCTGCGGTTCCCGCCGGCCCGCCCGAGGCCGTAGCGAACGGGTCAGGGCCGGTGCCGTTGCGCCCACAGGACGACAAGCTCGACAACGGGGCTCCCGCGGCGGAGACGCCAAACGACGCCCCCTATCAGTGGCCGGACCAGCCCGCGTTCCGCCACGGCGGGCCGCTCGACGAGACCGCCACGCTGTTCGACCGCTCCAGGGCGCCAGGCCCCACACGTGGACGGGGCCGCGAATCCGGGCCTGCCCCAAGCAGACCCGACGCCGGCCAGTACGGGGGCCCGCGCCCCGACGGATGGGCCTCAGCCCAGCAACCGCCGGCATCGGGCGCCGCCTCGCCGCCGCGGCCGGATGTCCCCACTGACCCGCCGGGCCCGGCGTGGCCGCAACCGCAGCAGCAGGCGGCGGCGCCGCCGACGGGAAGCCCTGGCTGGGGTCAAGCCCAGCGTCCGCCGCCGCCGCCGTTGAATTATGTCGACAGCATCCGCCGCAGCGACCTCGTGCCGACCCGGCGCATCCCACCCGGCCGCGGCTGGCGCAAAGCCGTTTACGTCGCCAGTTTCAAGCTGATCAATCTGGGCTGGTCCCCTGACGAGCGTTATCAGGCCGAACTCGAAGCCAAGATCCGGACCCTGTTGCGCGGCACCTACAAGATCGGCGTGCTGGGCAAGGGCGGGGTCGGCAAGAGCACCATCGCCGCCAGCGTCGGGTCGGTGTTCGCCGAGTTGCGAAACGACGATCGCGTGGTGGCGATCGACGCGGACACCTCGTACGGCAAGCTGGCCAGCCGGATCGACCCGTCGACGGCGAGCTCGTACTGGGAGCTGGCCACCGACCGGCACCTGTTCTCGTTCGCCGACATCCGCGCCCGGGTGGGCAGCAACAGGGCCGGCTTGTTCGTGCTGGCCGGGGATGCGGCCACCGCCAGTCGCCGCGTGTTGGACCCGGCGATCTACCGCGAAGCGACGACGCAGCTCGACAAGCACTTCACCTTGTCGATCGTCGACTGCGGATCGAGCCTGGATTCGCCGGTGACCCAGGAGGTGCTCGCCGGTGTTGATGCGCTGATCGTGGTGTCTTCGCCGTGGTACGACGGCGCCTCGGCGGCGGCGCAGGCCCTGGATTGGCTGGCGAATCATGGGTTCAACGGTTTGCTACAGCGCACGGTGGTGGTGGTCAACGATTCGGACGGGCACGCCGCCAAGCGCGACATCGCGCTTTTGGTCCAGCGCTTCGGCGGCCGGGGCCAGAAAGTGATCGAGATTCCCTTCGACGGGCACCTGCGCCCGGGCGGGGTGATCGACGTCAAGGACGAGATCAACCGGACCACCCGGCGACGCCTGTTGGAACTGGCCGCCGCGTGCGCCGAGCATTTCACCACGACCGCTGGCCGGCCGAGGGGACTGTGACCGCTGACACCGCCGAAAGCGCTTGTCGGGCGTTGGCGCGGGTGCAGTGCGACGAATATCATCGAAAGATTCCAATGGTCTGAAGTCCGCCCAGGAGGCATACTGCACGTATGTTGAATTCCGATGGGCGCCTTCGGGTCGTCGCTGAAGGATTTGCGCTGCCCGGGCGGATGCTGGCGCTACCGCCGGAGAACGAGTTCTTGATGTCAGCGGGTTTCGGCGGCGTTGCAGCGCTCTGCGCAGCCATCATCGTGGCCCTCCTTGTGCTGCTCGCCATGCAGCGGGCGTCGCGGCGACACCGGATGGAGCTCGAGCAGCAGGAACGCCAGAATCGGGAACGTCGGGATGATGAGCAGCACGCGGCCGCGGTGACGCGATGCTGGCAGCGGCTGGTGTGGGTGGTCGAGACCGCGGGCATCGAGCCGGCGGCTGGTAATGGTGCCACCCTTGGCCTCGGGCTTGGGCCGGAGCTGGCTTTGGAAATCTTGCGAGGGCTCCTGCGCGACGCGGAGCACCTCGGAGACGACACGCTCGCCAGGGCCGTGTCGGTCTACCTCGGCCAGTTCACGCTGGTGTTGGCCCAGCAAGGCAGCCTGCTCGATGAACCTCCTGGCGATCTGCCTTCTACCGCTGCGGGCGCAAAGCCAGACCTGCTCGCAATGCCCGAGGCGCTCCGAGCGGCACCCCGACCGTTGGGCGACGAAATCCCCGAACCGGGCCGGCGGATCGCCGCGGGTGGGAGGCGTCGGCGCCAGTGACAACCACACGGCAACACATCGAAGACCTCGACCGCGACGAGTGGGCGGCTTTGACAAAGCGCGCCGCTGCAGAAGCGGTCGCTGCTGCGGCGCGGCTGGGCACAAAGCCCCCCGCGGTGTTGGCGGTGATGGCCGCGATGACCGAACAAGACCTTGTCGAACACCGCAACCGGTTTGGCCCCGCGCGAACTCGCCTCTCGCCGATGATGCAGGTCGTCGAGGCGGACCAGTTGCGGCTTGCGGCCGAGCGCCGGGCACGCGAGGCCCAACAAGACAAGCAGGACGCCAACGCCGCCGCGTCGATGGCGCAGGCGGAGGCTGAACAGTCTGCGCGCGCCGCCGAAGAAGCGCGCGAGCGCGCCCGTGCTGTCGAGGCGCAGGCGGCCAGCAAAGACACCGAGTGGGCGGGCGAACGAGCGGCGGCACGCCAGGCCTTGGAGAGGGTGCGCGCCGAGCTCGGGCGGGCCCGTGCTGACGCAGCGGCCGACGCCGCCGTAGCCCGGGAGCTGGTCAGCGCCGCTGAGGCCCGCGCCGAACAGGGGATCGCCGAGCTGGCAGCCCAACGCGTGGCGGCGGAACAAACATTGCACACGCTGCGCGCCGAGCTGGAACGGGTCCGCGCCGACGCGATAACCGCGGCCGCCGCGGCGCAGGAAAAGATCAGGGCGGCGGAGGCACGCGCTGAGCAACGGGTCGCCGAGCGTTCGGCCGAACGAGCGGCTGCCGAGCAAGCCCTGCAGGAGGTGCGTGCGGAGCTGGAGCGGGTCCGCGCCGATACGGCGGCCGAGGTTGCCGCGGCTCACCAGCAGGTCAGGGCGGCGGAGGCGCGCGCCGTGCAAAGGTTCGGCGAGCGGGCCGCCGATCGAGCGATAGCGCAGGAAGCCCTGCAGCAAGTGCGCGCCGAGCTGGAGCGGGTCCGCGCCGACGCTGCTGCGGAGGTTGCGGCCGCGCGCGGGCAGATCAGTGGTGACGTGGAGGCCGGACAGCGAGCCGCGAAAGCCGAGGTCGACCGGGCGCGAGCGGAAGCGAATAAGGCCATCGCACGCGCGCAGGCCGAGGCCGAACAGGTCCGCGCCGATGCCGCCGCCAAGGTCGCGGCCGTGCGCGAGCGGGCCGATAGTGAGATGGCCGCTGCGCGCGAGCAGGCCGAGCGTGAGATTGCGGCCGTGCGTGAGCAGGCCGAGGGTGAGATCGCGGCTGCGCGCGAGGCCGCAGACGCCGAGGTGGCACGTGTGCGCGCGGAAGCCGACGCTCGCCTCGCCGCCGCGACGCCAGCCGCGTCGCCCGAGTTGTTGACGATCCCCATCCCGCCGCCGGGAGTGCGGGCGCATACGGGCCGTATTGAAGACGCGCTCGCTGTGGTACATCAGATTTATTGCGTCCTCGAAGCCGGCGTGGCTGACGATGTCGGACCGGCGGGATCGGTCGACGTCGAAGAGGTACGCCGCCTCGTGAAGACGGTGCAGGAGCAGGCCGCCGATTTGTCGCAGGAGCTTCGCGACCTGCCCGCGCAGTACAGCGCAGCGTGGCAGGTGGACGCCGCGGCCGGATACGCCAGCGCCGCGGCCAATGCCTATGGTGCTCTGCTGCAACGGATTTCGGCCGTGACCGAACAGCTGGCGCGCCCCGACGAAGACACTGATGCCGAAGTCATCGAGTTGGTCACGACCATGTTGGCCGAGCACCCGTGGCGAAGGCGCTAACGCTCAGCGTCGGCTCATGGAGTTGCGGGAACGCCTAGCGGTTGCCCAGCGTCCGACAAGGCATGGATTACTGCCTGGGTAATGACGATGGCTCCGCGGCCATTTGGAACGGCCAGCCCAACCTCGATTTGGACGGCGACGGCCGTCTCGATGCAATCGGGTTGGATCTCGACGGCGACGGCATGCAGGACGACGCGCTGGCGGATTTCGACGGTGACGGGATGGCCGACCACGCCGTCCTCGACCTTGACAATGACGGCGCCCCGGAGGCGTATTTCACCGACGACGGGTCAGGGACGTGGGGGGTCGCCTTCGATCGGGGCGGGCAGCTGCGGTGGTTCGGGCTCGACGGCGTCGAGCGCATCGGAGGTCCGCTGGTCGACTTCGACGGGCACGGTCAGGCCGACGACCGATTGCTCGATAGCGACGGCAACGGGGTGGCCGACCGGGTGCTGTGCGCCGACGAGGGGGTTATAACCGGGTACGTCGACTCCGACGGCGACGGGCACTGGAACGTCAAGCTGACCGATGCCGACGGCGACGGGCTGGCCGACGGGGCGAGCGCCTTATGACTGAATTGACGGGGGAAGGGGCGCTTATTAGCTTGGCCACCAGTTCAGCCTGCGCGCGGGCCGGGAGGGGGTAGCGATGTTCGTCGACACCGACATGCTGCACTCGGGGGCCAACGATTCGCACCGCGCCGGCGGGCATGCACAGGAGGGGGCCGATCAGCTGTCACGGGGCCCGCTGTCAGCCGGGATGTTCGGCGCTTTTGCTGCTGCCGAAACGTTTCACGAGGCGGTGACCGTGGCACACGGGCGGCACGTCGAGGCCTTGCAGAACCACCAGCAGACGCTGACCGGACTCGGCCACAATGCGCATTACGCCGCCAACCAGTTCACCAATATGGATGACCGCAACGCCGCCGAAGAGCGGGCGGTGCGATGGACTTCCGATACATCAGCCGTTCGCACCTGATTGCCGAAGCCGGGGGCGACCCCTGGGCGATTGACGACAGCCTGCAGTCTGGGCGCCCAGCGCAGATATCCGAACTGGCGCAGGCGTTTCACGACGCCGGCCGCTGTACCGCCGAATCCGCCGCCGCCTTCGATGCGGCGCGCCGCCGGTTCGAGGAGTCCTGGAATCGGGTGGCCGGCGAACACCCGATCAACGACTCGGTCGAAGTGGGGCGCACGGCGCAGTCGCTCGGGGCCCAATCTTTGCAGCTGGGAGGGATTGGAGCGGACCTGGAAGGTGTCGCGGCCGCATTGGCCGAGGCGCAATCCGCTGGCGCCGTGGCGACCTCGACGTTGGAGATGCGATTGCGAGAGGTCGATGACTTGCTCGGCCATGCCCTCTCGCTCGAGAAGGATAGCCGGCTCGCGTCGGACGATCGCCTCGCGCTCGACGCGCTCATCGGTGCGTTGGAGCAGCAGGCCGTTGACGACACTGCGGCCGCGTTGGGCGAGCTTCGGTCTCGGCGCGATGGCTACTCGCAGTTTTTGCGGAGGTCGCTGAGTGCCTTGCGCTCCGACGGCTACGACCCGGCGGTTCTTCACACGGTGGATGCCCCGGCGAATCTTGAAGAGCTGCTCGAGATTCCGCCATCGGGAACGAGCGCCGAGGAGGTCAACAGGTGGTGGAAAACTCTCAACGGCGAACAGCAGGGCCGATTGATCGCCGAGCATCCTTCTGAGTTGGGAAACCTCAACGGTATCCCCGTCGCCGTGCGAAGTCGCGTGAATGAGGCGGTGATGAATGACGACCTTCGCCGCGTGGAAGAGCTTGCTAAGTCGCGCGGTGTGGGCGTCAACGATGTGCTAGCCCAACCCGTCGAGTACGGGCTGACCGGTGTCGCAATCGGCCGCTACGCCAACGCTTTTCGCACCCAAAGCGGCCTAAAAGCGCCGGATGGCGTCGCGGACGTCTTTCTGTTGAAGTACCAGCCCGAGGCTTTCGGAGGTGAGGGGTCCGCGGCCATCGCGGTTGGCAATCCCGACACCGCGGTCAACACGGCGGTTTTGGTGAAAGGGGCGGCCACGTCAGTGCGCGAGGGGACGCTGGCCGAGGTCGAAGGTATGCGCCTGTATCGGGAATCCGCCCGCGCCGATTGGGGCAACCCGACCGCGGTGGTGACGTGGATTGGCTACGACGCGCCGAACAACTGGTTCGATCCCGGCCTTCGCGAAGTGGAGATGGCCCGGCAGGGTGCGCGAGTGCTGGCCGCCGACGTCAACGCCCTGGCGGTCACCCACGAAGGTGCACCAACCCATATGACGGTGATCGGCCACTCCTACGGATCAACCCTCGTCGCGGACGCGGCGGCGGCCTTTGGGATGCACGCAAACGACGTGGTGTTGATCGGATCCCCAGGCACCGACCTCGCGCAATCGGCGTCCGACTTCCATTTGCCACAGGGCGGGCACCTCTACGTCGGCGCGGCGTCGGGCGATGCCGTCACCTGGTTGCCTGCCCACGTGACCGGCCCCGGACTCATCGGCGTGAACTTCGGCGGACTCGGCAACGATCCTGCCGTCGACGGCTACGGCTCCACCCGCTTCAAAGCCGAAGTGGCGGGCAATTCGATAAACCCGGCCTTTGATCATCTGCACTATTTCGACGACGGGTCGGAGTCCCTATTCAGCATGTCCGATGTGGTTTCCGGCCATGGTGATGCGCTGCAGCGCGACGGCATAACGGCTCGCCATCGCGGTGAATACGGCCTGGGCCGTTTGGTCGACCCCGAACTCTTGCGTCCCGCGACGGGTGCGCACCGCCATCGGGGACCGGCGGAGTAATCGCAAGCGGGCGTCGCGCGAGCTGAATGAGCCGGCGTAGTCCGGTATCCAACAAGGCTGCCGACGACGACGGCTTGAAGTGACATTGGGGCGCATCCGACTAGCCTTGAGTAGGTGATGAATCCTCAGCCACCTCCGATGGCGGAGTGGACACCACCCCCGGCGCCCGGCAGGCCACGGCCTAATGGCGGCATTGCTGTAGGTCTGGTCCTGGTGGGTCTCATCGCAGTGGCGGCGCTTGTTGTGGGCATCATTGCGCTAACCCGGCCGACGACCAGTAGCGCTGGAAAGGCTCCGACCGCCGCAACGCCTTCGCCGACGTTTACACCCGACCAGGTCGCGAGCGCAAAAAAGGAGCTGTGCTCGGCGTATCAGCTTGCAGCTCACTCGGTGAATGTGGACACGCATGCCTCAGACGCCGCTATTGCGCGGGTGTCGCTAGTCAATGGGGCGGGGCTGCTGGACGCTGCGGCCGCAAATCCGGCTTTGAGCGCGAGTGATCGCGACGCTGCAAGGGCATTAGCTTCGGCTTATCGCACCTCCAACGCCGTCAGCAGTGGGACCGATCCCGCTTCGCCGCAATATCAAAGGACAATTGACGAGGTGAATCGACTGGATGACGTGATGGCGGCAATCTGTCGGTAGACCCGAGCATCTCAATCTGTAGGACATGGCGGGTTGCTGAGTCCCGCGCACTGTCCGACGGACCACAGGGACGGTGGGAGCCTAGCTCGGAGAGGGGTATTAATGGCGGGGGATTTGCCAGCGGGCAAATATACGGCCGCTCTCATCGGTGCATGGTGGCCACAGCCATCATCCGAACTTCGCATCGGCGCTGGACATTGGGGCGCGCTTGGACAGCAGCAGGTCCAGTACGCTCGCAACCTTCATGACCAGTGGACAGCTTTAGCGTCACGAAATCAGGGGCACACTGTCGATGATCTGGTCTTCCGTTTCCAACAGGGCGAAAAGCACCATCTTGACTTGGCCGAGAAGTACCAGCTCAAAGCAGACGCCTTTGAGAAAGGTGCCGACGCAATTGACAACCTGAGGGAGGGGCTTAGGGGAATCGCTGACGATTACAACCAACGGATTGAGAATATCGAAAGCTCCAAGGAGCCCGAGGTTGTCAAGGCCGCGGAGATTCAGAACCTCATCATCGAGGCGAATGGATTTGCAGGGTATAAGTCCGACGCGGCCGTCTCCACAATCATGGACGCCGCTCAGAAAATTCTGACCGCTGAGGGCATTAGCACCTCACCGCAAGACTTCTTTGGGAGTCAAGGGCTAGGTCCGGGGGGGTCCACCGCGAGCCCTAGTGGCAGTACTGGTGACAGCCCACAATCGGGAGGCGGCGGCCACATGGGTGCTGCTGGCGCCGCGGGCCCCGGTGTCGGTTCGCAGCCCGGGGGTAGTAGTGGCCACATGGGTGGCGCTGGCGCCGCGGGCCCCGGTGTCGGTTCGCAGCCCGCGGGTAGTACTGGCCATATAGGGGGTGCTGGTGCGGATGTTCCCCTCAGCTCTGGTGACAGCACACCAATCAACGCTCCTGGCGTTGGCCATGTCCCGAGTTCGCCCGCAGTTACTTCTCCCTTACCTGGTGGCTCAGGACTCTCTCCCGCCGCCGCTCTCGGGGGGCTCTCGCCGAACCAGCTCGGGCAATCATTCGCCCAAGGAATGATGACGGGTCAGCCGGCGGCGGCAGGTGCCCATGACTTGTCGCAGGGGTTGATGAACACAACGGGCGCGTCGGCAGCGCCACCAGCCCAGGCGCCGGTCGTGCCGCCGGTAGCTCCATCAATTGGGGCCAGCGGTATCGAATCGGCGGCGGTGGACCATGGCTCGAGCGCGTCGGCCGCCACTCCCGCCGGCGCCCCGCTGTCCTCGACCGGCGGCGCGGTCCCAGTCGCCGCACCGATGCCGGTGTCGGCACCGGCCGCTCCTGTCACAGGACCCCCGGTCGTCCCCGCCGGCCCGTTGCCCGCCTACGGCTCCGATCTTCGGCCCCCTGTTGTGACCCCTCCGGCGGTGTCGGCGCCGACCACCCCAGTATCGGGCGCTCCGGTAGCGCCCTCGCCATCGACGTCGCCTTCAGCGGGCAGCCCGTTGATGTCGACGGTCCAGCGTGGCGCCGCCGCCCAGGCCGCGGGCAGTGCGGCGACGCCGGCGGGCGCGTCGGCGTTGTCGGCGGCAACTGGCGCCCTGGCTGGCGACGTATCGAGCCGGGCCGCGGAACAGCAAAGGCTGCAGCGCCTCGTGGACTCGGTGGCTCGTCAGGCCCCGGGTCTGTCTTGGGCCGCCGGCTTGCGAGACGACGGCACAACGCTTTTGGTCGGCAGCATCGGGTGCGGGTGGATCCCGCCGAACGTCAAAATCCCCGTTGGCGTGAATCGATTACTCGAGCCTGCGCTTCGCCGGTCCGACGCCGACGTGGTTGACCTACTGGGAGCCGTTACGGCTGCGGCAGTACACAAGGCCCACGGATTCATCGCCAAGCCGGGACCGGATGACCCGCCCCTTACCAATGATCGCGTGGCGCGCACCGGCCCGGAAGTGGAAGAGCTTGGCCCAACCCTGGTTGAGGCCGTTCGACGCCGCGACGGATTGCCGCGAATCGCCCAGACCTTGGCACAAGCCGCGACACGGGAAACAGGTGTCACCGAGAACGAGGTTGACGCGTTGCAGCGTGAGCTGCAAGCCGCGCACAACAAGGCGCTGGAGGATCCTCACAACCTGTCGCGGGCAGCCGACTGGATGCTCCTCGCAGCGGTACAGGCTCTTATCGAAGGCCACGAGTGGCTCGCGCACTACCACGTAGCGTGGTATGAAGCGGTTTCGCCAAAGCTGGGGTGACTACCCTTCAAAGGGCTGCGGCTCTACCATGCGACTAATTGGTGCGCGGCACGCATGGCCGCGGTTAAGGGGTTTGGGGTGCGACCATGAGCGGGGGCTTCGAGGTAAGTCCGGCGGACTTCGCCGGGGTAGCCGGGGCGCCACAGTCACCGCCGCCGATAATGCCGAATGGTCTTCCTCCGGCGGCCGGTGCACCGGCTGATGGCGCCCAAGCCGGACTCGCAGCCGCCGGCAATCTCGGCGTAGCCGCGGACCAAGCGTCCAGCACTAAAGGCGATCTGGATCGTCGCGCGCATGCACTCGACGCCGCGAAGAAGTTTCCGGAGAACGAGGCCCAATCTTCGCAGCAGTTCCAGCAGTTGGCACAAATGATCCCCCAGATGGCCTCCGGGATCGCGGGTTCGCTCACCGGCGCGCTCGGCGGGGTCATGGGGCCGCTCACGCAGCTTCCGCAACAGGCGATGCAGGCCGCCGAGAGCGCGATTCAACCGCTGATGGGAGCGGCAAAGGGCGGCGAGGCCGCGGCGGCGCTGACTGATATGTCCGCGGAAGATCCCGGTTTCGGCGGGTCTGGCGGCGGCGACGCTGGGCTTAGCGGCGGCGGTGTGGGAGTCGGCGCAGGCGGTGGCACCACCCCGACCGGATTCATGGGCCCGCCACCGGTGCCGTCGTCGTCGCCTCCGACCACGCCCGCGGCAGCGTCGGCCAAACCGGTGACGGTGACGCAGACCGGTGGCATGACGCCGCAGGCCGGTCCGATGGGCATGACCGGCATGCCGATGATGCCCGGCGCAATGGGAGCGGGCGGGGACGGAACCAAGGACAAGCCCGCGGAAAAGCGCGTGACCGTCCCGGGGATTCCCAACGGGCAGCCGGTCAAGGGCCGCTTGACGGTCCCGCCGAGTGTTCCCGTCACAAAGTCCGCCGAGGGCAAGCCACCCGTCGTCGCCAAGCCGAACCGGCGGATCGTGATTGTGCCGACCGACGAAGAGCCGCAGGAATAGCGCTCGGCCCACACCGAATATTGAAAACCGTAATTCTCGGCGCTGAATTGCATTTCCAAGCCAAATGCCTCGACGCGATCGCGGCCACTAATACCACCCTCAAGATTGAGTGGTCGCGGCTCGCTAGCGGCAGTAATGTCATGATCGTGCGGCCATTACCATCCGCGGTGGCAGCGACACACGGCACGGGGACGCGTGTGCACCGGGGCGGGGAATCCAAGGCCAACTGGGCCTCAAGTTATTGGAGTTGTGGCTGAGGTGTCCGATACGGATGCGGTGCGCCCGGACGCGTCGGCGGATAAAGCATTGGTAGACCAGGTCTTGGCGGACCTGAAGGCGAATTTCGAGAAGTGGGAAGCGGTTCTGGCTGCCCAGGAGTCGGTGACGTTTACGGCCGACGTTGGTGACGTCTATGCAGTATGCAATTCGGACGGGCGGCTGACCGGGCTGTCGTTGGCCCCCCACGTGGTGACGTCATACTCGTGTCGGGAGTTGATGGACCGTCTGAATATGGTTTTTGAGGCATTGCGCGAAGAGGCGCAGGCCGATTTCGATCGGAATTACGGTGGGGGAATCGTTGAATGATCCAGCGATGACGCGCGCGGTGGCCGCCTTGTCCCGGGGTCACAGCCTCTTCGCCGGCGACGGTACCGGTCGCGGCGTCGGTGATACGCCCGCTCGGGTGCACGCGCACGCCACTGGGATGACGGCCCGATCGGCCGCCTCGGCGGCAAGGCTGCGCCAGCTGGCCGACACGGACCGGTCGCTGGACGCGATCCTGGCGACGGCGCGTGCCGACCGCTTGGAAGCGAAGACCGCGACGGGACTCAACCTGCACGCGGCGATCGCCGACGCCGTTGCGGCGGGCGACACGCCGCTTGGCCGGCGCGAGGCGATGGCGCGGATGTCCGCTCGGTTGCGCACGCAGCACCGGCACATCGTGCGGGCACGGGCGCGGGCGCGGACGTTGGCACGGCGACTGCGCCGCCTGCGATACAGCCGCGGCCACACCGGCGTTGGGAGCGGCCGCGCCGCGGTGCACTCGGCCATCCGTAAAGCCCTGGACATCAAGGGCATTCATGACCCGGTGGCCCGTGCCCGCTGGGAGCGCGGCATGGATCTGGTGGCTCGCCGCGAGTCGAACTACGACGCCTACGCCGAAAACGACTGGGACTCCAACGCCGCGAGAGGCACGCCGAGCAAGGGTGCGTGGCAGTTCATCGCCCCGACCTTCGCCGCCTATCACCAGCCCGGCACGTCGGCAAACATCCACGACCTGGTAGCGCAGGCCTGTGCCTTCATCAACTACGCACAACGTCGTTACGGCGTCGCCGTCGACGGGTCGGATTTGGCCGAGCGAATCCAGCAGGCCGATCCCCGCCGCGGACCGAGGGGCTACTGAGCGATGCCGCTGAGTTTGTCCAACCGCGACCAGAATTCGGGTCACCTGTTCTACAACCGGCGGCTGCGGGCGGCGACTACCCGCTTCTCAGTGCGGATGAAGCACGATGACCGCAAGCAGACCGCGGCCCTGGTGTTGTCGGTGGTGCTGGTGGCCATCGCCTCGGGGTGGATGGTCCTGCTCAACGTGATCAAACCCAGTGGGGTGGTGGGGGATTCGCCGATTATCGGCGACCGCGAATCCGGGGCGATCTACGCGCGAATCGAAGGCCGGCTGTATCCGGCGCTCAATTTGACCTCGGCGCGGCTGGCGACGGGCACCGCCGGGCAGCCGACATGGGTAAAGCCGGCCGAGATCGCCAAATATCCAACCGGGCCGCTGGTCGGCATACCGGGCGCGCCGGCGGCCATGCACGTGAACGGGGGCGCAGTTTCGGCGTGGGCGGTGTGCGATACGGCCGGCCGGCCACGCACCGCGGACAAGCCGGTCGTGACCTCCATCGCGGGACAGCTCATCGGCGGTCGCGCCGCCCCGATGGCCAAAGACGCGGGGCTGCTTGCGACGTTTCAGGGCGCCACGTATGTGATCTGGGGCGGCAAGCGCTCGCAGATCGACCCCTCCGACAGGGCAGTCACACTGAGCCTGGGGCTGGACCCGGGAGCCACTGTGCCGGTGGAGATCTCGCGTGCGCTCTTCGACGGGATGCCGGCGACGGAGCCGCTTCGCGTACCCAAGATCTCTGAGGCCGGAACCCCGTCGAAATGGCTGCCCGGCTCGCAGGTGGGGGCGGTCCTGCAGGCCCAAACCGCCGGAGGCGGCAGCCAGTTCTACGTGTTGCTCACCGACGGGGTGCAAAAGATCGGTGGCTTCGTGGCCGATCTGCTGCGCAGCGCGAACTCCTACGGGTCGGCGTCGCCGCGGACTGTGACCCCGGACGTGCTGGTCAATATTCCCGAAGTGAATTCACTGACGGTGGACTACTACCCGACGGGGCACCTGAATTTCATTGACTCCGCGGCGAATCCGACCACCTGCGTCGGGTGGGAGAAGGCATCGACCGATCCGCAGGCCCGGGTCGCCATCTACAACGGGCGCGGGCTTCCGGTGCCCTCGTCGATGGACGACCGGATCGTGCGCCTGGTCCGTGACGACCGTGACCTGACATCCGTCGTGGCCAATCAGGTGCTGGTGTTGCCGGGAGCGGCCAACTTCGTAACGTCGACGAGCGGCGTGATCACCAGCGACTCAAGGGAATCGCTGTTCTGGGTGGCCGACAACGGCGTGCGGTTCGGCATCGCCTCCGACGATTCGACCCTGCGCGCACTGGGCCTGGATCCCAGGATGGCAGTGCAGGCGCCGTGGCCGTTGCTGCGGACCTTTGCCGCGGGCCCGGCGTTGTCGCAACAGGCGGCGTTGGTGGCGCGCGACACGGTGCCAGCGACGGGTCAGGCGACCGTGGTCACGACATCGGCGAGGGCGGGAGGCTAGAAGGTGTCAAAGAGAGCGTTTCCCATCAACCGCGTCAAGATCCAACCGCCGAAACCCGTTCGGGTCGCGCCGAATGCGCCGATAGCTCTGCCCGAACGCGAACCGCGCAACATCTGGGTGATGATCGGCGTGCCGGCGCTGATCGTCGCGCTGATCGGCACGATCGTCATGCTCTACGTCTCGGGGGTGCGTAGCTTGTCGACCGGGTTCTTCCCGTTGATGGGCATCGGCGCATTCAGCATGCTGGCGTTTTCGGGCCGATTCGGACGCGCGCGCAAAATCACTTGGGGGGAACTGGAAAAGGGTCGGCGCCGTTACCTGCGCGACCTCGACAGCAACCGCGACGAGATCCAGACCGCGGTATGCGCGCAGCGCCACTGGCAGCAATCGGTGCATTCGGACCCCCGCGGGTTGGGAGCCATCATCGGCGGTCCGCGGATGTGGGAGCGCGGTCGCGGCGACGTCGACTTCCTGGAGGTCCGACTGGGTACCGGTGTTCAGCACGCCCCGGATTCGGTGTTGTCGGTGACGTGGCCCGACATTGCCTCCGACGAGGAACTCGAGCCGGTCACCGGGCAGGCTCTTCGCGATTTCATCTTGGAACAACGCAAGATCCGCGACATCGCCAAGGTGGTGAACCTGCGATCGGCTCCGGGCTTCAGCTTCGTCGGTGAGGATTTGAACCGCGTCCGGTCGCTGATGCGCTCGGTGCTGTGCTCGCTGGCGGTGTTCCACAACCCGCGCGACGTCAAGCTGATGGTGGTCACGCGCAACCCCGAGTTGTGGTCGTGGATGGTGTGGTTACCGCACAATCTGCACGACGAGCTGTTCGACGCCTGCGGGTGGCGCCGCCTCATCTTCGCGACACCCGAGGAGCTGGAGGCGGCACTCGGCGCCGAGCTGCACATGAAGGGCAGGCGCGGCCAATGGACGCCGCTGGCGGCGGCCAGTCCAACCACCCTGGGCTCCACCCTGGAGACGGGTCAACCCGATGCCGGGGCCGAGCTCGGCCCGCATTGGGTGATTGTGGACGACAACACCGGCAGCCCGGAGGCATGGGAGAGCGTGGTCGGCCAAGTCGGCAAGGCCGGAATCACGGTGCTGCGCATCGCTTCTCGGCCCGGCATCGGGGTTGGGTTCGATCGCGATCAGCTCTACGAGATGAGTGAGCGGCACACCGCGGTCGTCGGCACCGTTGCCAAGGCCCGCAGCAACGGCGACGGCGGCGAGGACAACGACGGCCGTCCGGCGCCGCTCCTGCGCACCGGCGGCAAGTTCTTCGCCCACGCGGACCAGCTGTCGATCCCGCGGGCTTACCGGTATGCGCGTTCGATGGCCCGGTGGTCACCGACCAGCAGCGCCGAGATCGCCGATTCGACCAGCGGCGCTGCCGAACTACTGCGAGCGCTGGGTATCAGCGACCCGCGCGAGTTGGATGTCGACCGGCTGTGGGCCGAGCGGCGTGGCCGCGGCGACGAGCGGTGGTGTGAGATCCCGGTTGGCGCCAAGCCCAATGGCGAGCTGCAGAACGTGATCATCCGCGCAAAAGACTTCGGCGGCTTCGGTTTCCACTCGGTGGTTATCGGCACCAGCGGCTCGGGCAAATCGGAATTCTTCCTGTCATTGGTGTACGGGATCGCGCTCACGCATTCGCCCGAGACGTTCAATGTCATCTTCGTCGACATGAAGTTCGAATCGGCGGCCCAGGACATCCTGGGCATCCCCCATGTGGTCGCCGCGCTGTCGAACCTCGGCAAGGACGAACGGCACTTGGCCGAGCGGATGCGCCGGGTCATCGACGGTGAAATCAAGCAGCGGTACGAGCTTTTCACCTCGGTGGGTGCGCGAGACGCGAACGATTACGAGGAGATCCGGTTGGCTGGACGCGACCTGCCGCCGGTGCCGGTGCTGCTGGTCATCGTCGACGAATACCTCGAGCTGTTCGCCAACCACGATAAATGGATCAACCTGATCATCCACATCGGTCAGGAAGGCCGGGGAGCCAACGTCTTCTTCATGCTGGGCGGTCAGCGGCTGGACCTGTCTTCACTACAAAAGGTCAAGTCCAACATCGCGTTTCGCATCGCGCTGCGCGCGGAATCCGGCGATGACAGCCGCGAGGTGATCGGCACCGACGCCGCCTACCACCTGCCCTCGAAGGAAAACGGTTTTGCGCTGCTAAAGGTCGGTCCCCGCGACCTGGAGCCATTCCGCTGCTTTTACCTGTCCGCGCCGTTCATCGTGCCGAAGAAGAGTCAGGTGGTCCGGACCGTTGACATGACCCTGACGCAGCCGCGGCTCTACAACTGGCAGTATCAGCCGTTGGATGAGGCAGACGCCGCGGCGCTGGAGGCCGCTTCGGCCGCCGACGAGGAACCCGACGAATTCCTTTTGCACGACGACGGTTTCAAGAAGAAGAAGATCGTGGACGTGCTGCGGGAGTCGCTGCAGACGGTGCCGCACCGGGCGCCGCGCCGGCCGTGGCTGGAGCCACTCGAGCACCCCGAGCCCGTCGACGCCCTGGTGTCCGGGTGGCGCGGCAAGCCCTGGCATGTCGACTACGGTCACAACCCCGGGCTGGTTTTCCCGGTGGGCATCATGGACATTCCCGAAGAGTCCAAGCAGGTGGTGTACTCCGTTGACGCGTTGCGCAGCAACATCATCGTGGTAGGCGCCAAGCAGCGCGGCAAGACGACCACGATGATGACGCTGATGTGCTCGGCGGCAATGATGTACACGCCGTCGCGGGTGACATTCTTCTGCGTCGGCGGGGCGACCATGGCCCAGATCGGGTCGCTGCCGCATATCGCAGACATCGTGTCGCCCAGGGACACCGAGGGCATCGAGCGCATCCTGAGCAGCATGGACGCGCTCATCGACGCCCGCGAGGACGCATTCCGGCGCGCCAACATCGACCTCGACGGGTTCCGCGAGCGACGGTTCGGGCCGGGCAGCGACGGACTGGGCGGGACCGACCCAAATGATCCGTTCGGCGATGTCTTTGTGGTGGTCGACGACTACGACGACCTCTACACCAAAGACATGGTGTTGGGCGATCGGATCATCTCGTTGAGCAGCCGCGGTCCCGAGTACGGCGTGCACGTGATGTGCAGCGCGGGAGGTTGGATTCACGGACAGCGGCAGAAGCTGCTGCAGAACGCCACGGCGCGAATCCAGTTGCGGCTGGCCGAGCCGGGAGAAAGTCAAATGGGCCACTCGGCGATCGAGTCGCGCGAAGCGGCCCGTCGGACGTTGAACCGCCCCGGTTTTGGCCTGACGGACTCGTTGCACGAATTGTTGGTCGGTCTTCCCATGGCGGTCGATCCGGCGACCCGCACGGTGGTGGACACTCCGGACGTCGGCGCGCGCATCGCCGAGGTCGCCGGAGTCACCAAGCACGCCGTCCTGCAGCGGCTGCCAGAACGCGTGGAGCTGAGCGCGATTCTGGCGGCCCACGCCGGCGCCGAGGACCTATCGATCGCGTTCGCAATCGGGGAGCGCCACCAGTTGGGTCCCGTTCCCCTCCGGTTGTCGGAGAGCCCGGGCTTGATGATTCTGGGCAGGCAAGGCTGCGGCAAGAGCACTTCGCTGGTCGCCATCGGCGAGGCGGTGATGAGCCGGTTCAGCCCGGAAGAGGCTCAACTGACGCTGATCGATCCCAAAGCCGCCCCGCACGGTTTGCGGGATCTGCACGCCCCCGGTTACGTGCGCGCCTACGCCTATGACCAGGACGAGATCGACCGAGTCCTAACCGAATTGGCGCAAGAGGTGCTGCTCCCGCGGCTCCCTCCCAAGGGCCTGAGCCAGGAGGAGCTGCGTGCGCTCAAGCCGTGGGAGGGGACCCGGCATTTCGTGCTCATCGACGATGTCCAAGACCTTCGGCCGGCACAGACGCAGAGCTACCCGGCGACGCCGCCGGTGGGCGCGGCTCTGTGGATGCTGATGGAACGTGCCCGACAGATCGGCCTGCACGTGTTCACAACGCGCAACAGCACCAACTGGGCGACGCTGCAGATGGACCCGTGGTCGAGGTATCAGACGTCGGCGAAGGTCGCGCAGCTGTATATGGACAACGATCCGCAGAACAAGATCAATCGGCTTGTTCGTGCCCAGATGTTGCCGCCGGGGCGCGGATTATTGGTCAGCGACGAAGCCGACGTCGAGGGGATTTTGGTCGGGTTGCCGTCAATTGCCGCCAGGCATTAGCAATTGCTGGCGGCAACGCATTAATTGCAAATGCCAGCCGGCGCTGAAAACGGCGATTTCAGTTGCGCCGCACTCTGACTGCACAGAGTGACGGGCGGTACAGGAGTGGTCATCGCGCTCATTGCGCCGCAAGTGGCAGTAATTCTACGCGAGTGGAATTGCGTAGAAGATGCTGGTGAGACGCCATTTGTTTCGGACGGGGATAGGAAGATAAAGCATGTGAATACGCGATTGTCCGGCAGCTACTAGACTGGCCGATCATTCGCAGATCATGCGACGGCGGGAACGCTCGGAGGGAAATTATGTCGTGGACTGTGCAGCCCGAGGCTGTTTTGGCGTCAGCCGGGGCGGAATCGGCGATCAGCGCAGAAGTCGAATCAGCGGCGGCGGCTGCCGCGCCCGCGCTGTTGGGCACCTTGCCGATGGGCAATGACCCCGACTCGGCTCTGTTCGCCACAGCGCTGAACGCGTGCGGGGGCGCCTACTTGGGCGTGGTTCAGGAGCACTCGCTGCAACGCGGATTGTTCGCCGGAACGCAGAGCATCTCGGCATGCGTCTACACCGCCACCGAGGCGGCGCGCGCCTTGACGCTCGGACTGTAAGCGGCAAATATGCCTGATCCGGGGTGGGCGGCGCGTCCACCCGAAGTGAATGATCTCCTGCTCAAGCTGGGGACCGGGGTGGCCACGATGTTGGCCAACGGGTCGGCTTGGACCGCCGTCGGCGCCAGTCACCATGCCTCTGGTGTTGCGTCGGCGATAAACACCGCCGTGACTTCAGCAAGCTGGGTGGGAGCCGGGTCGGTGGGCTCAGCCGCGAGCGTCACGGCGCTGAACGCGTCGCTGCACGGATTGGCGGGCTGGGTCGATGTGAAGCCGGGAATCGTCTCGGCGGCCGTGTCGGCTTACGAGACCGCCAATGCCGCGATGCGCCCGGAGCCCGAGTGCACCGCGAACCGTGTCGAATGTGCCACCGACTACCACATCAACCCGCTGGTGTTCGGGGCGCTGACGCCGCGCATCGGCTCGCTGGAGTTCGAGTACTACGGGGTGATGTGGCCGAACAACTCCGCCACCGGCGCCAGCTATGGCGCCATCCTCGCGGGGTTGGCCGAAAGCCTCGCCATCCCACCGCCGTTGGCGACCATGGGCGCCTCGCCGGCCGCCCCGGCCGAGGCGGCCTCGGCGATCGGTCAGGCGGCCGCCGACACCGCCGCCGGCGATGGGATGCGTTCCGCCTTGCAGGGCGCGCAGTCCGGCACGACGGGAGCCGGTCAGGCGGCATCGAGTGGCCAGGACATTGGCAGCCAGGTCGGCACCTTCATGCAACCGCTGCAGTCGATGATGGGCGCGGTGCCGCAGGCGCTGCAGGCGCCGTCGCAGCTGATGCAGGCGCCGATGAGTGCGATGCAGCCGCTGCAGTCGATGATGGGCATGTTCGCCAACCCGGGCGCATTGGGCGCGGGTGCTGCGACACCCGCCTCCGCGGTCAGCGCGGTGTCCGCGGCGCCAAGCGCCGCCGCGGGCGCCGGTGGCGGAGGGGCATCACTCGGCGGCTCGGGCCTGCCCGCGACGACCTTCACCCGGCCGGTCAGCGCGTTTGAACCCGGCAGCGGCGGTCGCCCGGTGGGGCTGCGCCCAAGCGGGGCGTTGGGCGCCGAATCGCTGCGGCCCCCGACGACGACAACGACGTCCGGTGGCACGGGTGTCGGCGGCATGCCGGTGGGCCACGCGGCGGGCGGCCACGGCGGGTCGCAGAAGAAGTCCGAGCAGCCGTCCACTGTGCGCGTCGTCGACGAAGCGGTCTGAAAACGGCCTGCTCAGCGGGTGAATCGACACATCTGAATAGCGCCCATACACTTCGACCCATGCCCCCGGGGTCAATAAGGGGATTCAAAAGGGGACACGCCAAACCGGATAAGGAGTATCGCAGTGACAATCAAGGTGACACCGCAATTGCTGCGCAGCACCAGCCACGACATCCAAGCGAATATGGAGCAGGCGATTGCTATCGCCCAGGGCTACCTGGCTAATCAAGAAAACGTCATGAACCCGGCAACCTGGTCGGGCGCGGGTGTCGTCGCCTCCCACATGACGGCCGCCGAGGTCTCGAACGATCTGAACAAGGTGCTGATGGGTGGCACCCGCCTGGCCGAAGGCCTCACTCAGGCCGCGGCATTGATGGAAGGCCACGAGGCCGACTCCCAGGCGGCGTTCCAATCCTTGTTCGGCGGCGCAGCCCACAACGCGTAGTAATTCCAGGCTTATTCGGATTTCGAAAGGAACCTCATCATGGACGACATGATCACGTATAACCCCGGCGCCGTCGCAGACTTCGCGACGGACGTTGGTTCTCGCGCCGGCCAACTCCACGCAATCCACGAAGACGTTGCGAACAAGACCAATGCGCTGCAGGAGTTTTTCGCTGGCCACGGCGCGACGGGCTTTTTCGACGCCCAGTACCAAATGCTGTCCGGGCTGCAGGGGCTGATCGACACGGTGCGCCAGCACGGTCAGACGACCAACCACGTGCTCGACGCGGCGCTCAGCACCGACCAGCAAATCCACGGTCTGTTCTGAAATCCCTTGCCCAGCGGGACCGTTCGTGCCGCTGAGCGGCGACCGAGGCGGGGCACCGACAGTCCATGTGCCCTGCCTTCGGCGACCGGGTGAGGTGAATGTGGCTTGCTGACAACGACACTCGATGGCCTGTGGGTGTTGCAGGCGGTGACCGGGGTCGAGCAGCTATGCCCCGAGCTGGGCCTCCGGCCGCTGCTGCCTCGGCTGGAGACCCCGGAGATGGCGCTGCGCCACCCGGTCGTCGCCGAGCTCAAAGCGTGCGGAGCCCTCGACGAGGCCGGTAACGCCGACCCGATGATCCGGGAATGGATGACCGTGCTGTTGCGGCGCGACCTCGGGTTGCTGCTGTTGATCAACGTGCCGGGTCGCGAGCCGACGCGCGCGGCCATCTGCCGGTTCGCCAGTTGGTGGGTGGTGCTGGAACGCCACGGCGAGCTGGTGCGGCTGTATCCGGCCGGCACCGCCAGCGAGGCGGCCACGGCCACCGAGCTCGTGGTGGGCCAGGTCGAACGGCTTTGCGGGGTCGCCGAAGCGGCGCCGCTGCGGCCGGTCACCCTGGATACCGCGGAGCTGCTGGAGTCGGTGCACGACGCCGCAAGCCTGAAATCGTTTCTGCTCAAGCAGCATTTGGATGTCGACCAGCTGCACATCCTCACCATGGCCGCCGATCCCGAACGTTCGGCGCACGCGGTGATCGTCGCAGTGCAGGCCGGCGTCGGACCGGAACAAACGGCCCGCTTTGCGATCGCGGACTCATCGGTCGCGATCATGGACACCATGGCCGGCCGGGTGTGTGTGGAAGGCGTGCTGTCGGGCGGTCGCCGCTACCAGGTTCTGTCACCTGGGTCGCGGAGCGACATCGGTGCGGCCGTGCAGCGGCTCATCCAAAGCCTGCCCGCCGGTGAGGAGTGGTACTCCTACCGGCGTGTGGTCTGACAACACCGCAAAAGACGCGTTACAACCAATCATCGGAATGGCAAACCCGGCGCGCTTGTAATGCACTTCGCGGGCTTGATCGCGGAAACGGGCTATCCCAAATCGTGTTAGAGTTGGCGGTCGTGACGACCTCTTGGAATGACCCCAATATGTACGACGAAGAGAGGCTTGGGCGGGGGGAACCGCCAGCGGCGCGCCACCGGGATTCGGTATCGGACACAATGCGTATTACCGATTTAGCCGCACCGCGAAAAATACCGCCGGGCTCCGGTTGGCGAAAATTCATTTACAACATTTCTTTCCGCAATATAAACCTCGGGGAATCACCGAGGGAGCGGCATTATCGCGAATTAAAGGAACGCATCCGGCGGCATATCCGACGGCAGTTCGTCATCACACTGGTCTCGGGCAAGGGCGGGGTCGGGGTGTCGACCTTGGCCGCGTGCATCGGTGGCGTCTTCCGCGAGTGCCGCCCGACGAACGTGATCGCGATCGATGCGGTTCCCGGTTTCGGAACCCTGGCGGACCGCATCGACGAGTCGCCGCCCGGCGACTACACCGCCATCATCAACGACACCGACGTCCAGGGCTACGCGGACATCCGCGAACACCTCGGGCAAAACGTGGTCGGCCTCGACGTGCTGGCCGGCAACCGGACGTCCGACCAGCCCCGGCCGCTGGTGCCGGCGATGTTCGCCGGGGTGCTGGCTCGGTTGCGGCGCACCCACAACGTCATGGTGGTGGACACCGCCCCGGACCTGGAACACCCGGTCATGAAGACCGTCCTGGACAACACCGACACCCTCGTGTTCGTATCCGGAATCACCGCGGACCGCTCCCGGCCCGTGTTGCGCGCCATCGACTTCCTCAGCGCGCAGGGCTATCACGAGCTGGTCTCGCACAGCACCGTGATCATCAACCACACCGACAGCGCCGTCGACAAGGATGCCTTGGCCTACTTGACCGAGCGGTTCACCAAGGTCGGCGCGACCGTGGAAGTGATGCCGTTCGATCCCCATCTGGCAAAGGGCGGCATCATCGACACGGTCCACGAGTTGAAGAAGAAGTCGCGGTTGCGGCTCTTCGAGATCACCGCGGCGCTGGCGGACAAGTATGTGCCCGATGCCGGCGCCGAAAGAGCCCAGCAGTGACCTCGCCCCACAAGGTCGCCTTCCCGGCGCGATGTGCGGTCAACATCTCCTACGACAGGCACCTTTGCTCTCAGGTCTTCCCCGCGGGGACGCCGGTGGAGGGGTTCTTCGAGGGCATGGTCGAACTGCTCAGCGACGACCTGAAACGTAAGGGCTTCGACGGGGTCGCGTTGCCGCCGGGCAGCTACGAGCTGCACAAGGTCAACGGCGTGCGCCTGGACATCAACAAGAGCCTCGACGAGCTCGGCGTCCAGGACGGCGACACGCTGGTACTGGTGCCCCGGGTCGACGGGGAATCCTTTGAGCCGCAGTACGAGTCGTTGTCGACGGCGCTGGCGGCCATGGGCAAGTGGCTGGGCCGGGATGGTGGGGACCGGATGTTCGCACCCGTGACCGCGTTGACGGCCGCCCATACGGCGATCGCGATCGCTGCCATGGCGGCCGGCGTCGTGGTCGGATTGACCTTGCGGGAGCGGACCTTCACCGACGGCCTGGTCCCCGCGGCCGTCGCCGGCGTGGTCGGGGCGCTCCTCGCGGTCGCATCGATCGTCGTATTTCGGGGATGGCCGCAGCGGCGCGATATGTTCAGCGGATTCGCTTGGCTCACAGTGATTTTGGTCGCCGTGGCGGGCGCGTGCGCCCCGCCCGGCAGGCTCGGTGCGCCGCACGCGCTGATCGGGCTCGTGGTGGTGATCCTTGGTGCCATCGCGATCAGCGCCGCGACGCGCAAGCGCTGGCAGACCGCGGCGGCGACCGCGGTTGTGACGGTGTGCGGAATCGCGGCCACCGTGGCCACCGCACGGATGTTTCGGCCGGTTTCGGCGCAGGTGCTGGCGATCTGCGTGCTGTTCGGGCTGCTGGTGCTGGTACGGATGGCACCGACGATCGCGCTATGGGTGGCAAGGGTGCGCCCGCCGCACTTCGGATCCATCACGGGCCGAGACCTATTCGCTCGCCGCGAGGGTATGCCCGTGGACACGGTGTCGCCGGTCAGCGGGAAGGAAACCGAGGACGAGGACGACGAACTCACCGACATCACCGCCCGCGGCGCCGCGATCGCCGCCTCGGCGCGGTTGGTCAACGCGATTCAGGTCGGCCTGTGCGTCGGGGTGTCGGTCGTACTGCCCGTCGCGGTGTGGGGGGTGCTGACGCCGGGTCGCCGCTGGGCGTGGTTGGCCCTGCTGGTCGCCGGTCTCGTGGTGGGCATCTTCATCACTCAGGGCCGCGGATTCGCTGCCAAGTACCAGGCCATCGCGCTGGTGTGTGGCGCGTGCGCGGCGGTGTGCGCAGGTGTCGTCAAGTACGCACTTGCCGGACCGAGGAGCCTCGAAGCCGCCCTGGTGTGGCCGGCCGCGCTGGTGGTGGCATTCGCCGCATTGGGTTTGGCCGCAGCGCTTTTGGTGCCCGCGACACGGTTCAGGCCGTTGATCCGGTTGACCGTGGAGTGGCTCGAGGTACTGGCCATGATCGTGTTGCTGCCGGCCGCCGCGGCGCTGGGAGGGCTGTTCACTTGGCTTCGGCACTGAAACCGGTGTGCACTCGGGCCGCCGCGATCTTCGCAGCCCTGATCCTGGTTGCCCTTACGGGCAATATTCCTGCGGCCCAGGCCATTTCACCACCCAAGGTGGATCCGGCCGCCGTTCCGCCGGACGGGCCGCCGCGACCGGACCAACCGATGCGGCGCGGCAACAGCTGCTCGGTGCCGATCACGGTGAAGACGCCCGACGTCTCGCAGCTGGCGCCCGGTTTCGACCTGCTCAACATCAGCCACGCGTGGCAATACAGCACGGGCAACGGGGTTCCCGTCGCGGTCATTGACACGGGGATAACGCCGAACCCGCGACTGCCGGTCGTGCCCGGCGGGGACTACATCATGGGTGAGGACGGCCTGTCGGACTGCGACGCGCACGGTACCGTCGTCGGCGCGATCATCGGGGCCGCGCCGCAGGGTCTGGTGCCGATGCCGCGGCCTATCCCGCCCACGCCGGCGTTCCCGCCGCCGGCCGCGCCGCCGCCGGCTGTGGGGGCGCCGCTGCCCCCGGTGGAGGTTCCGCCGCCCGCCGCGCCGCCACCACCACCGCCGCCGGTGACGATCACCCTCGTTCCGCCACCGCCACCGCCGCCCCCGCCGGGAGCACCCGACGGGGTGGTCGGG
>NZ_LQPV01000036.1:0-1348 GCF_002101935.1 Mycobacterium sp. IEC1808 | reverse complement strand
GCGGCGACGGCGCCCGGGGTGGGCTGCGGGGCTGGGGCGGGATGCGTGTCCGACGCCAGCGAAACCACCATCACACCCGCAGCCGCGGCCGAGATCGCGGCCAGCGCGCTGCCTGCGAGCACGAAGGGCCCGCGCGAACTCGCGCCGTCCTCCGCCCCGAATTCGAGGGCGCTGTAGGCCAGTGCGCCATCGCTTGGGCCGGCGTCGCCCCAGACGTCGAGGTAGGTCGACGTGACCGCTTGGGAATCCACCTCGCCGGTGCCCGGGTCCAGTGCGTAGGCCTGGGCCGCCGTCGACGACGCGAACAGCGGCGCGTTCGCCGATGCCAATGCGGCCCCGCGGGCCAGCGCCATGTCCGGCTCCTCCGGCACCATCACGTCGAGCGCCGTCACAGCCTCGAGCGCGGCCTTGATTGCGAACACGTCGTCGCCGCGCCCCGTCCCGGAGCCGACGACGAACACGCCCTCGGCCCGCCGGTCCAGCCCGGCCACCATCGCGGGGAGTTCGTCGCCGATGTCGCCCAGAATCTGCTGCCGGTGCAGATCGGCGATTGAACCGTCGGCCACCTCGACGACCGCCGACGTCGCGCTGTCGTGCTCGATGAACAACATCGCGATGTGCTCGTAACCGAGCGCTTCGCCCACGGTCTGAGCCAATGCGGCCGCGGCGAGCAACGGGGAGACCAGCATGACCGCGCCGACATCGTGCGCGGCGATCGCATCCCGCAGCGCACCGACGCCGGCGGGGTCGGTCCAAGTTACCCCCGTCGAAATCAGCCGGCAGTGACTCGCCGTCGCGCCTTCCCGGGTCCCGACGATCGCGGCGATTACTTGATCGGCCGCCGCGGAGCTTTCCGAGTCCTCGCCGGCGGCGACCGCGAAGCGGTCCTCTTCCACCGTGACGCCGTCGGCGTTCTGGCCCTCGATGAGGACCAAGCGCACCATCGTGGGTGCCATCGACACCCCGAGCACAATTTCCACTTGCGCCTCCAAGGTCGTCCGACACCCTCAAAAGAGGGCACCAAAAAACAGACCCCGCCCGACCTGGGTGACACCACGCTACTCGCGTGCGGCCGGATGCGCTCGTTCGATTCAGCAGTGATTGACGGAGGTCACAGGGCGCGATCAATACCCCGGACTCAGGAACGGATTTTGCGAGTTTCCCGGATACTGCGGGGCCGCTGGCGGCGGCTGGGGCGCCTGGCTTGCGGGCACGGGAACCGGTATCGGCACCGGCAGGAGCGGCACGTGGATCCACTGCGTCGTCATCGGCACCGTCGTGGTGGGCGTCGTCGTCTGGGCCGCCGGGGGCGTCGTCGTCGTCGACGGCGGGGGCGGGGGCGGCGGAG
>NZ_LQPV01000035.1:0-31252 GCF_002101935.1 Mycobacterium sp. IEC1808 | reverse complement strand
ACGACGTTGTGGCCGGGGGCGGGCTGCACGCCGGCGGTCGGGCGGATGGCGACGGCCAGCGACACCACCAGCGCCGTCACGCCGACGACGAAGAGCGCCGCCAGCGCGCTGCCCAGCAGCCGGAACGATCCGCGCTCGCGTCCGCCCGCGCCGACCAGCTGCGTCGCGTGCCCGCCGGTGTAGGCCTCGTCGAAGTCGTCCGCGACGGCGCTGTAGGCCAGTGCGTTTGCGTCGGCGGTGGCGGGCATGTCGAAGTAGCCGGGGGCCACCGCGAACGGATCGATGGCGCCGGTGCCCGGGTCCTGCGCGTAGGCGAGCGCCGCGGTGGACGACGCGAACAGCGGCGCGTTCGCCGACGCCAGCGCCGCCCCCCGGGCCAGCGCGGTGTCGGGCTCCTCGGGCGCCGTCAGCGGCAGCGTCGTCGCCGCCTCCAGCGCCGGCTTGATCATCGGGATGTCGATGCCGGAGCCCATGACGAACACGGCGTCGGGCCGCGCCTCCAGCGCCTCGGCACCGGCGACCATCGAGGCCAGCTGCGTCACCGCCGCCTCGTCGTCGCTGGGCAGGGCCTGGCGGTAAACGTCGGTGACCGAGCCGTCCGCGCTGTCGACGACCGCCAGGGTCGCGGTTTCGGGCTCGATGTACAGCAGCGCCGTGCGCGCGTAGTTCGTCTGGTTGCCGACCGTCTGGGCCAGCGCGGCCGCGGCCAGAAACGCCGAGACCAACATCACGTTCTCGACCTTGTGGGCGGCCAGCGCATCACGCAGCGCGGCGGCCTCGATCGGGTCGGTGAACGTGACACCCGTCGACGCCAGTTGATAGCCGCCCTCGGCCGCGCCCTCCCGGGTGCCCAGGATCGCCGAGACTACCTGGTCGGCCGCGGTGATGGTTGCCGCGTCGTCGTCGGCGGCAACATCGAAGTTGTCCTCATCGACGGTGGCACCGTCGCCATTCTCGCCTTCGACCAGCACCATACGGACGGCCGTCGGCGCCATTGACACGCCAAGTACGGTGTCCAAAGCTCCTCCATCGTCGTTTGCTAGCCATCGGGGGCCAGGGACCTGGCTGTCGCCCGCATTAACACCTGCTGAACGCCTTGAGTCCCCACCCTGTATTCCCCTGGCCCCCCGATTTTACGCGGTTTCGCCCAGTCGGCGACCGGGCTAGGGACCCAGGACTCCGTGCCCCAAGTGGCGGCGCAGCCACCCCCAATGGTCGTCGTGATCATCGTCCCTGGGCAGCGGCGGCAGCCACTGCGGAAGGGGGTTCGAGCTCGGCCCCGGATTCGGTGCGGCGGGCGCGGGGGCCGGCGGTGGGGCCGGCGCCGCGGGCGGGGCTTTCGGGGGCGGCGCCGCCTGGGTCGCCGGGGCGACGACGTTCTTGCCGACATCGGGTCGATCGTCCACGTGCGGGCGAATGCCGACGGCGAGCGCCACCGTCAGGGCCACGGCTCCGACGACGAGTATCGCGGCCGCACCGAGGATTGCCAGCATCTTTCGGCTGCCGCGCTCGCCGTGCTCCGGCTGGTCGGCGGGCATGGGGTCCGCCTCGGCGCTGTATGCCAGCTCGCGCACCGGCTCCTGCACGTATGGCATCTCGACCGTGCTCGGCGCTCCCAGTTGCTCGTTCGCCGATGCCAGTGCGGCGCCCCGCGCCAAGGCCATCTCGGGTTCCTCGGGCGCCGTCACCGACAGCGACGTCGCCGCCTCCAGCGCGGGCTTGATGTGCGGGATGTCGACGCCGGAGCCGACGACGAATACGCCGTCGGGGCGGCCACGCATCAATTCGGCACCCGCGACCATTGCGGCCAGCTCCGCCAGCGCCGCACCGTCGCCGTGGGGCAGGGGCTTGCGCTGTACGTCGGCGATGGACCCATCCGACGTATCGACGACGGCAAGCGTCGCAGTGGCCTGCTCGACGAACAGCAGCGCCGTGCGGGCGCAGTTGGTCGCGCTGCCGACGGCCTGGGCGAGCGCCGCCGCGGCCACGAACGCCGAGACCAGCATGACGTTCTCGATCTTGCGCGCCGCCAACGCATTTCGCAGCGCGGCGGCGGCAGACTGATCGGTCCACGTCACCCCGCTGGACCTCAGCCGATAGCCGCTCTGAGCCGCGCTTTCCCGAGTGCCCTGGATGGCCTCGATTACCTGATCGACCGCGGCGGTACCCGGCGTCGAAAAGTCGGCCTGATCGACGGTGACGCCGCCGGCACCTTCGCCCTCGACGAGCACCATGCGGATCGTCTCGGGTGCCAACGACACCCCAAGGACGACGTCCACGCTCCCCCATTCTCCGAACTTATTCGCTGACAATCTGATTCACCCGCCCCTAGTCCGCCACCCTAGCTCGCGCAGCCGGACAGGCGCGGCGGCGGCGAACCGTTACCTGTGACCGAAGCCACCAAACCCGTGGCCACCGCCGAAACCGTGGCCACCACCGAAACCACCGAAGGGGCCATGCCCGCCGAACGGGCCATGCCAGCCGAACGGACCGCGGCCGCCGCCGAAGGGACCGCGCGGCGCCGGCCCCCCGCCGAAGGGGCCGCGACCACCCTCCAGCCGGGGCACGGGAGGCGCGAGCACCGGCACGCGAGGCACGGGAACGAACACCGGCGGGGGCATCGCGGGAACCGGGACCGGCGGCGCCGCGGGCGCCGGCGCGGCGGCGGGCGGGGCGATGGGATGCGGCACGGCCACCGGCGCGGGCTCCTGAATCTTCGGCTGGGCCTGGGGTACCGGCGCGGGCGCGGGTGGCTGCGTCGGGGCGACGATGTTTTCGTTCGGGCTGGGCCGCAGCGCAACGGTCGGACGGATGCTGATCGCGAGCGCAATCTCAAGAACCACAACGGCGCTGATGAAGACCACCGCCAGCATGCTGCCGACCAGCGCAACGGATTTGCGCCGCTGCGTGCCGTCGTCGAGGCCGAGGGCGGTGCCCGCGTCGGCATCGTCGTCCGGCACCGCGCTGTAGGCGACGTTGGGCTTGCCTTTGGCGTCGGAGGGCTCCGGAAGGGGGCGGTATTCAGGCTGGTATGCAGGCAGCAATCCGGGAAACTGGCCGGCCAGGGCCAACGGGTCGACCTCGCCGGTGCCGGGGTCCAGCGCGTAGGCCAAGGCCGCGGTCGACGACGCGAACAGCGGCGCGTTCGCCGACGCCAGCGCGGCACCGCGTGCCAGGGCCATCTCCGGTTCGTCGGGGACCGACAGTTGAAGGGATGTCGCGGCCTCCAGCGCCGGCATGATCAGCGGGATGTCGACGCCGGAGCCGACGACGACCACGCCATCCGGGCGCGTTTCCAGCGCCTCCACACCGGAAACCAGCTCGGCGAGCTCGGCAACGGCCCGGTCTTCGTCCTCGGCGAGAACCCGCCGGTGCACGTCGCAGATCGACCCGTCCGCGCTGTCGACCACCGCCAACGTCGCGGTATACGGCTCGACGAAGAGCAGCGCGGTGCGCTCGTAGTTGGTGGCGTCGCCCACGGCCTGGGCGAGCGCGGCCGCGGCCATGAACGCCGAGACCAGCATGACGTTCTCGACCTTGTGGGCGGCCAGCGCGTCGCGCAGCATGGCGGCCTCGACGTGATCGGTCCACGTCACTCCCGTCGAGAGCAGCTGGTAGCCGCCCTCGGCCGCGCCCTCGCGGGTACCGAGGATGGCGGACACCACTTGGTTGGGTGCCGTGGACGGGCCCGCAGAGCCGGGGGTGTCCAGGCAGACGTCGAACTTCTCCTCGTCGACGGTGGCCCCGTCGGCGCCTTCACCTTCCACCAGCACCATGCGGACGTTCGTCGGCGCCATCGAGACGCCAAGCACGATGCCCACCAACGCTAGATATCTCCTCGGCTAGTTTGCTGTGTCGCCACGACAATGCGTCGACGACACGATTACTTGCTTAGTCACCACGGACTTACGGCCACAGCAGCGCGCGGGGCTCGAGAATCCGGGATTAGCTGTGCGCTATAGAGTTCTGGTTCGTGGGCAGCGCGGTTTTTCGACTTGCCCGATGTTTCGACCGTACTCGCACCACCGCGGGGTGTTAAGCGCAATTCGGCATGCGTTAACCGATTCGCAACGGCGCGTAACGTCCGGCCGGCTAGTGGTGCCCGCCGCCACTGTGCCCGCCACCGCCACCGCCAAAGCCGCCGCCACCGCCGCCGAAGCCGCCGCCACCGCCGAAGCCGCCGCCACCGTGGCCACCGCCGCCGAAGGGCCCGCTACCGCCGCCACCGCCGAAGCCGCCGCCACCGTGGCCACCGCCGCCACCGAACGGGCCGCCACCGATCGGGCCGCCACCGCCGTGACCGCCGCCGAACGGCCCGCCGCCACCGAACGGCCCTCCGCCTCCGCCGAACGGCCCGCCGCCGATCGGACCGCCACCGCCGTGACCGCCGCCGAACGGCCCACCGCCACCGAGCGGTCCACCGCCGCCGAACGGCCCGGGTCCGGCGGGCTCACCCCCGCCTGAGCCTCCGCCGGGGATGTGGATCGGACCGCCGCCGCCAAAGGGACCACCGCCGCCGAAGGGACCACCGCCGCCGAAGGGACCACCGCCGCCGAAGGGACCACCGCCGCCGAAGGGACCACCGCCGCCGGAACCATTGCCCGGTATCGGCAAGTGCCCGCCGCCGGAACCATTGCCCGGTATCGGCAAGTGCCCGCCGCCGGGACCATTGCCCGGGACGGGTAGCGGGTTTTCCCCGGGCGACTGGTGCGGCGGCGAATGGGGAACCGTGCCGCTACCGGGCACCGGCCATTGCGGCTGCGGGACGTGCACCGGCGGTTGCGGCACAACGGGCTGGGGTATAGGCAGGCGCGGCGCCTGGATAATCGGCGGGCTAACGACCGGGTTGGGAATCGGCACGTGGACCGGCGGCACCGGAATCGGCGCGACGGGCGGCGGGACCACGACCGGCACCGGTACCACTGGGTCGATCGGCGGGGCCGCGGGAGGCGGCGGAGCAATCGGAGCCGCGGGCAGCGGTGCGGGCGCGGGTGGATTCAACGGCATGGGCGCCGACATGGGCTGCGGCAGGTTGATCTTCGGCATCGCGGGGGCCGCCTGGACCGGCGCGGGCGCCTGTTGCGTTGGGACGATGAGGTTTTGGGCCGGGGTGGGCCGCAACGCCACGGTCCCCGTGGTGCGGATGCCGATGGCCAGCGCGATTTCCAGCGCCAGCACCGCGCTGATGCCGACCACCGCCAAACCGCTGCCGAGCAGCAGGACGGGCCTGCGGCGCGGCTGCTCCTGTTCTTGGACGAACAGCTTCTCGATGAGGACGGTCGGCGCGTCGGCGTCGTCGTCGTGCACGGCGCTGTACGCGAGGTCGTCGCCGAGTTCGGTTCCGACGCTGAGATATTCAGGAAACGCGTACTGGTCGACGGCGCCTGTGCCGGGGTCTTGGGCGTAGGCCAGCGCCGCGGTTGATGACGCGAACAACGGCGCGTTCGCCGAGGCCAGGGCGGCACCGCGGGCCAGCGCGGTCTCCGGCTCCTCGGGCGCGCTCACGTCAAGCGACGTCACCGACTCCAGCGCCGGCTTGATCGGCGCGATGTCGACGCCCGAGCCGACCAGGAATAGCCCGTCGGGCGCCAGCTCCGTCTTTTCCAGCCCGGCGACCATCCCGCTGAGTTGCGTGATCGCGTCGCCGTAGGACTCGGCGTAGATCGGTTGCTTGTAGACGTCGGCGATGGAACCGTCGGAGGTCTCCACGACGGCGAGAGTCGCGGTGTCGGGCTCCACATACAGCACCGCGGTGCGCTCGTAACCGACTGCGCCGCCCACACTTTGGGCCAGCGCCGCCGCCGCCAGAAACGCCGACACTAGCATGACGTTCTCGATCTTGTGGGCGGCCAGCGCATCGCGCAGAGCGGCCGCCTCGAACTGATCGGTCCACGTCACACCGATCGCCGACAGCTCCAGGCCGGCATCGGCCGCGCCTTCGCGGGTGCCGAGAATGGCGGCGACTACTTGGTCGGGTGCGCTCGCCGTTGCCGGGTCTTCGGCAGCCGTGACGTCGAACTCGTCCTCTTCTACCGTTGCGCCGTCGGCGTTTTCGCCTTCCAAGACGACCATCTGGATCGACGCCGGTGCCATCGACACGCCGAGCACGATGTCCAATACAACCCCCTCCAAAAGGTATCGCTGGCGAAGCCATGGCCGAGCGGGGCGGTAACCACGGACCACTACATCTTCGCGTAAATACGCTGTGGCGGGACGCTGTCTAAGCTATGTAGACCTTATGAAGTTCTGGTACGAGCGCGACGGCGTCGGTCCCCGCTGACCCTGATACTTCGACCCTACGCGGGAGCTGCCGTACGGGTGTTCCGCCGGACTCGTCAGCCGCAAGATGCACAGCTGACCGATCTTCATGCCCGGCCACAGGGTGATCGGAAGGTTCGCGACGTTGGACAGCTCGAGGGTGATGTGCCCGCTGAAGCCGGGGTCGATGAAGCCGGCGGTCGAATGGGTCAGCAGACCCAGCCGGCCCAGCGACGACTTGCCCTCCAGGCGGCCGGCGAGGTCGTCGGGCAGGGTGAACAGCTCCAGCGTCGAGCCGAGCACGAACTCCCCAGGATGCAGCACGAAAGGCTCCCCGTCGACGGGTTGCACCAGGCTGGTCAGCTCGTCCTGCTGCTTCGCCGGGTCGATGTGGGTGTAGCGGGTGTTGTTGAACACCCGAAACATGCAGTCGAGGCGCACGTCGATGCTCGACGGCTGCACCAAGGTTTCGTCGTACGGGTCGATGCCCAAGCGGCCGGACGTGATTTCGGCCCGGAGATCGCGATCGGAGAGCAGCACCCGCTGAGCCTATCCGCTGCTACCGGGCCGTCGTCCGAGCTTCAGTCGGCGAGGTACTCTTCGCCACCCTTGGGGTAGCCGCCCCCGGTGGTCGTGACATGGACGTGGTCATAGTGACCGAGCCTGCTCGCTTGCGCTCCGCCGGGCGTGTAGTAGACGCCACGCCAGATCGCGTCCTGGATGCCGAAGCGCGACGCGTTCTTCATCACGTACGCGACGATCGCGTTCCCCAGCGCGATGCCCTCGGAGCTGCCGGGGTCGGGAATCATCACGTCGATGGCCAGACCCATGGGGTGCCAGGGCAGCGGGTCCGGTCGCACGCCGCCGATCTGGTGGATCTGGGGGAACGCCACGCTGATGGCCCGCTCGACCAAGATCGTCCTGACCTGCAGGCCCTGTTCCGGAGCGATCCCGACGGGCAGGAAGCGGGACCGGGTGTGGTACCTCGACGCCGAGACCAGGCGGGTGTCGGGCGCTTTAGCGGAGGTTTTCGCTGCGGCCGTGACGATTTGTAGGCAGCACGGCTCAATGTCACCGATAACGGGCTTGGCCTCTTGGCGGACGGCTAAAGGGCGGACGTCGCCGGCGGCGGCGAAGAAGACGGCGGCGGGGGCGAGTAGCGCAGCCAGCATCACGTGTGACTTGCGTCGCTTCTTGGCTAACCGATGCCGACCCACGCCGAGCACATTACGGGCAGATCACGAAATAATAAACATCGAATGGCTATAGAGCAGGTCAGGGCCATTAGCGCCATTCGCCGGATGCTTTGTGTGGCCGACCGGCGCCCGACAGCCTGCGGCTCCGGTGTGGCCAGCTGGTTGGTTTGCTGCGAGTGCTTGACCGTCCGGCCGTGGACAAACTCGGCCGAAACGAAAGATGAACGCTTGGTTGAACTTTGGAACCGGCGAGCATAAGACCCCGGCGCTGGGAACTACAGGACACAGGGGAGCTCTAAGCGTTGCTTCGGGCGCCCCGTCTCGTTCCGAGTGTCATGTGGAGCCTTGAAGGTGGTGGGGAAATGACCAAGAAGATGTGTGGATGCATGCTCGGCGCCGCGATGGCCCTGATGCTGGCGCCCGCAGCCGTCGCCAACGCCGACGATAAGGACGCAGAATTTACCAACTACCTGGCGTCGAACGGCATTCACCTTGGTAACGCGTCCCAGACCGGGACCATGGGCCGCACGATGTGCCAGGACCTTTCCGCCGGCTACACCCAGAACGACGAGGTCGACCAACTGAAACTGCGGATGGACCAGAATCAAGCCAAGTTCTTCGTCCTCGCTGCGACCGCGGAGTACTGCCCCGACAAGCACAAGTCCTGAACTCAGCTTCCGCGCGCCGGTTGGCAACCTTCTCCGTCGGCCACTGGCCACTGGCAGTACGTCGTGTGCGTTGGGGTCGCCGACGCGCGCAGATCAGCCGCAGCGGCCCCACCTCGACGGTGCGGTGGTACGCGCACATCCAAGCAGACGCGCTCAAGGCTGTTTTCGAGCCGAGTTTGTGCAGCGGCCTGTCACTGAGCCGCTAGACTGTCACCGCTGTAAAGCTCTGCGCAGCTCACAGCGACCACGCCGATGTAGTTCAATGGCAGAACATCAGCTTCCCAAGCTGAATACGCGGGTTCGATTCCCGTCATCGGCTCCATTCCGACCAGGGCATATACCGTTCGGCGCCAGCGCTGCGACTCGCCCGGTAGCCCCGCAGTACCCGCGTACACGTGACGTCGCGATTATGCCGTCGGGTATCTCGCGCCATCGCCACAGCCAAGACGAAAGGGTGGATTGACAGCTCATCGAATGCTCGGTGCCTGCTCGTCCCCCTGCGACCAGATCGCCGGGGGCATAGCACACGATCACACGCCGTGCTCTGTTCACGGCAAGAAGCTGAGCGGCCGAAAAAGGCGGCACTTGGTGCAAAAGAATGACTAAATCTGGCATTCAACTCCCAATCGCTTTGCACTAACTGCAAACCCGCGATGCTCGGATCTGCCAAAATGAATCGGACTCTAAGACGCTATATCAAACCATGCTGCCAAGAAAAGGTCTACGGCGGCGTTCCACGTCGCAGCGGGGACGCTCAGAGCAGCTGATTAATTGGATGTTTCATTATCTCGAAACATTTCTATGTTCTAGGCGAGAGAGCAAGTCGAAAGTGACCATTCATTTGCGACTTGAGCTATAAATAGACCGTAGCCTTCTCGTCCGTGACCAAGATTATGTGCGCCTTGATAAATAAGATAGGGGTGTGTATGCCCGTATGGCTCACTCTCAATATCGATGACAAGACATCCGGAATCACCAGGACGCAGAGACCGGCTGAGTGTCATCCGCGCTGCTGCTAGAGGCTCGCGTCCACCAGTTCCTTTGTACCAGAGACGGCCGGTAAATCCCGTCATTCCGACTATTTCGGCTTCTAAAAAGCCTCCGACGGGCGGGCGCCCATTAATAAATCGCACGGGTTTGAATCCAGGATAGCGCGAATAAGGATAATCGCTCACGCCGCCAGAGTTTGAATTATCAACCTTCACAATAGCAGCATCCATAATCTTGCTTGTTTGAAGCAGTTCTCCCCAAACTCTGACCCGCCTGCTGTTTATATATACCCTGCTGCCGATCGCCGCGCCGCGCGGCTTCACGACATGCCTCGCGGTAAGAATGGCGTGCTCCGAGACCAGTTCTACCCAGCAGTGCCCGTCTTGAGTCCTGGCTGCAGAATGTGGCTCAGGAATAAAAGGGCGCGCAAAGGTCGGGAAGGTAGCGCCACCGACAAGCAACTCGGATGGGCCGGGAGCTATGAGCAATCGGCCCGGCGGGTAGTAATCGACGACCGCCAGCTTTACACCTTCGTTTGTCGAAACCAGGCTGACGGCGGTGAATGATGGTCTAGACCTAATCTTGGCCAATCTGTCGACGAATGCAGAAGAGCTTGTGATAGCTGCCGCCCAGCGTGAAACGCGTTTACGTTGCTCGCTTAGGCCCTCTTCAAAATCAGAATAGTTTTCCTGTGAATCTTGAGCGCTGGATGGGAGGATCAATGACGGTGGATCGAAGTTGGGAACAGCGTCAACTAAGTCTTGATTACTAATTTCCTCGACTAACCCGAACCCACGTCCGAGACGTTGTCCCCGAACGGTTGTCATCCAATTCTCCAAGAATATCGCTACCAAGGTATTGCGGCTTAAGCGAAGCCCTGACAACCTGCGGAGTAATCCGCCACGCGGGCGAGGTGGTTCGCTGACGGTCGCCATGAATCATTCCTTTCGCGCAAATGTCAATGAAAGGGAAATCTCTCCGCCCACGGTCGCGATTCCAATACCGCCCTCAGCGGAAATGGATAGCCCCACTTCTACTTCGTTAAGCCGGAATGGCCCATCTTTAGGATTGGGAAGACTCGCAAGCAAAGAATCGAGTTGGCCTTGGATTTCATTGAGCTGTTTTTTGACCTCGTCTAGTTGTACTTCCTGCTTTCGGGCTAGCTTGCGGCGGGTCCATTCTACGAAGCCTTGTTCTTCGGATTCGCCAGGCTCTAGCTCCCGAGTAACCTGCTCTTCGGAAGCCACTACCAGTGTGAGCGTGGAAGTCGAGTTCCCTTCGGCCATTGCTTAACCTCCGAAACATGTGGGGTGGGCCATTAACACTCGGTTGGATCCGGTGTCAGGGCGATAATCTCACGACTGCAGCGCTAACGACAGTCCCGGGAATGCCGGTGAACGCATAGAATCGACTTCCCCAAGCCTGAAAACGCGGGTTCGATCCGTCATCGGTTCCAAGTTGCCGTTGACCGCTTGCATCGGCAATCTCGGCGAGTGCCGTCCGGACGTTGTATGGCTCGGGACGAGCACTAGCGCAGTTTATCCGGCGTCGGCCCACACACCCCCTCTAGGGTGTGGCTTGTAGGGGACGAACACGATGCTTCAGATATTTCGAAAACCTGCTGCGCAATGCATGTGCCCCAAAGGATCGTGCGCTGCGGAGATATTTGCGCCCACCCCCGCCCTGTACACGGTCCCGCCTAGTTATCTGTTGTGTCCTCACTTCGAGGTTGAAAGCCGAAGACATCTTGTATGCGGCGCTTCCAGTCGTCCAGCAGGGACTGCGCATCAAGGTAACTTTGCGCCCCCTCGTTGATAATCTGAAGTGGTCGCCGAACAGCGCGGCTCATCCCGTACACGCCGCGAACAGACTGCTGAAATTCCTTGACGGCCACGGCCGATCTTTCCCCCGCCTCGACAAGCCCCAAAATCTGGGAGAGGAAATTGGCGGTGTCTTCGTCGAGGGCGTTCGAGTTTTTTGTAATCTGATCCAAGATCACAATCATATTTTGGCTTATTGCGAGGGTCTGTTCCATGTATTGCACGGCGTTTGACCGGAATTCTTCTGCTGCAGGTTGAAGAGCTTTTGCATATCGGTCAGCTACTACAATCTGGGCTGCGCTACCGCGCTTGGCCGCATTCTGCATCTGAGGCGTGTGGTCTTGAGTTATTTTTCCGATTTGTTCCATCAAGGTGCTGAAGTTTTCAACCGTTTCCTGCCATCGCGGCACGAGTTGCTCTACTTCGCCCATCGCGTCAAGGAAGCCGGGTGCATCCTCCTCCGCTTCGCTCCCTGGTGACCGCCGAGGACGCTCAGGCGCAACATATTCAGCATGTTCGCGCGACTCTTGCGCCTTCTGCGCCACTTCGTTGGCGATGTCAACCAGTCGCGCGGCCATCTTGTTTACAGCTGCGCGGTAACGACCGCTGTGTTCATCTTCTAGACGCAACTCGACGAATGAGACGTACTGAGTCTGTGCGATGGCCGCCTTGACTTCATCGTCAGAATTCTCGTCCAAGCCCTCTATGTCAACGTAAAGTATTGGAAAAAGCAACTCAGGAACGCCGCGGGCTTTGACATTCTGACTAAATGATAGGAGCTCGCGACGGCATTCTGTGCTTGCAATATACCGCGGAGTGACAATCGCAATGAAAAATGTCGTATCGGCAAGAGCACCGTCGATTGTCTCTCGCCACTTGTGCCCCCAAGCGATCTCCTCTCGGTCGGTGAATAGCTCTAAATCCCGCCCGGTGAGAAGTGCGAATTCGTCCCTTATTAATTCACAGAGACGCAGGATGCGTCCACGCTCTGCCTCATCGTCTCTGTGGACGTAACTCCAAAATCCCGATGGTAATTCGGTCGCTGCGAGCTGCATAGCGGTCACGGTAGCGGACCTTCTTTTCACCCGCGCATGCATGCCGTAGGCGACCTGATGTCCTAGTGGCTCACCGCCGTGTTGAGCCCGCATCGAAAGCATCTTGTCCTATTGGTGACGTTGGCCGCCGCTCGGCCGATACGGGCCCCGCTCGGTGACGACCGCGGTGATGAGCTCGGCCGGCGTCACGTCGAAGGCCGGGTTGTAGACGCCAGCGTCCGGCGGGGCGATGGGGGTGCCGGCGAACGTCCGGAGTTCGTCGGGCGCGCGTTCCTCGATGGCGATCTCGGCGCCGGTGGGCAGCGACGCGTCGATAGTGGACGACGGGGCGACCACGACAACCGGAACGTCGTGATGGCGCGCCGCGATGGCCAGGCCGTAGGTGCCGATCTTGTTGGCGATGTCGCCGTTGGCCGCGATCCGATCGGCGCCGACGAGCACGCAGTCGACGAGGCCCCGCGCCATCGCGGCCGCGGCGGCGCTGTCTGGCTGCACCCGGTAGGGCACGCCGGCCTGCGCCAGCTCCCACGCCGTGAGCCGGGCGCCCTGCAGCAGCGGGCGCGTCTCGTCGACCAGCACCGACTCGACCAGCCCGCGCTCGTGCAGGTGCCAGACGACGCCGAGCGCACTGCCCCAGGCCACGGTCGCGAGGTGACCGGCGTTGCAGTGGCTGAGCAGACGCAGCGGGCGGCGATCGCACAATTCCAAGACAATTTCGGCGGCGTGAGCCGATGCGGCGCGGTTGAGGCGTTCGTCCTCGTCGAGGATGTCCAGCGCCTCGGCGAGCACGGCGTCGGCGCCCGCGTCGAGCTTGTCGAGCGCGCGCTCGACTCCCCAGCTGAGGTTGACCGCCGTCGGTCGCGCCTTGGCGACTCGTTCGGCCGACGCCCGAACGTCGCCTCCCTCGCGGACCGCGAGCACGACGCCGAGCGCGCCCGCCGCGCCCAGCGCGGGGGCGCCGCGCACGGCCAGGCGGCGGATCGCGTCGATCAGCTCGTCGACGGTGCGCAGGGTGAGCTCGCGATAGTCGGCCGGCAACGCGGTCTGGTCGATGATCGTGACCGCGTCGCCGTCCCAGTCGATGGTCCTGCGCACGAGCCGACCCTAGCCCGCCAAGCTGGAGGTTCTTAAGCCCTACACAGCTTCGCCAAGATTTCGATACAGCTTTCCGAGCGACGATCGGTCAGCGGTCCGTGTGGTCTCTCCTCCGCCCATCGGTGACCGGCCGCCAAGATGCTGGGAGGCGTGCGTCGTGGAAATCGTACTCGGAGTCTCGCTGGCGCCAGACTCGGTTCAGATGGTGCTGCTGCAAGGCGAAAACGCCAATGGCGCAACGGTAGACGAGAAAGATTTCGCCGTCACCGCCGCCGACGATTCGCCCACCGTCAGCGCGTCCGATCGAGCGATCGCCGCCATTCTGGGCACCCGCGAGGACGCGGTCGGTGCCGGCATCGAATTGTCCGCCGTCGGGGTGGCCTGCACCGACCAACTCGAAGCGAGGGCGGTGCGCGACGCGCTGGCCGCCCACAAGCTCGAGAACGTCATGCTGGTGTCGACGTTTCTGGCCGCGGCATCGTTGACCCAATCCGTCGGTGGCGCAATGGGTTACGAGCGCACCGCAATGCTTTTCGTGGAGCCCGACACCGCGACGCTGGCCATCGTCGAGACCGCCGACGGGTCCGTCGCCGATGTCCACAAAGAGCGGTTGGATGACGCGTCCGGAGAGTGCGCAACCGCGAAGCTGATGGAGATGGTTGCCGGTCTCGTCGAGCTGCCCGACGGCCCAGACGGCGTATTCGTGGTCGGCTCCAATGTCGATGTCGCCCCGATCAAGCCGTGGCTGGAAGAGGCGACGCCGCTTAGCGTGAACACGCCGGAAGAGCCGGAGACGGCGCTGGCCCGCGGGGCGGCCCTGGCATCCGCGAATGCGCCGTTGTTTGCGTCGTCGACCGCCGCGCTGGCCTACGCGCAAGACCCGGGCACGGGCGCGCTCGACTCAAGCACCCTGCCCGAATATCTGCGCGTCTCCCATGCGGAGCCGGGCGACGACGAATTCGCTTATAGCGCAGTCGAAGACGACGAGGCGAACGCTCCGACCGTCGTCATGGCGGCCGGCGATCAGGATGAAAGCGAGCCCCGTTCCCGGCCAGGCCTGCTGGTCGGCAGCGTGGTGGCGGTCGCCGCGATCAGCGCGGCGATGGCACTAGAAATAGCACTGTCGGTGGGCGTCCACACGACCGTCGGCATGCTGCCCGCGCCGCTCCAAAATCTCCTTGCCCCAGCGGAGCACGTATTCGCGCCTGCGCCTTGGCAAGTGGCGGCCACCAAGGCGGAGGCACCCAAGCCGTTGACTCTGTCCGCGGGTTCGGCGCCGGCAGCGCCGGTCCCGGCCCCCGCGGCTCCTGCGGCTCCTCCGCCCGCGGCCCTGCTTCCGCCGGCTCCGGTCCCCGCGGCTCCCGTTCCGGTCGCGCCGGCCGTGCCGTTTCCCGTCGTCGTGGTCCCGCCGATAGCGCCGCGCCCCCTTCCGCAGCTTTGGTTCCCCGACCCACCAGCGAGCCCGCCCGTCATCGAGGCGCCGCCGCACCCGTCGCCGCCATCCGAGCCGCCGCCCGTCCATGTCCCGCCGCCGCACTCGCCGCCACCCCACCAAACTCCGCCGGGCCACGGGCCGGGCACCAATCCCGGTGGCACGGAAGGGATGCCCCCCGGCAATGGGGGCGGAGGGCCTGCCAACGGCCCGGGATCCGGCCACGGGACACCCGGCGATACGCCTCCCGAAAGCGGCGAACCGGGCAGCGGTCCCGGCCCGAGCCACGGCAACCCCGGCGACACGCCACCCGCGAGCGGCGGACCGGTTACAGGCCCCGGCCCGAGCCACGGCAACCCTGACGGTGCGCCACCCGAGAGCGGCGGACCCGTCACCGGCCCCGGTCATAGCAACCCCGGCAGCACGCCGCCCGAGAGCGGCGGACCGGTCGGTGGTGGCACGCCTCGTGTCGGGGGCGGACCCGTCGGCGGTAGTGGACCGGTCGGCGGCGGCGGGAGCCCGGGCAGCAGTGGGCCGGTCGGCGGTGGCGGAATCCCAGGCGGTAGCGGGCCCGTCGGCGGCGGCGGCTCCCTTGGCGGCGGCGGCTCCCTCGGCGGCGGCAGCTCCCTCGGCGGCGGCAGCTCCCTCGGCGGAGGCGGTTCCCTTGGCGGCGGCTCCCTCGGCGGCCACAGCTCCGGTGGCAGCTCGATCGGGGGCGGCAGCTCCGGCGGCGGCCACAGCTCAGGCGGGGGCCACCACTAGCCCTCCTAGAGCCTGCCGGCGGCGAAGCTGGCGGCCTGATCCACCAATCCCGAGTCGATGTACGAGGGCTGCAGGTGCGACGGCCAATTCAGGCCTCTCCCGCAGATGGGGTCGCCCGGCGCGCACTGGTCGATCGTCTTACCGGCGAAGGCGGGCGCGACTCCGTGGCTTCCATTACCGAACAGGGCGACCGCTGCAACGTGCTGATCGACACCCGGGGGCAGCGGGTTGGTGAATCCGAATCCTGAACGGCCACCGGTGACAAGGTCGGCCACCTCGGCGCCCAGTGAATAGCCGCCGAGCACCATGCGGGTGTTCGGGCAATTCTTGGCCATGAATTGGACGTGGGCGCTCATATCGTTGGCGCCGCTGCCGGTGCTGATGTTGGCGGGGTAGTTGACCCCGTACACGCCGACCGACATACGGGTCTTGCCCCGCAGCGAATTGACCAGTGCGTCGCCGACTGCGCCGACACCGGGCGGTTCTTCTCGGCCGCGCGCGAAAACCACTTCGGCATCGGGGCATGCGGCCGATGCCGCCGGAATCCACGCCAGCGGAATTGGCGCGATCATCAGTGCCGCGGCGAGCGCGACAAGCCTCATGACGCGATTTTACGGAAATACTGACATTCGGTCAGCCCGCTCAGAAATCGAACGTCATCGTCCCGACGCCGGTGGGGCTGTAACTGATGTACACCGGCCCCTGCGCGAAGGGCATGAACCCGGTATTCATTTGGCCCGACAAGACCTGCGGGCTGTTGGTCTCGGTCGTCGTGTACGAGTAGAGCGGCGTCAGGGCGCCGTCGGTGTAGACCGAGATGGTCGTCCCCGCCGGCAACGGTCCGGAGGTCTGGCCGGTCTCCAGGATGGACGACGGGATGGACCCTTGATTGCCGCCGGAATCGACCAGCGCGAGAACCTGTTGCAAAGGCCCGCCGTTGATTTGGACGTCGAAGGCGGTGACCGGTGCCCCGGTGACCGTGATTCCGGGCAGCGGATTGGGACCGAACTGAAGATACCGTCCGGGTTCGTCGATCAGCACACCCTGATTGAGCGGACCCTGCAATGCCGTGACCACCGAGCTGGCCGGGCCCACCGCGTTCGATCCGATGCCCAAGATGCCATCTCCCCCGGCGAAAACATTGCCCGTGAGCATGAGCCCGAGGCCGTTGAGAGATAGTGGCAATTCGAGTATTTCGACGCTGACCGGGGTGGGCGCGGTGAGGAGCCCGTTCCCGAAATTCACCGGCGCGTTGAAGTTTAGGTAGATGAAGCCGACCCCTTCGCCGTAGCTGACGAATCCGAGTTGGGTGGGCAAGCCGAGCTGCCGAAGTCCGATGTCCCAGAAGGGGATCAGCAGGCCGTTGGATCCGGTGTCGACGGTCAGGGGCACGCTCGGCCCGCCGTTGACCGAGACGCCCACCGTCGCGAAGACGCCGTTCATCTGCAGCGGCACGGTCCCGCTCGCCAATGCGCTGAGGCCGGCGGGCCCGTTGGTGCCCCACAGCCATCCACCGCGACCGCCGGCCCCGCCGGCCGCGTTGGCCCCGCCGGTACCACCCGCGCCCCCGCTGCCGACCAACCCCGCCGCGCCGCCCGTCCCGCCGGCCACCCCTGGGGCCGTCGCGGAATAGCCGGTGCCACCGTTGCCGAACAACAGCCCACCGGGACGGCCGTTAGGACTCGCGGCCGTCCCGTCCGCCCCGTTGCCGATCAGCGGTCTCCCCAGCAGCAGCTCGGTAGGCGCGTTGATCGCAGCCAGCACCTCCTGCTCGACGTCCTGCTGAGCGGCCGCCAATCCGGAGGCGGCCACCGCCTCGGCCGCCGCATACGTGCCGCCGGCACCACCGAGCGCCCGCACGAACTCGGCGTGAAACGCCGCCGCCTGCGCGCTCAGCGCCTGATATGCCGACCCGTGCTGGGAAAGAATTGCGGCAACGGCCGCCGAAATCTGGTCCGCGGCGGGCGCCAGCACGCCCGCCGTCGACGCTGCGGCCGCCGTGTTGGCGGCACTGATCGTGGAGCCGACGCTCGCCAGATTTCGTGCCGCGTCGGTCAGCATGTCCGGCGCCGCGAACAGAAACGACATCGATGGCCTCCCACCGGTATTCGTCTAGCCCCCGGTGAGAAACAGGACGAAAGTACCACAATCCCAGAGTTTTGAAAAGCAAAGTTTTCAAGCCCAATAGTTTGAGCGCATCATCTTGGAGGATGGGCACAGGCAGAGAGGACCCGCGATGACGACGATCTACTACGAGTCCGACGCTGACCTCTCGGTGCTGGACGGACAGCGGATTGCCGTCGTCGGGTACGGCAATCAGGGCCGCTCCTGGGCCCTCAACCTGCGCGACTCGGGCCTCGCGGTGGACGTCTTCGCCCGCGCCGACGCGTCTCGGGAGCAGGCCGAGGCCGACGGCTTCCGGCCCGGCGAGATCGAGGCGGCGAGCGCATGCGACCTGATCTGCACTCTCATCCCCGACGACGTCATCCCCGAGTTGCCCATCACCCCTGAGCCGGGCGCGCTATGGGTCCTGGCGTCGGGATACGTGGCGGCCTTCGGCCGGATCGACCCCGATTGCGACATCGGCATGGTCGCCCCCCGGATGCTGGGTCCCGAGGTGCGCGAGTGCTACTTGGAGGGCGTCGGATTCATCACCGCGCTCGGCGTGCAGAAGGACAACTCCGGGACGGCGCTCGCCCGCACGCTGGCCGTCGGACGCGCGATCGGCGGCCTGCGCCAGGGCGCCATCGAGATGACGCCGCGTCAGGAGGCCGTGCTGGATCTCGCGGTGGAACAGGTGCTCGCCCCGGCCCTGGGCCGGGTCTCGAAGAGTTTCGTCGAGCTGATGTCCCGGGCCGGCATCCCGCTGGAGGCGATCATCACCGAACTCGTGCTCTCGGGCGAGGTCGAACGCAGCTACCGGTTGCTGCGGCTCGAGGGCTACGCCAGCCAGATGCGCTACCACTCACCGACCAGTCAGTACGGCCAGATGTCACGTGCGGATCGCTACGACGGCCTCGACGTCCCGCGAGTGATGCGCGAAGTGCTCAGTGACATCGAGTCGGGCAGGTTCGCCGACGAGTGGGACGCCGAGCGCGCCGCCGGTTACCCGAATCTGGAGCGGCTGCGGGCCGAGCGGCTCAACCCCGCGGTCGTCTCCTTCGAGGAAGATCTGCGCGCCCGACTGGGAGAGCGGAACCACCATTTCGGAACCGGCTAGCAGGTAAGGGTGAATGTGGCACCGGTGATTTCTTGCCGCCCGGGTAAATGCAGGAGGCCACTTGTGAAAATCACCGGTTTCGGGCGATACTTTTGCAATCTCGAATGGCTCGATGAGGCGCTAGGAGGACGGTAGTGTCGGGCTTGATCGCGGCGCCGGAGCTAATTAGCACGGCCGCAACGGATTTGGCGAACATCGGCTCGACGCTGAGCGCCGCCAACTCCGCCGCCGCTCCCTCGACCGCCACGGTGCCTGCCGCTGCCGCCGACCAGGTATCGGCCGCTGTGGCGCAGTTGCTCTCCGCGCATGGCGCGGAGTACCAGGCGCTCGCCGGGCAAGTTGAGGCGTTTCATCAGCAGTTCACGCAGAACTTGGAGGCCGGCGCGGGGGCCTACACCGCCGCAGAGGCGGCCAACGCCGCGGTGATGCAGCCCCTGGGCTCGGTCGCGGGCGCGGCCGCCGGCGCTGCCGTCGCCGCCGCCAACCCCGTGGTCCAGTGGTTCAATCAGCTTCTGGTCGATCTGCAGAACCTAATAGGCCGTTTCTTGTTCTTTTTGTTTGCGCCAATTCTCGACCCGATTATCAACTCATTAGCCAACGCCATTGCCACGGCAATTGTGCAAGGCCTCTTCAAGTAGATCGACCGCAAATCACCCGGGTAACCCGTTAGCCCCGTTCGGGCCGAACAGGTAATACCCACCGAAGCCGCCTTGTCCCCCGACGCCGGGAACGGTCCCGAAGCCGCCGTTGCCGCCCGCGCCGCCGATGCCGAAGAGCAGGCCGCCGTAGCCGCCCTGGCTGCCGTTGCCGCCGAAGGCCAAGCCCGCCGCGCCGTAGCCGTTGCCGCCGTGGCCGCCGAGGCCGAAGAGCAGACCGCCGAGGCCGCCGAGCCCGCCGGTGCCGCCGTGGCCACCGGCCTGGGCAACCCCGCCGTCGCCGCCGGCTCCGCCGATGCCGAAGAACGAACCCCCGGCGTAGATGCTGCCGGCACCGTCGCTGAACACGTAACCGTTGTCGCCGCCGCTTCCGCCGGGGCCCCCGGTGCCGCCCGGCGTCAGGGCGGTGCCGCCGGCGCCGCCGTGACCGCCGAGGCCGAAGACGAGACCGCTGCCGCTGCCGCCCTGGCCGCCCTGGCCGCCGATGTTTCCGGCGCCGACGGCCGCCCCGCCGGCGCCGCCGTCGGCCCCGGTGCCGATGAGGTTGAAGAGGGCGCCGCCGCTGCCGCCGTCACCGCCGACGCCCGCGAGCCCGTTGCTGAAGTTGAGGCTTGACCCGCCGGCTCCGCCGGCGCCGCCCAGGCCGTAGATCAGGCTGCTGCCGTTGCCGCCCGCGGCGCCCCAGCCGGCCACGAAGCCGTTGCCACCGGTCCCACCGACGCCGCCGTTGCCAATCAGGAAGCCGCCGTTCCCGCCGAAGCCGCCGTCGCCGCCGACGCCGTTGACGCTGATACCGCCAGTCCCGCCGCCGCCCCCGTTGCCGAAAAGTCCGACGGCGCTGCCGCCGTTGCCGCCGAAGCCGGCCACGCCGGCGCCGATCGCGTTTCCACCATTGCCGCCGCGGCCGCCGTTGCCGAACAAGAACCCGCCGCTGCCGCCGCTGCCGCCGTTCTGCCCGGGCCCGCCGGATCCACCGGCCCCGCCGTTGCCCCACAACAGGCCGCCGTTCTGGCCGTTGGCGCCGGTTCCGGGCGTGCCGTCGGCGCCGTCGCCGATCAGCGGGCGGCCCAGCAGCGCCTCGAAGGGCGCGTTGATGTCGTTGAGCAGCCCCTGGAGCGGATTGGCGTTCGCGGCCTCGGCGCCAGCGTAGGAGGCCGCGCCGGCGTTGAGGAGCTCGACGAACCGCTGGTGAAACGCCGCCGCCTCGGCGCTCATCGCCTGGTACGCCTGCGCGTGCGCGCCGAACAGCGTCGCGACCGCCGCCGACACCTCGTCGGCGCCCGCGGCCGCCACCGCCGAGGTCGGGGCCGCCGCCGCGGCGTTGGCCGCGCTGATCGTCGAACCCACATTCGCCAGATCGGAGGCCGCCGCCGTCACATACTCCGGAACCGCGATTACAAAGGACATCCGACCTCCGACCGACGCGGCGACCGCCCATAGTCGCCGAATGCCAAAATCGTGTATCGCTTGCCCGGCCTACCGATCCCAAGTTTCAGCGGTCATCGCAGCAACGCTAAGAGCCAACACCCGATCACTGAGGCGGAGCTACGCAGGAACTGTGTCGGCGCTGTTAAACGGTTGGCGGCGGCCGAAACACCGACAGGACCCGGTATTTCGCGCTGAACCTCGCGTGGTCGTATCGCTCGCCGACCTCGCCGTCGTGGGCGATGACCGTCGGGCCGTCGACGGTCGAGAAGCTGAACTCCGGCACCTGCAGCTCGTGGTAGAGCGGGCTACGGGGCAGGCGTCCCAATGCCAGCGCGGTCAGGATCCTGGTCCGCGCCCACGGGCGACCGGTTTCCAGGATGCGCACGTCGATCAGGCCGTCGTCCATCCGGGTGCGACGGGACGGCGCGAATCCGCTCGGCAGATACACCGAGTTGCCGAGAAACAACAGTGACGTCTGCAGGGTCTTGTTGTCGTAGCGGATGGTGACGGGCCGGTCGGTGCGCAACGTGCGCAGCAGCGCGTAGAAGCTGGCCACCGGCTTGCCGACGCGCTTCTCCAGCTTCTCGCGCCGCTGCACGAACTTCGGGTAGGCGCCAATGCTCGCGGTGTTGAGCACCATCCGAGATTCGTTGAGGCACACCAGGTCTACGCGGAACACGCTGCCGCGCCGGATCGCGTCCACCGTCTTGGCCACCGTGTCGCAGCCGATGTCCTTCGCGAAATGGTTGAACGTGCCGCCGGGGAAGACCGCCAGAGGGAGTCCCGCGTCGATCGCGACCGACGCCGCGGCCGCCACGGTGCCGTCGCCGCCGCCGACCGCCAACACCTCGGCGCGCTCGGCCGCGCTCCGCAGCGCAGGCTCGGGATCCTCGTCGGGTCCCAATTCGACGATCTCGGCCTTGGGTAGTTCGGCGCGGACCTCGTCGACGATGCGGGCGCCGGTGCCGCTCCCCGACGACGGGTTGATGACCAGGACGACGCCGGAGCCGTCGGGGCGCTGCGGGGTGTCGACGAGCAGCGGTTCGGTCCGGGGCAGCGTGGTTTCGACGATCGGCGGGACGAGCCGGCCGCCCAGCACCGCGAGGCCCGCGCCGATGCCGAATCCGGCGAGGACGTCGCCGGGGTAGTGCGCGCCCGTGGCCACCCGCGACAGCCCGACCATGCCGGCCAGCAACGCCAGGACGAAGCCCAGCGGCGGGTTCTCCAGGCCCACCCCGACGGCAAACGCCGCGGCGCTGGCCGAGTGTCCCGACGGCAGCGAGTTGGATGCCGGGCGGCGGCGCACCCGCCTGACCAGGGGCACCGACTCGTAGACGGGCCGCGGGCGCCGTCGGATTCGCTTGGCGACCTGGTTGGTGATCAGGCTGGTGGCGCCGAGGGTGACGACGCCGCGGGTCGCGCCGCGCTGCGCGGACGGTTTGCCCGACGACAGCATCGCCGCGGCGATCACGAACCACAGCTTGGAGTGGTCGGCCGCCCGGGTCAGCGGTGGCATGAGCGTGTCCAGCAGCGGGGTGGGCGTCTCGGCGATCGTCTCGAACAGCTCCCGATCGAGGGTGCCCAGTCCGCGGGTGATCTGTGTGACGCCGCGGGGGCGTTGCCAGGGCAGCCTGTTCATCGACTCCACCCTAAATTGGCAAGCGTGCGGGCAAACGGCTACTGGCAGGCGTGGCGGGAAAACGCCGGGCGCCGCGGCGTGCCCGGGGACGCCGTCGCGGAGATTGCCCGTCGGCACGCCATCACGGCGGAGAGCTTTGCGATCCTCGGGCAGGCCGAGGAGATCACGGACGCGCACGGCAAGTCCTTCTTCCTGTTGCCGCCGGGGATCAGCGGCGACGACGCGCGCGCGGCGACGCTGCTGACCTATGTCCTGAACGCGGGGACGGACTACGGCAAGGCGGGCCGGCGGCCCGCGGATTTTCCCGAGACGCCGTACTGCGCCGCGGAGGTGGCGCGGATCATCAAGCGGCAGAACGCAAATCGCTGGAGTTACTCGCGCGACGTCCGGTTCGTCCACCGCAACGGCGGGCGCCTGGTAACGACCCCGAACGGCATCCTGATGGGCGTGGGCGGCAATTGGTTGCAGCGACAGTTCAGCCGGCGGGGCGGCACCACCTGGGGCGACATCTTCATGGTCAACGGCGGCCCGCTCAGCGATCCGGCGGAGCGGCTGCGCTGGATCGTTCGGGGCAGCCCCGATCTGGACCGGGTGCTGCACCACGAGGAGCGGCACTGCCGGCAGTGGGCGGCGAAGGGCTACCTGGGCATGCTCGGCGGCTACGGCTGGGAACTGGTGCGCGAGTTGGCGTTCGGCAAGACGAACAGGCTCGAGGAGGACGCCGGCCTGTCCGACGGCGGCTACAGGTGATACAGCGCGCGAATCCCGTGGGACAGCACCATCGCACCGATCACGACCAACAGCGCCGCCAGCAGGGCGGCGTTGTTCTTGTCCATCCATTCCTTGACCCGCGCCAGGGTCGGGTCGAGGCGCTGACCGGCCGCCGCGTACGCGAGGATCGGGATCGCCACGCTCGACGCCGCGACGACGACGAAGAACGCGGCGGCCAACCAGTCACCGGCGGCGCCGAGTCCGCTGGTGCCGATGCCTAAACCCGCGGGCACGCAGATCAGCGAAACGTCCGGCCGCACCACCGCCAGCGCCGCCCCCGTCAGCCCCGCGCGGGCCGGCGTGATCGTGTCGAATGTGCGCATCCAGGCCGGCGACTCGCTGTGGCCCTGCCGGGTGAACCACTTGAAGATGCCGTAAATGATCAGCGCCGACCCGAGGACCACCCGCAGCCAGGACGACCACCTCGGTGGCGACTTGTCCAGCCCGCCGAGCAGGCCGGACGCGGCGACCGACAGCGCCGTCAGCGCGGCGATGCCCAGCACCCAGCCGGCGAGGAAGGCGAGGCTGCTCGGGCGGGCCCGCGGCGCCTGCAGGACCAGCACAGCGGGGATGATCGTGAGCGGCGAGAGCGAGATGACCAGCCCAAGCGGAATCAGCCCGGTCGCGACGGTAACCCAGCTTCCTGCCATGGGCAGCAATCTAGCGTGCCCGGCTCCTACAGCGCGTGAATTCCGTTGTAAAGCACCAACAAACCGATGAGAACGAGGATCACCGCGAGCATGGCGGCGTGGTTCTGCTCCATCCACTCCTTGAGCCGTTCCAGCGCGTCATCGAGGCGGCCGCCGGAGCCGACGTAGGCGAGGATCGGCGCGGCGACCGTCGACGAGGACGCGGCGACGAACACGGCCCCGGCGGTCCAGCCGGCGGCTATGCCCAGGCCGCCCGTGCCGATCGCCAGGCCGGCGACCGCGCACAGGATCAGCACCTCGAGGCGCACCACCGTGAGCACCACCCCGGTCACGCCGGCGCGCAGCGGGGTCATTTTGGAAAACGAACGCATCCAGGCCGGGCTCTTGCCCTGGCGATGCCGGGTCAGCCAGCGGACGATGCCGAACACGATGAGCGCCGCCCCCAGCACCACGCGCAGCCACGAGGCCCACTTCGGCGGTGTCTGGTGCAGATCGCCCAGCAGATCGGAGGCCCCGACGAACGCCGCGGTGAGGGCGCCCATGCCCACCAGCCAGCCGCCGAGGAAGGCGAGGCTGGCCGGCCGCGGCCGCGGCGCGTGCAACACCAGCACCGCCGGGATGACCGTGATCGGTGAGAGCGCGATGACCAGACCGAGCGGAATGAGCTTGGTCAGTGCGGACGCCAAGTTGCCTGTCACGGGCAGCAATCATCGCACTGCTAGCCTTTCCGGCGCAGCGTCCAGGCGGGTATCCAATGCGTGACGGTTTTCCGCTTGGAGCCGTAGGCGATCGGATAGGTCACCAGCCCCCACCAGTCGCCCTGTTCGCAGATGCCCCAGCAGCTCAGCCGCCCCTCGACAACCTTGTGCAACTGCAGGCCGTTGGGTTGATAGCGACCCGAGCGATGCGGCTCGCGCGGGAAGAGCACGGTCAGGTCGATCAGTACCGCGATCGGCGGGCGCACCACGCGGAACGGGTCGCGGACCGGCTGCCCGTTGTATCCGATCGACGCGAGGTCGCCCATTGATCGATCATACGTTCGAACGACGATTGATGAGCAAGGTCGTTTCCGGTCGGTGTGCCCCGGTAGAGGCCTATAGTCGCGGCACCGAGATCGAGGGGAAATCCAGATGAGGACGTTGATCGCCGCCGGGTTCCTGGCGTTGGGCGGGCTGCTGACCACCGCGGTGGGGGTGGCCAACGCCGACGAGGTTCAGGTCGAGGGCGTCTACTCGACCGAGGCCGCGTGCCTCGTCGACGGCCCGCATGTCGAGATCGAGTACGACAACGGGCGCTACACCCACTACGCGTGCCGCGAGGGCGCAGACGGGCTGTGGTACCTGTACCTGAACAACGGCTAAGGGCGCCGCGCCGCGTCTGGCAACATAGCGAACGGTGAGCGCCTCCGATACCCGCGAGTCAGGACGGCGCCGTGGCGCGTTCGACCCGTTGTTCGTCGGACTCCTCGCGGCCGCAATAAGTTTGGCCGGTGCGGCCCGCCCGTCTTTCTGGTACGACGAGGCCGCGACCATTTCGGCCTCCTACAGCCGATCCCTCGGCCAGCTGTGGCAGATGCTGGGCAACGTCGACGCGGTGCACGGCCTGTACTACCTGTTCATGCACGGCTGGTTCCAGGTCTTTCCGCACACCGAGTTCTGGTCGCGCGCGCCGAGCGGCCTGGCGGTCGGCGGCGCCGCGGCCGGGGTGGTGGTCCTGGGCGGGCAGTTCTCGTCGCGCACCGTGGCGGTGGCATCCGGGGTCCTCTGCGGGGTCCTGCCCCGCACGACGTGGGCGGGCGTCGAGGCGCGGCCCTACGCCCTTTCCATGATGGCCGCCGTGTGGATAACCGTGCTGCTGGTTGTCGCAGCGCGCCGAAACGGCGCCTGGTCGTGGCTGTCGTACGGCGTAGCCCTGGCGGCGTCGATCTTGCTCGACGCGTACCTGGCGCTGCTGGTGTTGGCGCACCTGGTCTACATCGCGGCCTTCGCGCGGACGCGAAAGGTATTGCCGCGCTTCGTCATTACCTCGGCAGTGGCGGTGGGCGTCCTGGCGCCGTTTTTGGCGGCGGTCGCCCGGCAATCGCCCCAGATCAAGTGGGTGCCGACGATCGGGCACCGGACGATCGAAGACGTGGTGATCCAGCAGTACTTCGAGCGGAGCCCGCCGTTCGCGGTTCTCTCGGCGCTGGTAATGGCCGCGGCTATTGTTTTGTGGCTCAGCGGATCCGCGCGGTTGGCGCGCGGAGACCGGCAGCTGTTGACCATCGCGATCGGGTGGCTGGCGATACCGACCGCCCTGATCGTGCTCTTCTCGGCGCTGGCCCACCCGATCTACACGCCGCGGTACTTGTCCTTCACCGCGCCGGCGATGGCGCTGATCCTGGGCGTCTGCACCGCCGCCGTGACCGCCAGGCCGTGGGCGGCGGCGGCGCTGGTAACCCTTTTCGCGGTCGCCGCGGTGCCGAACTACGTTCGGGCGCAACACAACCCGTATGCCAAGTATGGGATGGACTACAGCCAGGTGGCCGACCTGATCACCGCCAAGGCGGCGCCGGGCAATTGCCTGCTGGTGAACGACACGGTGACGTTCATGCCGGCACCGATGCGCCCGCTGATGGCGGCGCGCCCGGATGCCTACCGCAAACTGGTCGACCTCACGCTGTGGCAACGGGCGACGGACCGCCGGGACGTGTTCGACACCAACCTCATCCCGGAGGTCGTGGCCAGGCCGTTGAGCCAGTGCGGCGTCGTGTGGATCATCACCCAGGCCGACCCCGCGGTGCCCGCCCATGAGCAGGGCCCGGCGATTCCCCCGGGCCCGGTCTACGGGCCGACCCCTGCCTTCGCGGTCCCGCACGACCTGGGCTTCCGGCTGGTCGAGCGCTGGCAGTTCAACCTGGTTCAGGTGCTCAAAGCGGAACGATAGTCACCAGATGCGGATGTAGTCGACGAGCATGTCGGCCGGGTAGGTCGCCGCGGCAGGATCGCCCGCGCCCACGCCGCCGACCGCCAGCGTGAACATCGGGGTCATCCAGTAGCCGGGGTTGTTGAACGGCCACCGGAAGTCGTCAGGGGCGCCGCCGTGCACATGGATGGGCTTGTTGGGAACGGTGAAGTACTGCGACCCGTCGCGCGAGAACTGGAATCCGTTTTCACCCCAATGCATTTGCCACGTATGCCAGCCGCCGTCGACCAGCCCGGGAATCGACTTCCCTTCCCAGGTTTTCCCGTTGGACGCGGCGTGGACGGTGGTTCCCGGGGGCCAGGAGCCGTTGCCGTACCACTCGAAAAGGTCGACCTCGCCGTCGGGCAGCGGATCCTCGTTGACACCCCAGAACGCCGACCACAGGCCGGGTTCCAGACAGTTCAGCTTGATCTTCGCTTCCCAGGTCTGGTTGATCATGCTGTGGAAGTTCCCCCGCAGTTTGGCGCCGTAGTAGGTGTCGCCTTCCTGGGTGGCACGCAGCACGAGGTTGGAGTTGCCGTCCTGGAACACGTTGCGGCGGTCGTCGCGGTAGATCCCCGCGACCGGCGGGAACACGTCGTCCTGCCAGGTCTGCACCGTCCACTTGGCCGGATCCGGAGCCGAGCCCGCCGGGCCGTCGAAATCGTCGGCGAAGAGGTAGCCGCCGCTACCCGCCGACGGCGCCTTCGGCGGTGCCGGCAGCGACGGGTTGGCCAGCGCCTTTGGGAGGGGGGACGCGGCCACGGCCGCCAGCATGCTCAGCCCCGTGGTCAACAACATGCTGCGACGATCCATCTGCTTACCACCCAATCGCTAAAAAGCCGGCACCTGCGGCCCGGCGTGATCTTCCCCGAGGCAACTTTCGCAAACGGTGTTATAAAACCACGCACCGGGGGCGGTATGCATCTCGCGCGGCGGTGCGTCGCCCTGCGTTTTCGCGGATTAACCGCTGCTAGCGGGGCGAATCCGTCTCGCAGCCCTCCGCCGTGCGGGTTCCCGCCGCGTAAAGCAGTTGCTTGAGCTGGCGCTGCTCGTCGGCGGTGAGCCCGCCCAGCACGCGCTGATCGGCCGAGCGGACCGCGGCGTCCGCCCGTTTGAGCAGGGCCTTGCCGCGGCGGGTGAGCTGGGCGGGCATCGCCCGGCCCGACGGTGTCGACGCCGGGCGGGTCAGGGCGCCGCGTTCCTCGAGGGCGTGCAGCACCTGGTTGGCCGCCTGCGCCGAGACGTTGGTGCCGCGGGCCAGTTCGGCGCTGCTGAGCCCGGGGCGATGGGCCAGGATCCGCATGCACACGAACTCGGGCGGGGTGAGGCCCAGCGGCTTGAGCTCCGCGGCCACCTGGGGCCGCAGCGCCGCCATAACGCGGTACAGCAAAAACCCCAGTGGCGCCTCGTGGAGTTGACTCACACCCTCATGCTCGCATGCGGGCGGTGGTCCGGAGAAAGCAACCATCAACTTCCTTGACATCGCGGGTGACAGTGGTATCAAGGAGCTTGATAGTCCAATGTGGAAAGGAACGACAGCGATGTCTGGTGGATTTTTCGGTGGTTTCGGCGGACCCGGCTTCGGCGGACCCGGGTTCGGTGGCCCGGGCTTTGGCGGCCCCGGTTTCGGCGGTTGGGGCGAAAAGGGCTGGGGCCAGGGCGGTTTCGGGTTCAAGGGTGGATTCGGCCACGGCGGGCCCGGCCGTCGGCCCTTCCTGAAGCGTGCGGCGTTCGTCACCGCGGCGCTGCTGCTCGACGGGCCGGCCGACGCCGCGCAGATCGTGCAGCGGGTGTCCGACGCGACCGAGGGCGCGTTCACACCGCCGCAGGACGTGGCGGAGCTCGCCATCGGCCTGCTGGCCGGACGGGGTGTGGTCACGGTCGACAACGGCGTCGCGACGCTGACCGAGCTGGGCCGCAACCTGCTGGCCTGGCGGGGCGTCAGCAGCGAGACCGCGCACGCCTTCCTGGGGCGGGCGGCCAAGTTCGGCGACGTGTTCAAGATCCGTATAACGCTGTTCGAGCTCGCGGGGTTAGCCCGCACCATCGCCTGGACGGGCACCGACGAGCAGAAAGAGCAACTCGCCGAGACCCGGACCAAGGTGCTGGAGGCGCTGACCGACGCCAAGAAGACGCTGCACCGCGTCCTCGGAGAAGGTTAGCCCGAAGCCGGTTCGCTCAGCTTGACCAACATCTTGCCGATGTTGGCACCGGTGAATAGGCCGTTGAGGGCGTCGACGCACGACTCGACGCCCTCAAAAACGGTCTCGCGGTGCTTGATTCGGCCCTCGCCCTCCCACTGGCGAAGCGCCGCATAGGCTTCCTCGAAGCGGCCCCAGTCGTCGAGCGCGTTGAACCCCTGCATCAGCGCGGTCTTGGACAACAGGTTCACGTAGTTGGCCGGCCCCGGGTGCTGCCCGCTGAGGTAGCTGGAGATGACGCCGCAGAGCACCACCCGCGCTTTGGTGGCCAGCCGGCCCAGCACCGCGTCCAGGATCGGGCCGCCCACGTTGTCGAAGTAGACGTTGACCCGTCGGGGGCAATGCTGTTTGAGCGCCGCGGCGACGTCCTCGTTCTTGTAGTCGATGCACGCGTCAAACCCGAAGTCCTCCACCACCGCCCGGCATTTCTCGGGCCCGCCGGCGATGCCCACCACGCGGGCGCCGGCGATCTTGGCGATCTGCCCGGCCACCGACCCGGTGGCGCCCGCGGCCGCCGACACCACCACCGTCTCCCCGGGCTGTGGCCGGCCGATGTCCATCATCCCCATGTAGGCGGTCGCCCCGGTCGGGCCGTACACCGACATGACCGCCAACTGGTCGACTTTTTGAGACGGGTGGGCCTTGCCGGGCACGGGCGTGCTGAACACGTCGTCGCGGATGATCGCGTACTCCTGGAAGCCCGTCAGCGTGGTGACGACGTCGCCGACCTCGAAGGCGTCGCAGCGCGTCGCCACCACCTCGCCGATTCCGGCTGCCCGGATGACGTCACCCAGCTGCACCGGCGGCAGGTAACCGGGTTGATCGTTCAGCCAGGTGCGGACGGCGGCGTCGAGGCCGACGTAGGTGGTGCGCAGCAGCGCCTCGCCGTCGGCCGGTTCGGGCGCGGGCGTGGTGACCAGCTCGGTGTCGTCGGGCTGGACCAGCCCGGTGGGGCGGCGACGCAACAGGATCTGACGGTTCGGCAAGTCGGGCACGGTGCTGAAACTACCCATAGTGGCCGCTGCGATGGGAGCATCTCTCCCATGAACTCGCAGGATGACCCGGAGCAGCGCATCCGGGAACTCGAGCAGCCCCTGGCCGACACGGCACGCGCGTCGGAATCCGGACAGGTGCCGCCGCCCGGCGGCTACCCGTATTCGCCCGGTGCGTATTCACCCCCGACGTATCCACCGCCACCGCCGCCGCAAAGCCCGTGGACCTACGGCGGCCCGCTCTCCGGGCCCCCGCCGAAGTCGCCGTCGGGCAACCGCACGTGGTGGATCCTGGGCACGGTGATCGTGGTCGGGTTCCTGGCGCTGGCCGGGGGCATCGCGGCCTTTGCCGCACACCAGCTTTCGGGCGTCCGGTCGATCATCAGCTCGACGCCCACCTTCCCCACCGTCACCGGGACCTTCGGTCCACCCTCGACCACCTCTCGAAGCCCCAGCCCGTCGAAAACCCGAACCACGACGCCCTCGACATCACCCACCCCGTCGCCCGGGGGCAGGCTCAACATCTCCGGCATCAACGAGAACCGCACCGTCGCGTGCAACGACAGCCTCGTCAACGTGAGCGGGGTTTCCAACACGGTCGTGATCACCGGCCACTGCAAGAGCCTCACCGTGTCCGGCGTCCAGAACGCCATCACCGTCGACGCCGTCGACAGCATCGACGCCTCCGGCTTCGACAACAAGATCACCTATCACTCGGGCAACCCGAAGATCAGCAACGCCGGCGGTTCCAACGTGGTGGAGCAGGGCTGACCGCGCAGCCGAGCTAGGTGGACTCCTCCGAATCCGAATCCGAATCGTCGTCGAGGACGCTGACCGCGATGCCGTAGGGCAGGAAGCGCACCTTGCGCTTGGGGTCGACGTTGTTCTTGTTGGCGCGCAGCGCGTCGAGTTCGGTCGCGTAGACCTGCTCGACGTGCGCGCCGCCGCCGGCGTCCACGGTGTAGATCGCCCACACCCCGTCGCCCGCCTCGCCCGCGGTCTCCGGCCCGCGGCGGGGCCGCCTAGACAGGTCCTCGAAGAACGCGGACCAACTTGTCCCCGGCACCGGCGCGGTGACGAATCTGCCGAGTCGCTCGAAAACCTCGCGCAGCCCCTCGCTGCCCTCCCTGATAACGCGATCGAAATCCTCGGGATCGAATCCGAACGCACCGTACTCGCCCACGCAGGCCTCCTTGCATTTACGGCGTTACTGCCCAGTGTGCGCTCAACCGTCGCCTTGTGCCACGGGCGGCCTATGGCGCCGGTGGCGGTGGGGCCGGTGGCGGCGGCGGGTTGATCGGAATCGGCACCGTGACGAACGGGAAGTGCAGGTACAAGGTCAGAGGCGGCCGCTGATACGGCGGCGGCGCGGGCGCCGCGACCTGCTCAGGCGGCGGCGGGGCGGCCGGCGGCGGCGCCGGTGCCGGTGCCTGCTGCACGGGGGGCGGCGCCGATTCCGGAGCGCGCCGGGCG
>NZ_LQPV01000034.1:0-47951 GCF_002101935.1 Mycobacterium sp. IEC1808 | reverse complement strand
GCTGGGGCGGGGGCGGCCACGGTGGCTGGAACGGCCCCGGCGGCGGCGCTCACGGCGGCTGGGCCGGCCACGGCGGCTGGGGCGGACCCGGTGGCTGGAACGGCCCCGGCGGCAACTGGGACCGCGGCGGCAACTGGGGTCGCGGCGGCTGGTGGGGCCCGCGCGGCGACTGGGACCGCGGCGGCTGGTGGGGTCCCCGCGGCGACTGGGACCGCGGCGTTTGGGGTCACCCCGGCTGGGGCAACGGCGGATGGGGCCCGCCCGGACAGGGCTACCGGCCGTGGTGGCCGTTGTGGAACTGGTGGTGGTGATCCAGCAACCCCCAAGAACCCGGGCCATGCCGACCTGGCAGACGTGCGTCAGGTCGGCATGACCCGTCTCATCACGGATCGCGGGGCAGGCCCAGCAGCCGTTCGGCGATGATGTTGAGCTGGATCTCCGAGGTGCCGCCGTAGATCGTGGTGGCCCGGCTGGCCAGCAGATATTCGCCCCACTTGCCCGGTAGCTGGCTGGTGTCGCCGATCGCGGCGTCGGTGCCGAACGACGACACCGCGAACTCGGCATACCCCTGGCCGGTGCGCATCGACAACAGCTTGGAGATCGCGGCAGACGGCATGGCGTCCCCGCCGGCCAGCGTCAGCAAGGTCGAACGCAGGTTCAGCACCTTGGCGGCATGGCCCTCGGCGATCAGCTGCCCGGCCCGGTGCTGGCCCACCTGGTCGAACTGCCCGTCGCGCACGAAGTCGACGAATTCGGGAAGCGTCGCAAGGAAATTCGCGTCGCTGCCACCGATCGACACCCGCTCCGCGGTCAGGGTATTGCGGCTGACCTCCCACCCCCGGTTGACGTCGCCCAGCACGCATTCGTCCGGCACGAATACGTCGTCGATGTAGACGGTGTTGAAGAACTCCTGGCCGGTCAGCTCGCGCAGCGGCTTGACCGTGACGCCCTCACTCTTCATGTCCAGCAGGAAGTAGGTGATGCCGTTGTGCTTCGGCGCGCTCGGATCGGTCCGCGCCAGCAGCGCTCCCCACTGCGAGAACTGGGCGGCGGTGGTCCAGATCTTCTGGCCGGTGATGCGCCAGCCGCCCTCGGCCCGGGTCGCCTTGGTGGTCAGCCCGGCGAGGTCCGATCCGGCGCCCGGCTCGGAAAACAGCTGGCACCAAATCATTTCACCGCGCATGGTCGGCGGCAGGAACCGTTGCTTCTGCTCCTCAGTGCCGAACGCGACGATCGACGGGATGATCCATGCCGCGATGCCGACCTGCGGCCGCTTGACCCGCCCGGCGGCGAACTCCTGGGCGATGATGATCTGCTCCACCGGGCTGGACGCCCGGCCCCACGGCCTGGGCAGGTAGGGCAGCACCCAGCCGCCCTCCGCGATCGCCACCCTGCGCGGCTCGCGGTCCATCTCCTTCAGCGCGGTGACCTCCGCGCGAATCTCGGCCCGCAGCTTTTCGGTGTCGGGATCCAGGTCGATGTCCACCGCGCGCATTCCCGTCGTGGTCGCGGTGTCCACGACTCGCTGCGGGTAGTCGGAGCTGCGGCCGAAGGAGGCGGCCAGCATCAGCGCCCGGCGGTAGTACACATTGGTGTCGTGCTCCCAGGTGAAGCCGATGCCGCCGTGCACCTGGATGCAATCCTGCGCGCAGCGTTGGGCGGCGACCGGCGCCAGCGTCGCCGCCACGGCCGCGGCGAAGTCGACCTTGGCAGCCGCTATGTCCCAACCATTTTCGCGGGCCTCGTCCAGCGCGCGGGCGGCATCCCACACCGCCGCGGTGGCCCGCTCGGTGTCGGCGACCATTTCCGCGCACTTGTGTTTGATGGCCTGGAACTGGCCGATCGGCCGGCCGAACTGCTCGCGGATCTTGGCGTACTGCGACGCGGTGTCGGTTGCCCAGCGCGCCACGCCGATGGCCTCGGCCGACAGCAGCGTGACCATCAGCGCGTGCGCGGTGGCCATGGTCAGATTGCTCAGCACGACGTCGTCGCCGACCTCGACGGCATTGGCCCGCACGTGCGCGATCGGGCGCAGCGGGTCAAGGCTTTTCACGGGCTCGATCTCGAGCTGCTCGGCGCGCAGCACCACCCATTCCTCGCCGCTGTCGATCGCGACCGGCAGCACCAGCAACGAGGCCTGCGCGGCGGCGGGGACGGCGCGCACCTCGCCGCGGATCACCAGCGAGTCCCCCTGGCGGGTGGCGGTCAGCGCGCAACACTCCATCGCGTAGGCGGCGATGGCCGCGCCGGACGCCAGCTCGGCCAGCACTTTGGCCTCCGGATCGTGCGCGGAGATCAGCGCGCTGGCGATCGCCGACGGCACAAACGGCCCGGGCACCGCCCCGTAGCCGAACTCGGCCAGCACCACGGCCAATTCGAGGATGCCGAAGCCCTGCCCCCCGATCGATTCCGCCAGATGTACGCCCTGCAGTCCCTGCTCGGCCGCGGCCCGCCAGTACGGCGGGGGATTCTCGATGGGTGACTCGAGCGCCGCGTGCAGCACCTCGGACGGCGCGACCCGCGCCACCAGGGATCGCACCGAATCGGCCAGGTCTTGATGCTCAGGAGTGATTGCGATCGGCATTGGTCGCCTTCCTCGTCCCTTTGCTGCCTCACGTTTCGTGCCAGCGCCTTCCAAGCTAACAACCGGTCGGTTGGTTGACTACATGGGCCAGCGGTTGCCCGTCGCGCAGCCGGCGGCAGTTCCCGACGGCCTCGATCAGGTACCGCCGCATGGTGTCGGCCGTGTACCAGGTGACGTGCGGCGTCAGCACCACGTTGTCCAAGCCCAGTAGCGGGTTGCCGGGCGCCACCGGCTCCGCCTCGAAAACGTCGAGCCCCGCCGCGGCCAGCCGCCCGTCCCGCAGGGCGTCGACCAGGGCGCCCTCGTCGACCACCGCGCCCCGGGACGTGTTGACCAACACCGCATTCGGCTTCATCCGGGCCAGCGCATCGCGGTCCAGCAAGTGATGTGTCTGCGGCGTCAGGGGCAGGTGCAGCGAGACGATGTCGCTGGCGGCCAGCAGGTCGGGCAGCGGCCGCCAGCCCGGCCGGCCGTCGTCGCGGGTGCTGGTGTGCAGCACGCCCGCGCCCATCGTCGCGACGATTTCGGCCACCCGTTTGGCGATGTTGCCGTACCCGACCAGCCCGACGGTGCAGCCGCCGATGTCGCGCACCGTCTCGCCCAGCGCCGGATCCGCCGGCCAGCCCCGGCCCTCGCGGACCGCACGGTCCAGCTCCGGCAGCCGGCGTAACGCGGCCAGCATCAGCAGCACCGCGCCCTCGGCCACCGACGGCGCGTTGGCGCCCGGCATGTTGGCGACCGCGATGCCGCGTTCCGTCGCCGTCTGTACGTCGATCGTGTTCACCCCGGCGCCCAGCTTGTGCACCAGCCGCAGCCTGGTCGCGCGCCGCAGATCCTCGCCCGACAGCGTCCGCAGCACGTGCCAGATCACGTCCGCGTGCGGCAGCTCCCGGTAAAAGCCCTCGTCGTCGTCCTCGGCGCACCACCGGATGTCAAGCCAATCCGATTCTGGCGCAACGAAGTCGAGTACCGTGTCGCCGGGAATGAAATGGGCGAGAACCCTTAACGCCACCTCTTGGTGATCCACCTGGCGATGGTATCGGCCTGCTCGCTGCGCGCGCCCGGGGTGGTGAAGTAGTGGTCGCTGTTGATCGAGGCCTGCGTCTTGTCGGTGCTGGCGAGCGCGTCGTAGATGCGTTGCGCGTCCGACGGGAAGACGCCGGTGTCCGCCTCGGCGTTGATCACCAGGGCCGGGGAGGTGATGCGGGCCAGATGCGGCTCGGCGCGGGTTTGCGCCACCCGCAGGCTCCACATGCTCAGCCAGTTGCGCAGGGTGCAGGCGGCGGCGATGCCGTGCGCGGACCGGTTCGCCTTGGCGGGGACGCCCGCGTAACACAGGTTCGGCTGGCGCTTGGTCGGCTCGATGCTCGGATCGACCATGCGGGGATCGGCCCAGGTGCGCATCACGGTGAACGGCCGGTCCGAAAAGCCCACGGCGCGAACCCGTTTGAGTTCCCGCTCGGCCCAGTCGGTGATGGCGTGGTTGCGCGCGATCTGAGCGTCTCGGTAGCGGGCGAGAAACTCGGGCGAGTACGGAGGCCCGTTGCGCTCTTCGAACAGGTCGAGGTCGGCATCGGTGGCGACCGGGTCGTTCTCGTCGACGACGGCGGCGTCCATCCATGCCGTCAGGACGTCGGGGCGTCCGGGGTGGGCGGCCGTGGCGACGTAGCCGTCGGCGGGGATCAGCTCGTTGAGCCCGGCCGCCGGGCGCATCCCCTCCAGGGGAGTCACGTTCGGTTCGAGCGCCTGTGACTGATAGGCGGCCATCAGCGAACCACCGCCCGAATTACCCAGCAGCACAACGTAGTCCACGCCCTGTACCTCACGCAGCCAACGCACCCCGACGCCGATGTCGACCAGCGCGTGGTCCAACAGGAAGCTGCTTTCGAATCCGCGGAACCGGGTGTTCCAGCCCAGGAAACCGATGCCGCGGGTGGCGATGTAGTCGGCGAGATAGTGCTCGGCGAAGTCGATCTGGTAGTGCGTGGCGATCATCGCCACCTTCGGCTTGCGCCCCACCGCGCGGTGGTAGAGCCCCTGGCAGGGATGCCCGCCGGCCCCGGCCCGGCCCGCGGTGGGCGAGGGCAACCCGACGAATTCCTGCATCACGCCAGCGGCGCCGTTTTGACGGGTCAATTTGACTCTCCTCCGCCGTAGATGGCTCGGTAGTAGATGTTGGCCAGTGTTCGGATGCAGGCCGCGTCGTCGGGTTCACCGGGCCCGGCGAGTTGCGTGTAACAAAACTGGTAGAACATGGCCAAAATGGCCTCGGCGATCAGGCGCGGATCGTCATCGGGGCAATGGCCTTCGGCCTGGGCACGGCGAACCGACTCGCTGATGAAAGTAATTGGGGTGGAACAGATGTCGGCCCAATACCGCGCGAAGTCGTCGTTGATCATCGCCAGCTGGTAAATGCTGACGACCTCGGCGAGCCGGTTGCGGTAGGTCCACCACTGCGCGGCGGCGGCCTGGTACGCGCGCTCGCGGTCGGACAGGCCGTGTTGGGTGACCGAACGCGCGCGCTCGGTGATCTCGTCGCGGAACCGCAGGGCCCATTGGCGGACCATCGCCTCTTTGGAGTCGTAGTAGTTGTAGAACGACGCGGCCGAGCGGCCCGCCTCGGCGGCGATGTCGGCGATGGTCGTCGCCAGAATGCCTTTGCGCGCGATAACCGTTCGGGCGGCCATGTCGATCGCGGCCTGAGTTCGCCTGCCGCGGTGCGTCGGAAACGCCGGTGGGGGGTCGGGTCGCTCAGCAGGTTCGGCCGCGGTGGACAATCGTGCGAACCTCCTGGAGCAGAACTGAACCTGATGTTAGATTCAGATTTGGATCTCCGCCAGGGCTTTCGCGGATCGATAGGAGCCGCAGGATGATCAAGCCGCACAACGCCAACACGGAATTCGAGCTGGGCGGGATCAACCACGTCGCGCTGGTGTGTTCGGACATGGCGCGGACCGTGGATTTCTACTCCAACATCCTGGGCATGCCACTGATCAAATCGCTCGATCTGCCCGATGGTGCGGGCCAGCACTTCTTCTTCGACGCGGGCAATGGCGATTGCGTCGCGTTCTTCTGGTTCGCCGACGCCGCCGACCGGGTGCCGGGCATCTCGTCGCCGGGCGCCATCCCGGGCATCGGCGACATCACCAGCGCGGTAAGCACCATGAACCATTTGGCATTCCACGTGCCGGCCGAGAAATTCGACGCCTACCGGCAGCGGCTCAAGGACAAGGGCGTGCGGGTCGGGCCGGTGCTGAACCACGACGAAAGCGAGCGCCAGGTCTCGGCGACCGTGCATCCCGGGGTCTACGTGCGCTCGTTCTACTTTCAGGATCCCGACGGCATCACGCTGGAATTCGCTTGCTGGGTAAAGGAATTCACGAGCAGCGACAACAAGGCAATCCCCAAGACCGCGGCCGACCGGAGGCCCCCGGTGGACGCCGTACGCTGAAAGGGCAAGACCGTGCCTGAGCCGGGGGATGTCCACGATGACGAACGGCATATTGTCCGACGATCAAATCGCCGCGCTGACGCCCGAGCAGCGGCGTGACCTGATCAACCGGCTGGAGCGGCCCCTGAGCGACGTGATCGACCCGGTGCTGCTGAGCCGGATACGGCGCACCCGCATGGGCCTGATGGTCGGTGGCTCGATCGCGATGGTTCCGTGGCTGGGATACCTGTCGACCACGCTGCCGGACAACTACGTCGCCCACAACTGGACCGCCACGTGGGTGGGTTTCGACATCCTTTTGGTCGTGTTCATGGTGGCAACGGCCGTCCTGGGTTACCTGCGCCGCCAGCTGGTGGTCCTCGCCGCGTTCACCGCGGGCGTGCTGCTGATCTGCGACGCTTGGTTCGACCTGATGACCGCCGGACCAGCGGACGTGCGGATATCGGTGGCGACGGCGCTCGGCATCGAGGTGCCGTTGGCGTTCTTGCTGATCCGGGGCGCGATTCGCATCATGCGGCTCACGATGATGCGGTTGTGGCTCCTGGATCCCCGGATGCGGCTTTGGCACCTGCCCCTGTTTCCGTGACGCGGTACAGGTCCGGGTTGGTGAGCTCGTCGAGCAGCGACGCCAGGTGATCGACGAGCTGGTCGGGTTCCAGGCGGACGTCGCCGGCGAGCCAGGCGCTGATGGTCTGCCCGACGCCGCCGACGACGAAGTGCGCCGCGGCCTTGACACGTTCGTTTGCCGGTGCCCGCAACGTGTCGACGGCATGCTGGCCGGACAGCATGGCGAAAAGCGCGCTGGACTCCGCGCGCTTGCGCACGATCACCGGGTCGCCCAACTGCGTGTTGAACAGCAGGCGCCCGATGCGGGCGTCGCCGGCGATGGTCCGGACGATGTTTGCGATCCCGGCGCGGGTCTGCTCGGGTGCCGGCACCGCCGCCACGGCGGCCTGGGTGGTGGCGGCCAGCTCGGCCACCACCCAATCAAACACCCGGCTGACGAACTGGTCCTTATCGCTGAAGCTCTCGTAGAAGTATCGGGCGGCCAGTCCTGCCCGGTCGCAGATGCCGCGGACGGTCAGCGCCGAGACGTCCTGTTGTTCGGCCCCCAGCAGGTCCAGACCGGCGGTCAAGAATTGGCGGCGGCGGACGGCCACCCGCTCGGCGGCGTCGACGCCGCGGTAGGGCCGCGCTTTGGAGGCCTCTGCCATAGCCACCATCTTGACACCGGCCCGGATAGGCGACAACATCAGGAAACAGACGTTCGCACATTTTGCGCAGGGGGGATTCGCCCATGGCGATGCCTGACTCGATCGGCCATGTGGAGCGGGCCATCGCCGACCCGCCACGCCCCGGACCTTCCCGTCGCGGGCACCGGTTGGGCATCGACGAGGGGCTGATGGGCGTGGCGTTGCTGGCCGGGCCGGCAAACGTGATCATGCAGCTGGCGCGTCCGGGCGTCGGTTACGGCGTATTGGAAAGCCGCGTCGAAAGCGGACGGGTGGACCTGCACCCGATCAAACGGGCGCGCACCACCTTCACGTACCTGGCGGTGGCGTCGGCCGGCAGCGATGCCCAGAAGGAGGCCTTTCGCCGGGCGGTGAACCGGGCCCACGCGCAGGTGTACTCCACCCCCGACAGTCCCGTCGCCTACAACGCCTTCGACGCCGACCTGCAGCTGTGGGTGGGGGCGTGCCTGTACAAGGGCGGTGTCGACATCCACCGGACCTTCGTCGGCGAACTGGACGGCCAGGACGCCGACCGGCACTACCGCGAGGGCATGGCTCTGGCCACCACGCTGCAGGTGCCGCCGGAGATGTGGCCGGCGGACCGGGCGGCTTTCGACCGGTACTGGCAGGAGTCGCTGGCCAAGGTGCACATCGACGACACCGTCCGGGACTACCTGTATCCCATTGCCGCCGGCCGCATTCGCGGGGTGAGGCTGCCGGGCCCGCTGCAGCGCCTGTCCGATGATTTCTCTCTTCTGATCACCACCGGCTTTCTGCCTCAGCGCTTCCGCGACGAGATGCGGCTGCCCTGGGACGCCGTGAAACAACGGCGGTTCGACCGGCTGATGGCCGCGTTGCGCGCGGTCAACCGCGCGCTGCCGCGCTTCGTCCGGCGGTTCCCATTCAACGTCCTGCTGTGGGATGTCGACCGCCGGATCAGGACGGGCCGCCCACTGGTCTAGCGCCGGTCAGCAGCAGCGCTCGCCGCGCCAGGCGGGCGGCCGACCGCGCCCAGTTGTTAACGACAATCATTTTCAGTAGGCTTTCGGGCAATCAGCCCAAGTTATAAACGAGGAGCATTGTCGTGACATTGCGAGTCGTGCCCGAAGGCCTGGCCGCGGCAAGTGCGGTGGTCGAAGCGTTGACCGCCCGATTGGCGGCCGCCCAGGCCGGCGCCGCGCCGTTGATCGCGGCGGTAGTGCCGCCGGCGGCCGATCCGGTGTCCCTACAAACGGCGAGCGGGTTCAGCGCCCAGGGCCAGGAGCATGCCGTGGTGGCCGCCCAGGGCGTCGAGGACCTGGGACGGTCCGGTCTCGGGGTGGACCGGGCGGGCGCCGGTTATGCCACCGGCGACGCGGCCGCCGCCTCGTCGTACCTCATCTCCGGGGCCTGACGATGACGGCGCCGATCTGGATGGCGTCGCCGCCGGAGGTGCACTCGGCCTTGCTGAGCGCCGGCCCGGGGCCGGGGCCCCTGATGACGGCGGCGGCGGGCTGGAACTCGCTCAGCGCCGAATACGCGTCGGTGGCCGAGGAACTCAGCGCCTTGGTGGCGTCGGTGCAGGCCGGCGTGTGGGAGGGGCCGAGCGCCGAATCGTTTGCGGCCGCATACGTGCCGTACCTGGCATGGTTGACGCAGGCCAGCGCCAACAGCACGGCCGCGGCGGCCCAGCTCGAGACCGTAGCCGCGGCCTACACCGCCGCGTTGGCGGCCACGCCCACGCTGGCCGAATTGGCCACCAACCACGTGATACACGGGGTGCTGTTGGCGACCAATTTCTTTGGGATCAACACCATCCCCATCGCCGTGAACGAGGCGGATTACGTGCGGATGTGGGTTCAGGCTGCGCTCACAATGGCGGGCTACCAAGCGGTCTCCGGCGCGGCGGTGGCGGCGACGCCGCAGACCACCCCCGCTCCGCAAATCCTGAAATCCGACGCGACGGCCAATCCGGCGGCGAGCGCCAACCCGGCCCAGGGCGTGGTGCAGCAGCTGCAGGGCTTCCTGCAGCAGATCGTGGCGTTGTACCAAAGCCTGCTCACCGACCCGTTGAATGCCGATCCGACCAACCCGCTAAATCTCCCGCCGTGGTTGGTGCAGGGCCTGCAGAACTTCGGCATCGGAAATAGCCCGGTTGCACACGCCCCCCTTCTCGACTATCCGCTAGACGAATGGGTTGCGAATCTCCTGCAGAACTTCGGGATCAATTGGAGTCCCAGCGAGGGCATGGTCAATGGAATGACCTACGACGCCTATACGGATCCGACCACAGTCGGATGGTGGATCGCTCGAACCCTCGAAGTCTTTGAGGATCTTCAACAGTTCGGCACCTACCTCCTGCAAAATCCGGTAGTGGCTTTTCAATACCTGATCAGCTGGCAGCTGTTCGATTTTCCGCTTCACATCGAAGAGTTCGCGTTCACCCTCGGCGTGCCGTTCCAGGCGGTGTACGCCGCCATCCCCGCGGTGGCGGCGGCCCCGCTCGCATCGGCGGGCGGCCTCGGGGCGCTCGGCGCGCTGGCCGCCGTTCCTCAGGCTGCGGCCCCGGCTCTGGTACCGATCGCGGCGCCCCTGCCGGCCGTTGCGATGGCCCCGACTTTGGCGGTGCCCGCCACGAGCGTTGCGTCGGCACCGGCGCCCGCGCCCACGCCCACGGCCACGCCCGCGAGCCCCGCCGCTCCCGCCGGCCTGGCACCGCCACCGCCGCCACCCGCAGCCGCGGGTCCCGCGGGGTTTGCCCCTCCCTACGTGGTGTCGGGCATGGGGCTGAGTTCGAGCGCGCGGTCCAGCGCCGCATCGGGCGCGAAAAAGAAGGCGCCGGCAGCCGGCAGCAGCGTCGCCGCGGCGGCCGCGGCGAGCGCGCGTGAGGCGGCCCGGGCGCGCCGTCGCCAGCGGGCGCGGCAGCGTGGCCACGGCGACGAGTTCATGGATATGAACATCGACGTCGACCCCGATTGGGGCACGCGTGCGGGCGGGGAGACGTCGGCGTCCGGCCAGGGCGCCGGAAGCCTGGGTTTTGCCGGCACGGCGGTCAAAGAGTCGGCCGCCGAGGCGGCTGGGCTGACCACGCTGGCCGGCGACGAGTTCGGCGGCGGCCCAAAGATGCCGATGATGCCGGGCACCTGGGACCCGGACGGTGCTCCCGAGGAGGGTAACGGGGCGCGCGACAGCTAAATAAGGAAGGGATCGCGATGAGTTTGTTGGATGCGCATATTCCGCAGTTGGTGGCGGCGCAGTCGGCGTTTGGTGCTAAGGCGGGGGTGATGCGGAGCACGATTAGTCAGGCTGAGCAGGAGGCGGTGTCGGCGCAGGCGTTTCATCAGGGGGAGTCGTCGGTGGCGTTTCAGGCCGCGCATGCCCGTTTTGTGGAGGCGGCGGCGCGGATCAATGCGTTGTTGGATGTCGCTCAGGCGAATCTGGGGGATGCGGCGGGGACTTATGTGGCTGCCGATGCTGCGGCCGCGTCGGGTTATAGCGGGTTCTGAGTCGGCTGAGTTTTCGCGAAAGGGATTGTGATGTCGCAGATTATGTACAACTACCCGGCGATGTTGGGGCATGCCGCGGATATGTCGGGTTATGCCGGTACGTTGCATGCGCTGGGCGCGGATATCGCCAGTGAGCAGGCGACGCTGTCGAATGCTTGGCAGGGGGATACGGGGATGACGTATCAGGCGTGGCAGGCCCAGTGGAATGAGGCGATGGAGTCGTTGGTGCGGGCCTATCAGGCGATGGCCGGCACTCATGAGGCCAACACCACCGCAATGCTTGCCCGCGACACGGCCGAAGCCGCCAAATGGGGCGGCTAGGGCTTGCTCCGGAACGCGTGTGCCGCCCATTCCGGTCGGCCCGAAAGTCATTGTGCTCCTTCGTATTCCAGTAAGAACGCGTGACGGCTGCGCGCGGCCCCGGCCGCGCCCTTCATTGATCCGTGGCGGCGCCACCCGCGGGTACGGGTGCGTGCACCCATGCGCTGACATACTGAGACGGTGACGACGCTAAAGTCCCGGCGCGGGTTGCGCGTCGGGTCGATGGAAGTGCTGGTAGGCATTCTGCTCGTCGGCGCCTTCGCGGCGACCAGGCTGCGGAACGCGGTCGCCCTCAGCCCGGCGTTGTCGACCGCGGGAACCGTGTTCTGCGGGGTGTTCGTGCAGGCGATTCCATTCCTGGCGCTCGGCGTCGTGGTCAGCGGGTTGATCGCGGTGTTCGTGTCGCCGGAACGATTGGCGCGCTGGCTGCCGCGCCGTCCGGCCGTGGCGGTGTTGGCCGCCGGCGTCGGCGGGGCGGCCTTGCCGGGCTGTGAATGCGGATCGGTTCCGGTGGCGCGCCGATTGTTTGGCGACGGAGGGGCCACGGGCGCAGCGGCTTTGACGTTCATGCTCGCCGCGCCAGCGATCAACCCGGTGGTGCTCGTGGCCACCGCGGTCGCGTTTCCCGGTGCGCCCGGGATGGTTCTCGCACGCATGGGGGCGTCGCTGCTGACCGCGGTGATCATGGGCTGGGCATGGTCGCGTCGGGGCCGCGCGGAGTGGATCACCCGCCGGTTGCCCGCCTCGGGAACCCGAACCGAGTCGCGGTGGACGGTGTTCACCGAGGCGGCGAGACACGACTTCCTTCAGGCCGCGTCGTATTTGGTTGTGGGTGCCGCCGCCGCGGCGGCACTTCATGTCGTGGTGCCGCGTTGGATGCTGGCGCATCTGGCCACGAACCTGGTCCTGGGTGTTCTGGTGATGGCCGCGCTGGCGGTGGTGCTGGCGTTGTGTTCGGAGGCCGACGCTTTCGTGGCCGCCAGCATGACCATGGTGCCGCTGCTGCCCCGGCTCGTGTTTTTGGTTGTGGGTCCGGCGGTCGACGTCAAGCTGTTCGCGATGCAGGCGGGCATATTCGGCCGGGCTTTCGCCGCCCGCTTCGCCCCGTGCACGTTCCTCGTCGCGATCGCATGCGCCTGTGGTGTCGGACTGTTCGTGCTTGGGGGCAGGTAATGACCCGCGAAACCGAGAACACCGTCCTGCTGGTGGTGGGCATCAGCATCGTCATGATCACGGTCACGGGTGAGTTCACCCGCTACGTGAAGCCAGGACTGCTGCCGTGGCTGGTCGCCTCGGCCGTGCTGCTCATCGGCCTAGCCCTATGGGCGATGATCGGCGATATCCGCCGCGGCGGTCCACGGACCAGTGAGCTCGGTGATGGGGCCGACGATCACGGCCACGCGCATTCCCATCGGCGCGGCATCGTGTGGCTGCTCGTCATTCCCATCGTGGCGCTGTGTTTCGTGACGCCGCCGGCGCTGAGGCCGTCGGCGGCCGCGCCGTCGGTGACATCGGTGTCCAATGATGTTCTGAATCGGGCATTTCCGCCGCTGCCGCCCGGTAGGGCCCCCGAGCTTTCGCTGCCGGAGCTGCTGATGCGCGAGGCCCAGGACACCACCGGCTCGCTGAAGGGCCGGACTGTCACCGTGACCGGCTTTGTGCTGAACGAGGCGCAGGGCGTCGACCTTGGCCGCGTCGTCATCATCTGTTGCGCGGCCGACGCCCAACTGGCGCGCATCCACCTGCGCGGCCCGGCCGCCGCCCAGGCCGCCGGGTTGCCCGACAACACCTGGCTTCGGGTCGAGGGCGAAGTCCCGCCCAGACAATCGAGTTCAGCGGCGCCAATCCCGACCATGCAGGCCACCGCGGTCACACGCATCGATGCGCCGGCCAACCCCTACGACTATCCCCACTGACCGGCTAATCGACGTCAATTGTTCCGACTGGCGCTGCGGGCCCAAAACTGATGTCGGCCGAGATCTCCTGGCACTGGGGTGTTTTCCCACTGGCCGAGCTCGAGCCAATCGCGCAGGGCCGCCGCCTCGGCGCTGTCGGTGATGGGGCCGATCCAATGGGCTGGCCCGCAGGCTTCCCGGTCGTCGGTGCATGGCTGGACCAGGGCCATCACCCCGCATCCGGTGGGGCGCGACGCACAGGTGAGTGGTCCGAGCATGCACGTGGCGGAGACCAGCATGGCGCGCGGACAGCGTCGGATGGTGGGACGAAGTTCGTCGATGACCGAGAGGACGTCGTTGGCTGCACACGCGGTACAGACGACGACGGTGAACGGGCGGTCGGTGCCGCGGCCCCCCGAGGTCAACGTGCCGCCGGCCCCGGGTGGGGCAACAGCGCCATTTCGCGCGCGTTCTTGATCGCCGTGGCGACCTGCCGTTGTTGTTGGACGCTCAGGCCGGTGACGTGCCGGGAGCGGATTTTCCCGCGCTCGGAGATGAACACGCGCAACGAGGAGGTGTCCTTGTAGTCGACCGCGCTGAGCCCGAGGCTGGCGAGAAGGTTCTTCTTGGGAGACCTGATGTCGGGTCGGGCGGCCCGGCGGGCCCGCTGAGGTTTTCTCGCCATGCTCAGCGCTCCTCTCGGAAGTCGACGTGGCGGCGAACCACCGGGTCGTATTTGCGCAGCACCAGCCGGTCCGGGTCGTTGCGGCGGTTCTTGCGGGTTATGTAGGTGTACCCGGTGCCCGCCGTGGAGCGCAGTTTGACGATCGGCCGAATCTCGTTGCGCGCCATCTAGATCCGCTGTCCTTCCCGGCGCAATCGCGCCACGACTGCCTCGATGCCGTCGCGGTCGATGACCTTGATGCCCTTGGCGCTGACCCGCAGCCGAATGTGGCGGCCCTCCGAGGGCAGGTAGTACGTCTTGAGCTGGATATTGGGTGACCAGCGCCGGCGAGTTCGGCGGTGGGAGTGCGAGACCGCGTTGCCGAAGCTCGGTACGCGGCCGGTCACTTGGCAATACGCGGACACCAGGCAGCCTCCTCGAGGGAACTCTTATTGAAAATGATTTTCGACAATCACTGCCGGACACGGTACCGTACCGATAGCCCTATTGAAAATCATTACCGATAAGGAAACCGATGCGGACGCCCGTCATCCTGGTCGCGGGCCAGACGGACACGGACCCGGTCGTGGGCGCACTGCTGCGCACCCCAGGATCGCTGGTTGTCATGCACCGTTTCGACGGTCAGGTGGTGCGCCGGACGACCGCGCTCCTGAGACAAGGGGAATTGACAACGGCGGAGAGTCCGCTGGAACTCGCGCACGGGTGCGCGTCGTGCACCATCCGCAACGACCTGATGGTGTTGCTGCGTCAGCTGCACCGTCGCAACGACGTCGACCGAATCGTGGTGCGCCTTTCGCCGTGGCTGGAACCCGAACCGATCTGCGTAGCGATCGACCATGTCCGGGTGCGCGTGGCCCCCGGGTACGTCAACGGACCTGCGGCCCTCGATGTGTCGGTCGCGGCGGTGGTGACCTGTGTCGATTCGTCGGTGTGGCTGACCCAGGCCCTCGGAGAGGCGGAACTCGACGACGGGCGCACGTGCGCCCAGGTGGTTGTCGCACAGGCAGAATTCGCCGACGTCGTCGTGCTTAACCGCCCCGATTCCTTCGTGGCTGCCGCGCTGCGCCGCCTATCACCGCGTGCCCGCATCAGGGTGGGCGCCGACGGCATCGAGCACGATCTGCAGAATCTGGACCGCGACGCGCGGCGAGGCCGAAGCGACGACCCGCATGGTCCGTTGCTGGCCGGCGAGCCACCCCTGGAGTCCCGGGGGCCGATCAAACTCGTCGAGTTCAATGCCCGGCGCCCCTTCCACCCGCAACGGCTGCACGCCTCTCTGGACGTGCTGTTGGACGGAGTCATCCAAACCCGGGGACGGCTGTGGCTGGCCAGCCAGCCCGACCACGCGATGTGGTTGGAATCGGCCGGTGGCGGGTTGCGGGTGAGCTCGGCCGGCAAATGGCTCGCCGCACTGCCGGTCCCCGAGCTAGCCGATATCGATGCGGAACGACGCGCCTTCGCCGAGCTGAGGTGGGACGACCGGCACGGCGATCGACACACAGCGATGACCGTCCTGCTGTGCGGTGCGCAACCTGAGCAGGTCGTCGACGCCCTCGACGGCGCGCTACTCACCGACGACGAGTTCGGCTCCCCGCAGGACTGGCTGCATTACGACGATCCGTTCGGCGACTGGCACGAGGACCCCTGCGCCGTAGTGCCACGAACATGGGCCGATCACGAGGGGCCAAGTCGTCGGGATAGCGGACCCAGCGACTCCGCGTAATGTCGATCGCGTGCGTAGCGAAGGCGATACATGGGACATCACAACGAGTGTCGGTTCGACGGCGCTGTTCGTCGCGACCGCGCGAGCGTTGGAGGCGCAGAAGCCCGACCCGCTGGCCGTCGACCCGTACGCGGAGCTGTTCTGCCGCGCCGTCGGCGGTCCCGCGGCCGAGGTCCTCGACGGTAAGGAACCCGACCATCCGCTGAAGTCCGAAGACTTCGGCGTGCACTTCGTCAACTTCCAGGGCGCCCGCACCCGGTACTTCGACGAATACTTCCGCCGGGCCGCCGACGCGGGCGTGCGGCAGGTGGTCATCCTGGCAGCAGGGCTCGATTCCCGCGCCTACCGGCTGGACTGGCCGGGCGGCACGACGATCTTCGAGCTGGACCGACCGCAGGTTTTGGACTTCAAGCGCGAGGTGCTCACCCAGCACCGCGCGCAACCGCTCGCCGAGCGTCGCGAGATCGCCGTCGATCTCCGGGACGACTGGCCGCAGGCCTTGCGGGACAGCGGCTTTGACGCGGACAAGCCGTCCGCGTGGATCGCCGAGGGCCTGCTGATCTACCTGCCGGCCAGCGCGCAGGAGCAGCTGTTCACCGGCATCGACGGCCTGGCCGGCCACGGCAGCCACGTCGCGATCGAAGACGGCGCCCCGCTCGAGCCCGACGAGTTCGAGGCCGCAGTCGAGGAAGAGCGCGCCGCGGCCGCCGAGGGCGACCAGCGCCTGTTCTTCCAGTTGGTCTACAACGAGCAGCACGCGCCCGCCGCCGAGTGGTTCGGCCAGCGCGGGTGGACCGCGGTCGGCACCCCGCTCGCTGACTACCTGCGACAGGTCGGGCGCCCGGTGCCCGGCCCGGACACCGAATCCGGGCCGATGATCGCCCGCAACACTCTGGTCAGCGCGGTCAAGGATTGACCCCGCCGGGTCGAACGGGCCGGCACTGGGCACAACAGCCAGGGTCCAGCCGCCTTGCATTCGATCCTCGCTAGACGCGTTACTTGCTAGCGACCCCACCAATGCTGGTCGTCATCCATTTGGCCGGGCGGCTGCCGGCGACGGCCCGGCGAATGCCGGGGCTGGCCAGCCGGACGACGGCGTAGATCGCGAAGCTAATCGCGCTGATGAAAACGCTGGCTTTGACATGCGGTCGGAGCAGACCCAGCAGCAGTCCACCGTCGGCGGCGATCAGCGCAAACCCGATCGACAGGGCGATCAGCACCGGGGTGCGGGCGGTGAGCCGGGTGGCGGCGGCTGCGGGCGTAATCGCCAGGCTCAGGACCAGCAGCGTGCCGACGATCTGCGCGGCTTCGGTGACGGTCAGTGCCAGCAGGTAGACGAACAGCAGCCCGACCAACCGGGTCGGAACCCCCCGCGCAAGGGCGACGTCGGGATCGACGGAAGCGAACAGCAGCGGGCGGTACAGCAGCGTCATCGTGGTCAGCACGCCGACCGCGACGATGATGAGCAAAGCAATCTGACTGGGGCTGACGCCGAAGAGTTGGCCGAACAAGATGTTGGTGGCGGCCGTGGCGAACCCCGTGTAGAGGGAAAGCAGGTATACGCCCACGCCCAGCCCGAAGGCCAGGATCACCCCGATCGCGGAATTCCGTTCGCGGGGACGGTCGCCCAGCAGTCCGATGGCGGTGGCCACGATCAGCGATCCGAGTAGCGCACCGAGGACGGGGTTGTTGGCGACGAGCAGGCCGGCCGCGGCGCCGGTGAACGCCAGCTCGGCGGCGCCGTGCACCGCGAACGCGAGGTCGCGGATGATCACGAACGGGCCGATCAGCCCCGCGGTGACGGCTACCAGGGTTGCCGCGATCAGGGCATTCTGGACGAAGGTGTCGCTCAGATAATCCGACAGCGTCACAGCGCGAGCACCGCATCGTCGTGATGGCCGCCGACCCGCACCGCCTCCGGTGCCCCGACGATGACGATCCGCCCCTGTACGCGCAGGACCTCGACGGTGGTCTGGTAGAGCTCCGAGAGGGTGGCGCTAGTCAGCACGTCCCCGGGCGTGCCGATCGCCCAGCGGGTGCCCGCGAGGTAGAGCACCCGGTCGACGACCGTCAGGATCGGGTTGATCTCGTGGGTCACGAACACCACCGCAAGGTCGGCGGCGCGGCGTTGTCGGTCGAGTGTGTCGACGACCTCGGCCTGGTATTTGATGTCCAGCGACAGCAGCGGTTCGTCACACAGCAATAGCTTCGGGTCACCAACCAGGGCCTGGGCGATTCGCAGGCGTTGCTGCTCGCCTCCGGAACACCGCCCGATCGGGGCGTCGGCGAACCGGGACGCCCCGACGGCGTCGACCACCGCCTCGACGCGGCGCCGCCTCGCGCGGCTTGGCAGCCCGATTCCCCAGCGATGGCCGTCGATCCCGAGCCGCACCAAATCGCGACCCCGGATCGGCAGGTCCCGTTCGAAGCCGCGCTGCTGGGGGATGTAGCCGATCGTGTGGTTGCCGCGCCGCGGCGGGGCACCGCACACCCGTGCCGATCCCGACGACAGGGCGGTCAATCCGAGCAGCACCTTGATCAGCGACGTCTTGCCGCAGCCGTTGGGGCCCAACACCGCGACGAACTCGCCGGGTGCCACCTCGAGATCTACGTTCTGCCATAGCCGCCGCGACCCGAAGCCCAGCCCGGCGCCGCGCAGCTCTACGATCGGCGCCGCGGTTTTACCCTCGGGGGAGGTGGTCATCTGGCTATTTCACCTAGCGCCGTAGCGATTTCGTTGACTTGGCTCAGTTGCCAAGCCTGGAAGTTCGGGTCGCTGGGCGGCTGCGTCTCAGTCACGCCGACGATCGGCACGCCGCTTTGCTGGGCGAGCGCCTTCAGGGTGTCAGTGGCCGGGCTGGTGACCTGCGCGTTGTATAGCAGGACCTTGATCGCCTTGGTTTTGACGGCGGTGTTCATCGCCGAGTTGTCGGCGGGGGTTGGGTCGTTGCCGTCCTCGATGGCTCGGGCGAACGAGGCGGGGGTCACCACTTTCAAACCTGCCGCGTCCAGGACATAACCCGGCACCCGTTCGGTGTAGCCGACCGGCGCACCGGCGTACTTCGATTTGATATTTGCGATCGCGGCGTTGATGGGTGCCAGGCTATCGCTGAACGTCTTGGCGTTGGCCGTAAAGGTGGCCGCATCGGCCGGGTCGAGAGCGCCCAGCTGTGCGGCGATCGCCGTGCTCACCGCCGGGACCTTCGCGACGTCATACCAGATGTGCGGGTTGGCGTCGGGCCCTGAAATCTGCATCAGGTCGGCCGCGGTGAGCACTTTGCGGTTTGGGTTGGGCGACGCGGACAGCAGCTTGCCCATGAAATCGTCGTAACCCAGGCCGTTGACGATAACCAGCTGGGCCTTGCTCACCGCCGCGGCGGTTGTCGCGTCGGACTCGTACAGATGCGGGTCCGCGCTCGGGTCACTGATCACCGAGGTGACATTCACGTGACTGCCGCCAATCTGCTTGGTGATATCACCCCAGAAGTTCTCCGCGTCCACCACGTTGACCAACTGCTGGCCCGGTGTTGATGGCGATCCCGAGGGTGAATTCGAGCCGCAACCACTCGCCGTCAGGGCGGCAGTCGACAGCAATACGGCGAGCAGCACCATGACGCGACGAGAGGTTCGGGCAGCCACGGCAACTCCTGATCCACCGGTCAAGAAAACGATAATGATTGTCATTAGCATAAACGGCGAGGCGTCGTCACGCACCCACGAAAACGGTCCGGCGGCTTAGCCCGAACCCGATTGCGTGGTTGGCGAAGCAGGCACCGCCGCGTCAATCGTCAAGGCACCGAGGGCACGTCCCGTAGAGGTCGATGTGATGGGCAACGTCGGCGTAGTGATGTTTATTGGTGAGCTCGCTGGTGTGCTTTTCCAGTGCGGTCGGGATGAAGGCGACCGCGTCGCCGCAGCGTCGGCACAACAGGTAGTGCCGGTGCTCGGAGCCGGTGCGCAGGCGGTAGAGAATCTCGCCGTCCTCGGCGCGCTGCGTTTCGGCGATGCGCTCGTCGGCCAAGGCGTGCAGGATGCGATAGACGGTGGTCAGCGCGATCCGGGTCGCTCGCTGCTGACGGACCTCGAAATAGAGCTGCTGAGCGCTGCGGAAATTGTTGCCCCGGCTCAGCGCGTCGAGGACAGCTTGTCGTTTCGCGGTGGTTCGTCGTCGCGGTCTGGCGGGTGGTGCGGTCATCGCCCGCGCGCCCTAGGGTCCACGCCGATCACCACGATGAGCGTGGCTACCCGGGCAGCTGTCGACGGGGCGTCGAGCAGCACGCCGGTAGATCTGTTGGCAAACGCGAGACCCCATCAATGGCGAAGACCCTCTCGACGGCGACAACGGTCAGTCGAAATGATAATCGTTGTCAATGTGTCGCAGCGACAGCGGAAGGGCTCACCTCCAGCCGAGCGGCTGGTCCGTGATCGTTATCGCCGCCCATACCGCCGGTTGAACTTCTCGACCTGGCCGGCGGTGTCGACGATGCGACGATCCCCGGTCCAAAACGGGTGGGAAGCCGACGAGATCTCGACGACCACCAACGGAAGGGTGCGGACACCCTCCGGGGTTTCCCAGTCGATGGTGCGGGAGCTGGTGATCGTCGAACGCGTGAGAAACGCCGCGCCGGTGGTCGCGTCCTGAAAGACCACGAGATGGTAATCGGGATGGATGCCTGGCTTCATTACTGCTCATCTTTCTGGGTGTTGTGTGTTGGTGATTCGCGGGCAAGCCCTGGCATGTCATCGCACGGGTCCTCGTGCCAGTCGTCGAACGGGTCGTCATAGCGGGCCCATTGGTGGCTACGGGACATTTCGGCGTCGGTGAGCAGCGCCCCGTCCAGGGTGTCCAGAATTTTGGGTGGATCGGCGCCACACACGAGCACGGTCATCGACGTGTGCCGATCGCCGAAGCGGTAATCCCAGATGAGCTCGGCGATGGCGCGTCGTTGCGGGTCGACATTGTTCAACTCCGGCGGCCTTGTCACTGCGTCGCCGTCGCCCTGTCCGGCCACGAGTGCTACAGGAGTGCGCATCACCCTCCTTGTTGAAAACGATTTTCATCTAGGCGGGCTTCAGCGTACAGTCGGCGACGACGCTTGTCGAAAACGATTGTCAATAAGCGCCGGACCTCCGAGGGGAACGCTGAGCAACTCGATGGCCAAGAAATCCAAGATCGTCAAGAACGAAAAGCGCCGCGCGATCGTGGCCCGCTACGCCGAGCGCCGCGCCGAACTCAAAGCGATCATCCGGTCGCCCGCGACGAGTGCCGACCGCCGCCTGGCCGCCCAAGCGGAGCTGGCCCGCCAGCCCCGCGATGCCAGTGCGGTGCGGGTGCGCAACCGCGACGCCGTCGACGGCCGCCCGCGCGGGCATTTGCGTAAATTCGGGCTGTCCCGGGTTCGGCTGCGGGAACTTGCCCACCAGGGACAACTGCCCGGGATCCGCAAAGCGAGCTGGTAGCCCCCCAGGCTCGGCGAAGCCTCGAGCGGCCTCCCTCGTCGCGTCGATGATGGGAGGCGCTCCGGGGCGCCGGACCGCGACTCGTCGATCAATTCGCTCATTACTGCGGCAGCCGAACGTCCGCACCAGCGTCAAGCCAGGCCAGCGACGGCATGATGGCCGAGCCCAAGCGTTGCGGAGTTCGACGATGACGAATCTCCCATGAGTTGGCCGCGGACGGGAACTTTTGCGGGCCGCCCGCCGACTACTGTCTGCATGCTCATTACGCCGCCACCACAGTCTGGCGGTCGCTGAATCCACCCGATCGGTGAGGAGTGGCTGCATGACGCCGGTGTGGATGGCTTCGCCGCCCGAAGTCCATTCCGCGTTACTGAGCAGCGGGCCCGGACCGGGCAGCTTGCTGGCCGCGGCTGAGTCGTGGAATTCCTTGAGCGCGACCTACGCGTCGGTCGCGGAGGAGCTCGGCGCGACCGTGGCCGCGGTGCAGGCCGGGGCATGGGAAGGACCCAGCGCCGAGCGGTACGTCGCCGCGCACGTGCCGTATGTGGCATGGCTGACGCAGGCCAGTGCCAACAGCGCGGACGTGGCTGCCCAGCACGAGACGGCGGCCGCCGCCTACACTGCCGCACTGGCCGCAATGCCGACCTTGGCGGAGCTGGCCGCGAACCACGCGATCCATGCGGTACTGCTGGCGACAAACTTCTTTGGGATCAACACCATTCCCATCGCCGTCAACGAGGCCGACTACGTGCGAATGTGGATCCAGGCCGCCACCACGATGACCACCTACCAGGCGGTTTCCACGACGGCGGTGGCAGCGGCGCCGCAGACCACGGCGGCGCCGCAAATCCTGAACCCCGCCGACAGCTCCGACGGCGGCGACAGCGGCCTGCAAGACATTGTCGACAACGACGCCGGCGACCCGACCCAGTTGAGCTGGTGGATAAATCGATTCCTCGAAGTCCCGCAAACCCTGTGGCGGGACGCACTCGAGTTCCCCCAGAATCCGTCCCTGGCGATCGCGCAGGCGCAGGCGGACGTTCCGGCACTGATCGCGGACGAGACCACCCACGTGGGCGAAGTTTTGAGCACGTTCCCGCAATTGCAGGCGATCGCGCCGCTTGCGCTGGTTCTCCCCGCCACCAGCGTCGGGTCTTTGGGTGGCCTCGCCGGCCTCAGTGGACTGGCCGGCATTCAGCCTCAGGCCGTCCCGGCGGCGGCCGCACCGATTCCCGAAACGCCGGCGATGCCGCTCACCGTCGGCTCTCCGGCGCTGACTGTCGCCACGGCCCCTGGCCCCGCTCCCTCCTCTGCCCCGGCCTCGGCTCCGGTGCCTGCGCCAGCCACCGCACCCGCGACGGGAGCCCCACCGCCGCCCCCCGCCGGCATCGAGGCAGCCGCCTACCCCTACCTGGTGGGCGGCCCAACCGTGGGGGCCGGCGCGGGACTGAACACCAGCGCACAGCGGCGGGCGCCGGAGTCCGACAGCGCCGCCGCGGCGGCGGCCGCCGGGGCGGCGGCGCGGGAAAAGGACAGGACGCGTCGGCGCCGCCGAGCGAAGCTGCGCGGCCACGGAAACGAATTCATGGACATGAATTTCGAGGTTGAGCCCGACTGGGGCCGCGGCGGGGAGTCAGCCGCCTCAACGGTCGCATCAGCGCAGGGCGCCGGGACCCTGGGATTTGCTGGGACAGCGAGCAGGGCCGCCGCCGAGGCGGCGGGGCTGGCCACGCTGGCCGGCGACGATTTCGGCGGCGCCCCGTCGCTCCCCATGGTGCCGCGCACCTGGCAGGCCGACCCGCACGAGCCGCGCGAGGGCGAGACCCCGGCCGGATCGTCACGCTTTGCTAATGACAACGATTTTCAGTAAGCTGCGCTGCTTAGTGGAATGTGCCGGACGGTCAACCGAAATGTCCTGATCAGTGCGCCGGAAACGGGAGCCGAGTCGTGAATCGATGGAGTCCGAACGCCTCGACAGTTAGCTTATGCAATGCTAACTTCAGGCGGGTTAAGTTAGGGGAGACTATGTTCCGGAGAAGCGGCCGTGGAACGCGGTGAGGCCGGCGGCGTGCTCGCAGCCCAGCCCCCCAATTCCCGGGTCGATGACGACGTCGTCAGCCGCTTCGCCACGTGTTGCCGCGCGCTCGGCATCGTCGTCTACGACCGCCAGCGCCCCGCCGATCTGGCCGCGGCCCGCTCCGGTTTCACCGCGCTGACCCGTATCGCCCACGATCAGTGCGACGCCTGGACCGGCCGGGCCGCCGCCGGTGACGTGTCCATGCGGGTGCTTGAGGCCATTTCGCGCACCGCAGCCACGACGGGTGTGTTGCAGCGTCAGGTGGAACTGGCTCCCGGGGCCCTGGGCTTTCGCTACGACACCGGCCTCTACCTGCAGTTCCGCGCGACCAGTCCGGACGATTTCCACCTTGCGTACGCGGCGGCCCTGGCGACCGCCGGGGAGTTCGCGAAGGCCCACGAGATCGTCACCGGCCTCACCGGGCGCCGCCCGACCTGGCGCGAGGCCCGCTGGGTCGCCGTCGTGATCAACTACCGCGCCGAGCGCTGGTCGGACGTCGTCAAGCTGCTGACCCCGATCGTCAACGACCCCGATCTCGACGGCGCTTTCGCCCACGCGGCCAAGGTCACGATGGGCATCGCGCTGGCCCGGCTGGGCATGTTCGCCCCGGCGCTCTCGTACCTCGAGGAGCCCGAAGGCCCGGTCGCGGTGGCCGCGGTGGACGGCGCGCTGGCCAAGGGACTGGTGCTGCGCGCGCACGTCGACGAGGAATCGGCAAGTGAGGTGCTGCAGGACCTCTACGCCGCCCACCCCGAGAACGAACAGGTCGAACACGCCCTCACCGACACCAGTTTCGGTCTTGTGACCACCACCGCCGATCGCATCGCGGCGCGCACCGACCCGTGGGATCCCGAAACCGAGCCCCAGCCTGGGGATTTCATCGACCCGGGTGCCCAGGAGCGCAAGCACGTGCTGCTCGCGGAGGCCGAGCGCGAGCTCGACGAATTCATCGGCTTGGAGCAGGTTAAAGACCAGGTCGCCCGGTTGAAGAGTGCGGTCGCCATGGAGCTGGTCCGCAAGGCGCGCGGACTAGAGGTGGCGCAGCGCACCCACCACCTGGTGTTCACCGGGCCGCCGGGCACCGGCAAGACCACCATCGCCCGCGTCATCGCCAAAATCTATTGCGGCCTAGGGCTTTTGAAGAAGGAGAACATCCGAGAGGTGCACCGCGCCGACCTGATCGGCCAGCACATCGGCGAGACCGAGGCCAAGACCAACGCGGTCATCGACAGCGCACTGGACGGGGTGCTGTTCCTCGACGAGGCCTACGCGCTGGTGGCCACCGGCGCCAAGAACGACTTCGGCCTGGTGGCCATCGACACCCTGCTGGCCCGGATGGAGAACGACCGGGATCGACTGGTCGTGATCATCGCTGGGTACCGGGCCGACCTAGATAAGTTCCTCGACACCAACCAAGGCCTGCGGTCGCGGTTCACCCGCAGCATCGACTTCCCGTCGTACAAACCGGCCGAGCTCATCGAGATCGCGAACTTCATGGCGCACAAGCGCGACAGCGCGTTCGATCAGGCCGCGCTCGAGCATCTCGAGGCGTTGTTCACGCATCTGGCCTCGATGTCGAAGCCCGACTTCAATGGGGTCGAACGTCGCGGCCTGGACATCGCGGGTAACGGCCGGTTTGTCCGCAACGTGGTCGAAAAGTCCGAAGAGGAACGCGAATTCCGCCTCGACCACTCCGAGCACGCCGAAACCGGCGAGTTCACCGACGAGGAGCTGATAACGATCACCGACCAGGACGTGCAATATTCGGTCGAGCCGCTGCTGCGAGGCCTGGGCCTCGAGGTGCCCGCATGACGACCAATCACGAGCCGGACGGCGAATGGACGGGGGAACGGCGATCGTTTTCCTCACGCACTCCCGTGAACGACAACCCCGACCAAGTGGTCTATCGCCGGGGGTTCGTCACGCGGCACCAGGTGAGCGGCTGGCGTTTCGTGATGCGCCGCATCGCCTCCGGGATTGCGCTGCACGACACCAGGATGCTGGTCGACCCGCTGCGCACCCAGTCGCGCGCGGTGCTCATGGGCGTGCTCATCCTGATCACCGGGCTGGCGGGCTGCTTCGTGTTCTCCCTGATCCGTCCCAGCGGGACGGCGGGCAACAACGCGGTGCTTGCCGATCGATCCACGGCCGCGCTGTACGTGCGGGTCGGGGACGATCTGCACCCGGTGCTCAACCTGACCTCGGCCCGGCTGATCGTCGGTCGTCCGGTCGACCCGACCACGGTGAAAAGCAGTGAGCTCGACCGTTTTCCGCGCGGCAACCTGATCGGTATTCCCGGCGCACCTGAGCGCATGGTGCAGAACACCACTCGCGATGCGAACTGGACGGTGTGTGACGCCGTCGCAGGGACCTCCCACGCGGCCCACAGCACCGGCGTCACGGTCATCGCGGGCGTGCCGGACGGCGACGGCGCGCGGGCGGCCGCAATCCGCGCCAACCAGGGGATCCTGGTCGATAACGGCGGCAGCACCTGGCTGCTGTGGGGCGGCAAGCGCAGCCGAATCGATCTGGCCAACCACGCGGTCACCAACGCGCTTGGCTTGGGCCAGGGAAATTCTGACGTACCTGCGCCGCGGCCCATCGCGCTCGGTCTGTTCAATGCGATCCCCGAATCCCCGGCGCTGACGGCGCCGCCTATCCCCAACGCCGGTAACCCTCCGGGCTTTTCGGTGCCGGCGCCCATCGGGGGGGTGGTCGTCTCCCACAGTTTGGAGAAGAACTCGTCGGACACTGCGCGGTACTACGCGGTGTTGCCAGACGGGTTGCAGCCAGTCTCGCCGGTGCTCGCCGCGATCCTGCGCAACACCAATTCCTATGGCCTGGACCAACCGCCGCGGCTGGGAGCCGATGAGGTCGCCAAGCTGCCGGTGTCGCGGCTACTGGACACCGCCCGCTATCCGGACCAGGAGGTCGTCCCGATCGACGCCGCGAAAGATCCCGTCACCTGTGCCTATTGGAGTAAGCCGGCCGGGGCGGCCACCAGCTCACTGAGCCTGTTGTCCGGCTCGGTGTTGCCGGTGCCCGACTCGATACGCACAGTCGACCTGGTGGGCGGCGGCTCCCCGGGGACGGCCACCCGCGTCGCTCTGGCGCCCGGCACCGGTTATTTCGCCCAGACGGTGAGCGGCGGTCCATCCTCACCGGGCGTCGGATCGTTGTTCTGGATATCCGACACCGGGGTCCGCTACGGCATCGACAACGAGGCCGAGAACGGCGGGAAGGGCAAAACCGTTGAGGCCCTTGGCCTGAGCGGATCACCAGTGCCCATCCCGTGGTCGGTGTTGTCGCTGTTTGCGAGCGGTCCGGCGCTGTCGCGCGCCGACGCGCTGCTGGCGCACGACGGGCTGGCGCCAGACGCCAGGCCCGGCCGCCCCGCGTCGGCCGAAGGAGGGTCTCGATGAGCCGTCTGATCTTCGAAGCGCGGCGGCGGTTAGCGCCGCCGAGCACCCGTAAGGGCGCGATCAACATCGAGGCGCCCCCCGAGTTGCCCCGCGCGATTCCTCCGTCGCTGCTGCGGCGGGCGCTGCCAGTCGTGATCGTCATGCTCATCGTGGGCATGATCGTCGCGCTGTTCGCGACCGGGATGCGGGTTATTTCGCCGCAGACGCTGTTCTTCCCGTTCGTGCTGCTGTTGGCCGCGACCGCGCTCTACCGCGGCACCGGCAACAAGATGCGTACCGAGGAGGTCGACGCCGAGCGGGCCGACTATCTGCGTTACCTCTCGGTGGTCCGGGACAATATCCGGACGCAGGCCGCTCAGCAGCGCGCGGCCGCGCAGTGGTCTCATCCCGACCCGAGCGAACTGGCTACCGTGCCCGGCTCTCGCCGCCAGTGGGAGCGTGACCCGCACGACCCGGACTTCCTGGTCCTGCGGGCCGGGCGCCACGAAGTCGCCCTGGACACCGCGCTGCGGGTCAAGGACACGGCCGACGAGATCGACCTGGAGCCGGTGTCGCACAGCGCATTACGCAGCCTGCTCGACACCCACCGCATGGTGCGCGACGTGCCGACCGGTGTCGATCTGACCAAGGTCTCGCGGATCACCGTCCTGGGTGAGCCGGATGAGGCGCGAGGCGCGTTGCGCGCCTGGATCGCTCAGGCGGTGACCTGGCACGACCCGACGGTGCTCGGCGTGGCGCTGGTGACCCGCGATCTGGAGAGCCCGGATTGGTCGTGGCTGAAATGGCTGCCGCACGTAGACATTCCCGGCGAAGTCGACGGCGTCGGCCCGGCTCGCTTCCTGTCGAACAACCCTGACGAGTTGGTCACATTGCTGGGCCCGGCACTGCACGACCGCCCCGCGTTCACCGGCGGGCCGAACGACGGGCTGCGGCACTTGCTGATAGTCGTCGACGACCCCGACTACGACGTGAACGCGTCGGCGCTGGCGGTGGGCCGGGCGGGTGTCACCGTCGTGCACCGGTCCGCCACACCGCCGCACCGCGAGCAATATTCGGATCCGGAAAAGCCGATCCTGCGGATCACGAATGGCGCCATCCAGCGCTGGCAGACCGGCGGCTGGCAGCCCTACATCGACAGCGCCGACCAACTCGACGCCGACGAGGCCGCCCATCTGGCCCGCCAACTGTCGCGCTGGGACTCCAACCCCACCCACACCGGGCTGCGCTCGGCGGCCACGCGCGGCGCCAGTTTCACTACGCTGCTTAGCATTCCGGACGCGTCGCAGCTGGATGTGCCCGCGCTGTGGGCGCCGCGCCGCCGCGACGACGAGTTGCGAGTGCCGATCGGTGTCACCGCGACGGGCGAGCCGTTGATCTTCGACCTTAAGGACGAAGCCGAGGGCGGGATGGGTCCGCACGGGCTGATGATCGGTATGACCGGCTCGGGCAAGTCGCAGACCCTGATGTCGATCCTGTTGTCGCTGTTGACGACTCACTCGGCCGACCGATTGATCGTCATCTACGCCGACTTCAAGGGCGAGGCCGGCGCCGACAGCTTCCGGAATTTCCCCCAGGTTGTCGCGGTGATCTCGAACATGGCCGAGAAGAAGTCGCTGGCGGACCGGTTCGCGGACACGCTGCGCGGCGAGGTGGCGCGCCGCGAGGCGCTGCTGCGCGAGGCCGGCCGCCGCGTTCAGGGCAGCGCGTTCAACTCGGTGGTGGAGTACGAGAACGCTTGCCAGTCCGGTGCGCCCGGCACAGCCGACCTGCCGCCGATCCCGACGCTATTCGTGGTCGCCGACGAGTTCACCCTGATGCTGGCCGATTATCCGGAGTATGCGGAGCTGTTCGACTATGTGGCCCGCAAGGGTCGCTCGTTCCGCATCCACATCCTGTTCGCCTCCCAGACCCTGGACGTGGGCAAGATCAAGGACATCGACAAGAACACCTCTTACCGCATCGGGTTGAAGGTCGCCAGCCCCAGCGTTTCCCGCCAGATCATCGGCGTGGAGGACGCTTATCACATCGAGTCGGGCAAGGAGCACAAGGGCGAGGGCTTCTTGGTACCCGCGCCCGGCGCGACGCCGATCAAGTTCCGCAGCACCTATGTCGACGGAATCTATGATCCGCCGCGGGCAGCCAAAGCCCTTGTAATGCAGTCTATTCCAGAGCCAAAGCTGTTCACCGCCGGTAGGGTGGAGCCGGATCAGGCAACGGTGGTATCCGACGGTGAGGATGAGGAAACGGCCGGACCGCCGCGCAAGCTGATCGCCACCATCGGCGAACAGCTGGCTCGCTACGGGCCGCGGGCACCGCAGCTGTGGCTGCCGCCGCTCGACGAACCGATCCCGTTGCCCGCGGCGCTGGCTCGCGCCGGAGTTCCGGCGGGGCAATGGCGTTGGCCGCTCGGCGAGATCGACAAACCGTTCGAGATGCGCCGCGACCCGCTGGTGTTCGACGCGACGTCGTCGGCCGGCAACGTGGTGATTCACGGCGGCCCCAAGTCAGGCAAATCCACGGCGCTGCAGACGTTTATCCTGTCGGCCGCCAGCCTGCACTCGCCTCGCGACGTCACGTTCTACTGCCTTGACTACGGGGGCGGGCAGCTGCGGGCGCTGGAAGGTCTGGCACACGTCGGCAGCGTTGCCTCGGCGCTGGAACCCGAGCGCATCCGCCGCACCTTCGGCGAACTGGAGCAGCTGCTGCTGTCCCGGCAAAAGCGAGGATTGTTCCGGGACAAGCATGGTGCGGCACCCGACGACGGCTTCGGTGAGGTGTTCCTGATCATCGACAACCTGTACGCGTTCGGCCGCGACAACACCGATCAGTTCAACACCCGAAACCCGCTGCTGGCCAAGGTAACCGAACTGGTCAACATCGGCCTGGCGTACGGCATCCACGTCGTCATCACCACCCCCAGCTGGTTGGAGGTGCCGTTGGCGATGCGCGACGGCCTCGGGCTGCGGCTCGAGCTAAAGCTGCACGACGCGCGGGACAGCAATGTGCGGGTAGTTGGCGCCCTGCGCCGCCCCGCGGATGCCGTGCCGCACGATCAGCCGGGTCGCGGGTTGACCATGGCCGCCGAGCATTTCCTGTTCGCGGCTCCAGAGCTGGACCAAATCGCCGCGATCAACGCGCGCTACCCGGGCGTGGCCGCGCCACCGGTGCGGCTGCTTCCCACCAACCTCGCCCCCGAGGCGGTGGAACCGCTCTACCGCGGTCGGGAGCAGGTGGTCATCGGCCAGCGCGAAGAGGACCTCGCACCGGTCGTCCTCGACTTCACCGACAACCCGTTGTTAATGGTGTTCGGCGACAGCAAGTCTGGTAAGACCACGCTGCTGCGCCATTTCATCCGCACCGTCCGCGAGAACTCCACGGCCGACCAGGTGGCGTTCACGGTGCTGGATCGGCGGCTGCACCTCGTCGACGAGCCGCTGTTTCCCGACAACGAATACACGGCCAACATCGACCGCATCTTCCCGGCGATGCTGGGACTGGCCAACCTCATCGAATCGCGGCGGCCACCGGCGGGCTTGTCTGCGTCCGACCTGGCGCAGTGGACCTACCACGGCCACACCCATTACCTGATCATCGATGACGTCGACCAGATACCGGATACCCCGGCGATGAGCGGTCCGTACGTCGGCCAGCGGCCGTGGACTCCGCTGCTCGGGCTCCTCTCCCAGGCCGCTGATCTCGGACTGCGGGTGATCGTCACGGCGCGCGCCAGTGGGTCGGCCCACGCGCTGATGACCAGCCCGCTGCTGCGCCGATTCAACGACTTACAGGCGACCACGTTGATGCTTGCGGGCAACCCGCAAGACGGCGGCAAGATCCGCGGACAGCGATTTAGCCGGTTGCCTGCCGGGCGGGCGATCCTGTTGGGCGACACCGATAGTCCGACGTACGTGCAGTTGGTCAACCCGCTCGTCGGCGCAGCCGTAACGGGGGGCACCGACAATGGTTTCGCCCGCTGATGGTTAACGAAACGCAACGAAAGGAGTGGCAATGACGTTGCGAGTGGTCCCCGAGGGCCTGGCCGCGACCAGCGCGGCGGTGGAGGCGTTGACGGCGCGGTTGGCTGCCGCGCACGCCGCGGCGGCTCCCGCGATCACCGCGGTGGTACCACCGGCGGCCGATCCTGTGTCGCTGCAGACCGCCGCCGGATTCAGCGCCCAGGGCCAGGAGCACGCCGTGGTCGCCGCCCAGGGCGTCGAAGAGCTGGGGCGTGCCGGTGTGGGTGTGGGTGAGTCCGGCGCCAGCTATCTCGCGGGTGACGCCGCGGCCGCCGCGACATGGGGCACGGGCGTCTGACAAATGAGCGCGCCCATCTGGATGGCTTCACCGCCGGAAGTGCATTCGGCGTTGCTGAGCGCTGGTCCGGGACCGGGGTCGCTGTTGGCGGCCGCCGGCGCGTGGACCTCGCTCAGCACCGAATACGCTTCGGCGGCAGCCGAACTCGGTGGGCTTGCGGGGGCGGTGCAGGCGGGGGCGTGGCAGGGTCCGAGTGCAGAGCGATATGTGTCGGCGCACGCGCCGTATCTGGCGTGGCTGCAGCAGGCCAGCGCCGACAGCGCCGGCGTGGCGGCCCAGCATGAGGTCGCGGCGGCGGCCTACACCGGCGCGCTGGCGGCTATGCCGACACTGCCGGAATTGGTCGCCAACCACGTCATTCACGCAGTCCTGCTCGCGACGAATTTCTTTGGTATCAATACGATTCCCATCGCGCTGAACGAGGCCGACTATGCGCGAATGTGGGTGCAGGCCGCCACCGTGATGAGTACCTATCAGGCGGCCTCGGGTGCGGCGCTGGCCTCCGCCCCGCGCACCACCCCGGCCCCCAGCATCGTGAATCAGAACGGCTCGGCGAACCCGGCCGCCCAGACTGGTTTGTCTCTCAACCCGTCCGACCTGCTGTCGCAGTACACCAATTTCTACGGCAACATGTTCCAGGAGCTCGCCACGTTCTTCCAGGATCCCATCGGGAACTCGGTGAAGATTATCCAGGCATTCATGACGAATCCGTCTGAGGCACTGGTGCTTTACGGTCCGCTGTTATTCGCGATCGCTTACCAGGCTTTCTCCTGGATCGGTGCGGGGATCACATACCCGTCGCTGCTGCTCAGTCCCTTCCTCGGGCTCGTCCTCCCGGTGGCCCTGCAACCGGCGCTGGCGCTCGCGGCGGCGGCGGCCCCTGCGCTGGCGGCACCGGTGGCCGGGGGCATCGCCGCGACCGCCGTAACCGCTTCCGCGGTGTGGCCGGTGGCCGGCATGGCTCCTACCGTGGCGACTTCGGCCGGCGCCCCGGCGTCTGCGCCTGCCGCCGGTGCCGGGGCGCCGAGTGCGCCAGCCGCGGCGGCAACAACCGGGAGTTTCGCTTACGCGGTGGCTTTCGGCGATGACCCGGAGGCCGACTCAGGCCCGACGTTGAGCGGCCGTGGGGGCGCCAAGGCGCCGTCCGCCACGATTCCGGCGGCGGCTGCGGCGGCGCCTAGCCGGGCGGAAGCGCGAGCGCGGCGCCGTCGGCGGGCCGCGCTGCACGACCACGGCGACGAATTCGTGGACATGGACTCCGACATCGGTATTGCGCCCGACTACGGCGACCGGGAGCGGCTGGTCTCGGCGATGGCATCGGGAAATGGGGCCGGGGCACTGGGGTTCGCCGGGACCGCGCACAAAGCCACCGCGCTGCGTGCGGCCGGATTGGCCACGCTGACCGCCGACGACTTCGGCGGCGGCCCAAAGATACCGATGGTGCCGGGGACTTGGGATCGGGACGAGTCACAGGAAGGGGGAGACGAGGATTCGTAGCGTGCGAGTCAGCAACCGAAATCCGAACGGAATTCTGAAGGGAGACAGATCATTATGAGTTTGTTGGATGCGCATATTCCGCAGTTGGTGGCGGCGCAGTCGGCGTTTGGTGCTAAGGCGGGGGTGATGCGGAGCACGATTAGTCAGGCTGAGCAGGAGGCGGTGTCGGCGCAGGCGTTTCATCAGGGGGAGTCGTCGGTGGCGTTTCAGGCCGCGCATGCCCGTTTTGTGGAGGCGGCGGCGCGGATCAATGCGTTGTTGGATGTCGCTCAGGCGAATCTGGGGGATGCGGCGGGGACTTATGTGGCTGCCGATGCTGCGGCCGCGTCGGGTTATAGCGGGTTCTGAGTCGGCTGAGTTTTCGCGAAAGGGATTGTGATGTCGCAGATTATGTACAACTACCCGGCGATGTTGGGGCATGCCGCGGATATGTCGGGTTATGCCGGTACGTTGCATGCGCTGGGCGCGGATATCGCCAGTGAGCAGGCGACGCTGTCGAATGCTTGGCAGGGGGATACGGGGATGACGTATCAGGCGTGGCAGGCCCAGTGGAATGAGGCGATGGAGTCGTTGGTGCGGGCCTATCAGGCGATGGCCGGCACTCATGAGGCCAACACCACCGCGATGCTTGCCCGCGACACGGCCGAAGCCGCCAAATGGGGCGGCTAGTCCGGCCTAAATGAGCGCCCAACCAAACGCCGTTGAGCTGACGGTCGATCAGGCGTGGTTCATCGCGGAAACCATTGGGGCCGGTAGCTTCCCGTGGGTACTCGCGATCACCACGCCGTATTCTGACGCCGCGCAGCGAAACGCGTTCCTCGAACGCCAGAAGGCCGACCTGATCCGGATGGGTCTGGTGGCAGAGGGTGGTGCCATCAACCCGGCGGTCGCCGAGTGGATCAAAGTGGTGTGCTTTCCGGACCGGTGGCTCGACCTGCGCTACGTCGGGTCCGTGAGAAACACCGGTGAGGCCACCGGTACCGGCGAGCTGCTGCGCGGCGTGGTCGCGCAGCGTGCCTGGGCCACCGGTGGGCGGTCAAAAACCGTTGTGGCGTTACGCAGCGCCCAGCTGATCACGTTCACCGCAATGGATATCGACGATGCTCACGCGCTGGTTCCTGTCCTCGGTGTTGGGCTCGCGCGTCGGGCGCCGGCCCGATTCGACGAGTTCAGCATGCCGATGCGCGTCGGGGCCCGGGCCGACGAGCGGCTGCGGTCCGGCGCCTCCCTATCCGAAGTCCTTGACTACCTGGGTATCCCGAAGTCGGCACGACCCGTGGTGGAGTCGGTGTTCAACGGCCCGCGCAGCTACGTCGAGATCGTCGCCGGCTGCCGCCGCGACGGGCGGCACGCCACCACCGAGGTCGGGATGAGCCTGGTCGACACCACCGCGGGCCGGGTGCTGGTCAGCCCCTCCCGCGCCTTCGACGGCGAGTGGGTGTCGACCTTCAGTCCGGGGACACCCTTTGCGATCGCCGCTGCGATCGAACAACTGACTTCCTTCTTGCCGGACGATCAGTGGTTCGCCGGCCAGCGACTGCACCGAGATTTCACTGCCCAACACGCATAACCCACCGAGATAGAGAAGAGAGAACCATGTCCCAGGAACGGACCGAGCATCCTTCGAGGGTCCGGTGACGTCCGGCGCCGTCATGCCGGTCGTCCGCGTGGCCATCCTCGCGGACACCAGGCTGACGGAGATGGCCCTGCCGACCGAGCTACCGCTGCGCGAAATCCTGCCCGCGGTCAAGCGGTTGGCGGGCCCCTCGGCCACGAATGGTGACACAGAGGACACCACCGACACCGGTGCGGTTTCCCCTCTGAGCCTGGCGCCCATCGGCGGGGCGCCGTTCAGCCTGGACGCCAGCCTGGACACCGTCGGGGTCGTCGACGGTGACCTACTGGCGCTGCAGCCGGTGCCCGTCGGCCCGGCCGCGCCGGGCATCGTGGAGGACATCGCCGATGCGGCCATGATCTTCTCGACCTCTCGGTTGAGGCCCTGGGGCATCGAACATATCCGGCGTGGTGCGCTGGCCGCGGCGATCGCCGTGGCATTCCTGGCGACGGGCCTGGGGGTCAGCTACCGGGTCACCACCGGCGCGCTGGCCGGGCTGATCGCGGTCAGCGTGATCGCCGCGCTCACCGCGCTCGCCGGCTTGCTCGTCACGCCACGTTCCGCGCGCACCGGGATGGCGCTGTCGATCGCGGCCCTGCTACCCATCGCCGCCGCCCTGGCGCTGGCGGTGCCCGGGAAATTCGGCCCGGCGCAACTGATGCTGGCCGCGGCCGGCGTCACCGCGTGGTCGCTGATCGCCCTGTTGCTCCCCGGCCCGGAGCGGGAACGCACCGTCGGCGTGTTCACCACGACCGCGGTGACCGGGGCCGGTGTGCTGCTGGCCGCCGGCGCCGAATTGCTTTGGCGCCTACCGATTTTGAGCATCGGCTGCGGGCTGATCGCGGCGGCCCTGCTGGTCACCATCGAGGCCGCCCCGCTGTCCGCGGCCTGGGCACGCTTCCCGCTGCCGGTCATCCCGGCGCCCGGCGACCCTACCCCCTCGGCGCCGTCGTTAGCGCTGCTCGAGGACCTGCCGCGGCGGGTACGGATCGGCGACGCCCATCAGAGCGGATTCATCGCCGCCGCGGTGCTGCTCAGCGTCCTGGGTTCGGTGGCGATCGCGCCGCGTCCCGAGGCATTGGCGGGCGCGGGCTGGTATGTGGTTGCCGCAACCGCGGCGGCGTCCGTTCTCCGGGCCCGGGTGTGGGATTCGGCCGCCTGCAAGGCCTGGCTGCTCGCTCAGCCCTACCTGGTGGCGGGTGTCCTCCTGGTCCTCTACACGGCGACGGGGCGTTACCCCGCCGCCCTGGGTGCGGCCCTGGTGCTCGGCGCGCTGGCACTGGCCTGGGTAGTGGTGGCGCTTAACCCGGGCATCGCCTCGCCGGAAAGCTATTCGCTTCCGCTGCGGCGGCTGGTGGGCTTCGCCGCGGCCGGCCTCGACGCCTCGCTGATCCCCGTGATGGCCTACTTGGTCGGTCTTTTCGCCTGGGTGCTCAATCGATGATTCGGTTCCAAACCGGAATAGCCTGCCTTACAGCGGCTCTGGCCGCCGTGATGTGGACCTGTCCGTCGGCGTTCGCCATCGACCAGCCGAAGGTGGACCCCGCGGTTCCGCCGCCCAGCGGGACCCCGGGGCCCGGGCAGCCGATGGAACAGCGCGGTCCCTGCAGCGCCTCCGGGGTCATCCCGGGCAGCGACCCCGCGGCGGTGACGCCCAGCCAGGCGATGCTCAATTTTCCTGCCGCGTGGCAGTTTTCGCGCGGGGACGGCCAACTGGTGGCGGTCATCGACACCGGAGTCCGGCCGAGCCAGCGCCTGCCCAACGTCGACCCCGGCGGCGATTTCGTCGAGACGACCGACGGGCTCACCGACTGCGACGGGCACGGCACGCTGGTCGCCGGAATCATCGCCGGCCAGCCCGGTGACGACGGCTTCGCGGGGGTGGCGCCCGGGGCGCGGGTGCTGTCGATCAGGACGACGTCGGCGAAGTTCTCGCCGAAAACGCCGGGCGGCGACCCATTTTTGGCGCGGGCGGCCCTCGATGTCGCGACGCTGGCCCGCGCGATCGTGCATGCGGCCGATCTGGGCGCCAGGGTGATCAACATCTCCGAGGTCACCTGCCTGCCCTGGGACCGGACCGTTGATCAGGCGGCGCTGGGCGCGGCGATCCGGTATGCGGCGGTGGACAAGGACGCGGTGATCGTGGCCTCCGCGGGCAACACGGGATCGACCGGATCTGTGGCCGGCGGATCGTCATGCGAATCCAATCAGCTCACCGACCTGAGCCGTCCGGACGACCCGCGTAACTGGTCGGGCGTTACGTCGGTCTCCATCCCGTCATGGTGGCAGCCGTATGTGCTGTCGGCGGCTTCCCTGACACCGGATGGGCAGCCATCGAAATTCACGATGGCCGGCCCATGGGTGGGCATCGCGGCTCCCGGCGAAGGCATTGTCTCGGTGAGCAATCGCGACGGCGGCGGGCTGGCCAACGGCCTGCCCGACGACCACCAGAAGCTGGTCGCGCTCAGCGGCACCAGCTACGCGACCGGCTACGTTTCCGGCGTCGCGGCGCTGGTGCGCAGTAAGTATCCACAACTGAGCGCCCCGCAGGTGGTGCGGCGCATCACCGCGACCGCGCACAACGGCGCCAGGGCGCCCTCCAACGTCGTCGGCGCCGGGAGCGTCGACCCGGTCGCCGCGCTGACGTGGGACCTGCCCAGCGGCAACCATCCCGATCCGGCCGCGGTGAAGCCGGTCGCCGCCCCGCCGGCACCGGCGCCGGAGAACACCACCCCGCGGACCGTGGCGTTCGTCGGGAGCGCCGTGCTGGCTTTGGTGGTCGCGGCCGTCGCCGCGATCACCGCGATCGTCCGTAAGAAGGAGAGCACCCCGTGAGCCGTTCGATACCGACCCCCGGCGCCGCCCGGATCACGCTGGCGCTGCTGGCCGTGGTGCCCGCGGTACTCGCGTACCCGTGGCGATCGCCGCGCGACTACTGGGTGCTCGGCGTCGCCGCGGCCGTGGTGATCCTGCTGTTCGGCTGGTGGTGCGGGTTGCACTTCACCACGATCCTGCGCCGGCGGATTGCGATCATCCGCCGCAACGGCGGGACCGTGCCCGAATCCGGTTCTGCCACAACGGCGACCGCGCTGTTACGGCTCGGGCCGCCCGTCGGCGACTCCGACGTGTTGCCGCTGCCGCTGCTCGCCCGATACCTGGACCGCTACGGCATCCGGGCCGACAAGATCCGGATCACCAACCGCGGCAACGCATCCGACACCTCGACGCTGGAGACCTGGATCGCGATCACGATCTCGGCGGCCGACAACCTGGCGGCCCTGCGGGCGCGGTCGCCCCGGATCCCGCTGCACGAGACGGCCCAGGTGGCCGCGCGGCGACTGGCCGACCACCTCCGCGAGATCGGCTGGGACGCCGGCATCGTTGCGACCGAGGACGCCCCGCGGCTGCTGGCGCCCAACGTGCGCGAGACGTGGCGGGGAGTCCAGCGCGGCGCCTCGGATTACGTTGCGGCATACCGGGTCCGGGTCGACGACGGCTTGCCCGAAACGCTCGAGGCGATCCGGACGCACCAGGCGCGCGAGACCTGGACCGCGCTGGAGATCGCCGGCGACGCAAACCATCCCACCGTCGCGGCCGCGTGCGCGTTTGTGACCGACACGCCCCCGGCGGCCGCGGCCCCGCTGGCCGGGCTGATCCCGCAACGCGGGGATCACCTCCCGGCGCTGGCGGCGCTGGAGCTGCTGTCGACGCGACGGCTTGACGGGCACACCGAGGAACCCGCGGGCCTGCTCGCCGAACTGGTCTGCCCCACCCCCGAGGCCGGCGCGCACCGGGCGCCGCTGTCGGAAACCGTCAGAACATGACCTCGCGCAGGAATTGGGTCATCCGGCGCAGGTAGTCCAGCTGGCTCACGTGCAGGACGTGGCTGCCGGGAAACCAGTGCAGCGCACAGCGATTCCAGTGCTCCCACAGCGCGACGGCCTGATCCGGCGGCGCCATCCGGTCGCCGAGGCCGGTGATGATCATCCGGCGCTCCTTATCGATCAGCGGCCGGTAATTGAGCGGCGAGTGATAGGACAGCCCGGCGATCAACTCGTCGCGGCTGATTTTCGACATCCGCAACCCCAGGCCCATCAGCTTGTTGGCGGGAAACCACTCGTCGAACATCGTCGCCGGCGTCACGACGGGGCAGTTGGGGATCACCGCCTCGAGGCGGTCGTCCACCGACGCCACCAACGCGGCGGTGTAGCCGCCGAGCGATATGCCAGTCAGCGCGATGCGCTCCACGCCGGTGTGGCGCAGGTAGTCGATGATGGACCGAAAGTCGTGCACGGCCTGGGCCATCGCCTCGGCGAAACCGCAGAGCCCGCCCGCGAAATAGCCGAAACCGCTGAACGGCGAATACCTTTCGGCGCGCGGGCCGTGGAACGGCAGGGTGTACATCAGGACGTCATAGCCGGAGCGGTAATACCACGGCAGCGTGAAGAACCGCCCGTTGGCCAGGTATGACGACCCCATGAAGCCGTGTATGACGCACAGCGTCGGGTGCGGCCCGTCGGCATGTCGCCAGTGCTGCGCGTGCACGATGTTGTTCGATCCAAACGCGCTCCAGCGCGTGCGCATGTCCGAGTTGATCGCGCGGAAGCTGCTCGGGAACGAGATGTTCTCGACCGTCCCGTGCGCGATCCACTCCGCCAGCCGATTCGCCGGCCGCGACGACACCCGGGGCGGCTCGGTGGGCACCGGAAACGACTTCGCCGGATCGTGCTCGGTGCCGAGCTCGGCGTAGAAGCGCAGGCTGTCGCGTTCGCTGCCGGAGCGCACCGCGCTGGCGAGCACCGCCGGCGTGACGGTGGTCGTCAGCACCGACGCGACCGCGGTGCGCAGCGCGAGATCGGAGACGGCGGCCGCCTCGACAACCATTCGCTGACGGGGCGACAACGCGGAGCGCGGCGGCAATCCCGCAGCGCCGGCGGGCACGTCGGCGCCGGGAACATCCGGTACCGGAACTGGGGGAGCGACCGGATCCGGGTTGGTCGGTGTCACAGACGCGATGCTATCGCCCACTCGGTCGCTGCCGCGGCGGCATGCGGTAATACGGTTTACCTATCAGCTCGAGCCGTGATGGTGTTGATCAGGAGGACCGACATGTGGGATCCCGACGTCTACCTGGCCTTTGCTGACCATCGCAGCCGCCCGTTCTACGACCTCCTGTCGCGCGTGGGCGCCAAGCAGGCGCGCCGGGTGGTCGACCTGGGCTGCGGCCCCGGTCACCTGACGAAGTACCTGGCGCGGCGGTGGCCCGAGGCGGCGATCGAGGCGGTGGACAGCTCGCCGGAGATGGTCGCCGCGGCCAAGGAACGTGGGATCGACGCCGTCGTCGGCGACTTGCGGGACTGGAAGCCCAAGCCCGACACCGACGTGGTGGTGTGCAACGCGGCCTTGCACTGGGTGCCCGAGCACGCCGATCTGCTGGTGCGGTGGGCCGGCGAGTTGGCGCCGGGCTCGTGGATCGGCGTCCAGATCCCGGGCAACTTCGAAACCCCCTCACACGCGACGGTGCGGGCGCTGGCCCGTCGCGAGCCGTACGCAAAACTCATGCGCGACATACCGTTTCGCGTCGGCGCGGTGGTCCAGCCGCCGATGACCTACACGAACCTGCTGCTGGACGCCGGATGCAAGGTCGACGTCTGGGAGAGCACCTACCTGCACCAGTTGACGGGTGAGCACCCGGTGCTGGAATGGATTACCGGAACGGCGCTGGTCCCGGTGCGCGAGCGGCTCGACGACGAGGGCTGGGAACAGTTCCGCCGGGAGCTCATCCCGCTGCTGGACGACGCGTACCCGCCCCGGGCCGACGGCACGACGATCTTCCCGTTCCGCCGGGTGTTCATCGTCGCCGAGGTCGGCGGCGGCCAGCGCTCCGGGTAGGCCCCAACTACTCCTCGATGCCGCGGTCGACGGCGATCGCCGACCGGCTGGTGGGCTTCATGTGGTGGATCCGCAGATAGGTTTCGGTGTAGCGCACCGCGATGCGCACGCCGGCGAACTCCGACGGTATGACGTCGCCGGTGCGCTGACGCCAATCATGTAGGCGCACAGCCAGATCCGCGGCGACAGCGTCGACGTCCGGGTCTTCGGTCGCAAGCAGGTTGTGGGTCTCCGCGGGATCGGTTCGCAGGTCGTAGAGTTCGCGCTCCGGACGCGGGCCGCCGATGAACGGCGCCACCGCGTGTCCCGACGGGCTGTCCTCGATGTCCAACGGCAGGTCGAGCAGCGGGCGGGACGCGTAGTTCTCTATGTAGCTGTATTCCTTGGTGCGGATGGCGCGAATCGGGTCGAACGAGTCGTGATAGGTCTTCATCGAGAACACCTGCTCGCGGACCGGTTCGGCCTGCGGCTGCGGCGCGAGCAGCGCACCGGCGTGGGACACGCCCTCGACGTCGGCCGGCACGCGCAGCCCCAGCAGCTCCAGCAGCGTCGGCACGAAATCGACGCCGCTGAACAGCTCGTCGTACACGCGCGGCGCCGTGGTGCGGCCCGTGGGGGGACGGACGATCATTCCGATGCCGGTTCCGGCGTCGTACAGCGTGGATTTCGCGCGCGGGAACGCCGGGCCGTGATCGGTGAAGAACACCACCCAGGTGTTGGCGTCCAGCCCCGTCTGGGACAGCGTGTCCAGCAACCGGCCGACGGCGGCGTCGGCGGCGGCGATCGCGCCGTAGAAGTCGGCGACGTCGCCGCGGACCTCGGGGGTGTCCGGGAGAAAGTCCGGGGTATCGACCTCCGCCGCGTCGGCCGGCTCGTAGCGGTCCCGCGGGTAGGGCCGGTGGGTTTCGAAGAACCCGGCGGTCAACAGGAACGGTTGGCCCGCGAGGTTTTCGGCGCTGTCCTGCAGCCACTCCTGGGCGCGGTCCACCACGTAGTCGCAATAGGAGTTGGACACGTCGAATTCGTCGAAGCCGAGGCGCTTCGGATAGGACGTCTCGTGTTGCATGCCGAAAAGTGCCGAGTACCAACCGGACTCGGCCAATATCTGGGGCAGGGTCCGTACGCCGCTGCGGTATTCCCAGCCGTGGTGCGCCAGGCCGACCAGGCCGTTGCTTTGCGGGTAGCGGCCGGTGAACAGCGACCCGCGCGACGGCGAGCACAGCGGCGCCGTGGCGTGGGCCCGGGTGAACAGGATGCCCTCGGCGGCAAGCCGGTCCAGCCGCGGGCTGGACACATCCGGGTGACCGTAGGCGCCGAGATATCGCCCCAGGTCGTGCCAGTGCACGATCAGCACGTTCTCTTTAGCTGTCATGTGGCGACTTTGCCCGTCATTGCCTCACCTCGACCGGCGACGATACCTCAGCCGCCAGGTTGTCGCCGGGCGTTACGATCGGCGCGATTCCCAGCGGTTCTCGGAGACGAACTCCGGCAGCGGTCGCCCGTAGGCCCACCCGTCGAGTTCCAGCGCCGGCCGGTCCGGAAACTCGGGCACCGGTCCCAGACACAGGATGGCCACCGGCTCGGCGTCGTCGGGCATGGCCAGCAGCTCCGCGAGCCGTCGCGGGTCGAACAGGGAAACCCAACCCACGCCAAGGCCTTCGGCGCGCGCGGCCAGCCACAGGTTCTGGATCGCGCAGGACACCGACGCCAGGTCCATCTGCGGCAGCGTCCGGCGGCCGAACACGTGCTTGTCGCGGTCGTCGCCGAGCGCGACCACGAACAGTTCGGCGCACTCGAGGATGCCCTCGACCTTCAGCGCCAAAAACTCCTCGGACCGCTCCCCCAGGGCCGCGGCGGTGCGCGGGCGTTCCTCGTCGACGAGGGCGTGGATGCGCCGCCGCAGCGCGTCGTCGGTGATGCGGATGAACCGCCACGGCTGCATCAGCCCGACGCTGGGCGCGGCGTGCGCGGCCTGCAGCAAACGCCCCAGCACCTCCTCGCTTACCACGGCGCCCGGTGAGAACCGGCGCATGTCGCGTCGCTCGGAGATCACCCGATACACGGCGCGCCGCTCCTCGGGGCTGAACGCCTGATCGGTCACGCCAGCCATCGTAGGGAAAACCGGATTAGCGTAGTGGTCCATGAAGTTTTCCGACGTGCTGGATCAGTTGTCCGCCGACGGCGCCGACGGGCGCGTCTACGGCGAACCGTACGAGACCGCCGATGGGACCACGGTGATCCCCGTTGCCAAGCCGCTCGGCGTGTTCGTCGTGCACGGGGGCGAGGCGTCCTGGGTGTCCGCGGTAGATCAGAATCGGATCGCGTTGATCGGCGTGCTCACCGGCCTGTTGGCGGCGGTGATCGCCAGCCTGGCGGTGCTGCGCCAGCCGCCCTGGCCGAAGATGACGTTCACGGACTATAGGTGACGCCGACCGCGCGGAAGACGTACTCGGGCGGCATGTCGAAGGCAAGCGACCGTCGCGGCAGGCCGGCCAGCACGTCGTCCGCCAGGGCCACCTTGTAGTGCAACGACAGGTGGCCGCTGAAGTTCTGGTCCACCTCGCTGACGTCGACGTCGACCTGCACCCCGGTTGACGAGATCTCGACCTTGGCCGCGCCGGCCTGCGGCGCGTCCCAGCGCGCGTCGACGGTCGGCCCGGCCAGCTTCGGCAGCATGGACAACGTCGCCAGCACCCGCTCCGAGGTGAACGCCAGCGAGCCGACGTAACTGGCGACGCTGTGCGGCAGCCGCACGCCGGGGATGATGCCGCTGAACCGCCGGGTCACCGCGACATAGTCGGCGAGGTAGATCAGGCCCTCCGCCTCGACCTGGGCGTGCAGATCGGCGGGTAACTTGCCGATGCCGAGCAACTTGCGGACGAAGACCGCCATGAATGCCAGTATGACCGCCCTGGTATCGGTGGACTCATGACCCGGCCCCGGATTGCCCCGGCCGCGTGGGTCGCGGTGGCGGCCGTCGCGGTCTACGCGGCGATGTGGGTGGGCTACTGCCAGCATTGGGGTTGGCTGCTTCGCGCCGACTGGTCGATGCTCGACGCCGCGCGCGAGATCGCGGTCAAGCACCCGGCGTGGGTGCGCTTTTGGGAGGTCGTGTCGTTCGTGCTGGGCCCGGTGCCGTTGCGGGTGCTGGGAGCGGTGGCCGCCGTCGTCGCGCTGATGCGGCGCGAGGTGCGGGCGGCGCTGGTGCTGCTGGCGTGCGCGCCGCTGAGCGGACTGGTGACGACGGCGGCCAAGGCTTTGGTGAACCGCCCGCGCCCGGCGACCATGCTGGTGCCGGCAGCGTCGTCGTCGTTCCCCTCGGGGCACGCGCTCGAGGCGACGTCGGCGTTGCTCGCCCTGCTGGCGTTCGTGCTGCCGATGATCGGCCGCGCGGCGGGGCGCGCTGCGATCGCGCTGACGGCACTTAGCCTGCTGTTGGTCGGGATTGCCCGGGTCGCGCTGAACGTGCATTACCCGTCCGACGTGCTGGCCGGGTGGTCGCTCGGATACCTCTATTTCCTCTTGTGCCTGTGGGTGTTTCGGCCCGGTTGGTAACACCGTAGTGACACAACCGGGTCTAAAGCTTTACTTGACCTCGGGGTTCGCGTCGCCGGACCATTGAATCCATGCGCCGACTGCTCGCTTCGCTGTGCGCTGCGGTGTGCCTGATGGTCGCGGCGCTGGTGCTGGCGCCGGTGAGCGGTGCGGCCACTCCGTGGTTCGCGAACTCCGTCGGCAATGCCACGCAGGTGGTTTCGGTCGTCAGCACCGGCGGGTCGAACGCGAAAATGGATATCTACCAACGCACCGCCAGCGGTTGGCAGGCGCTGGTGACCGGTATACCCACCCACGTTGGGTCTGCGGGCATGGCGCCGCAGGCCCGCAGCGGAGTGCCGGCCACCCCGATGGGCGTGTACACCCTCGATTCCGCCTTCGGCACGGCGCCCAATCCCGGTGGGGGACTTCCATATACGCAAGTCGGGCCGAACCATTGGTGGAGCGGCGACGACCACAGCCCCACCTTCAACAGCATGCAGGTCTGCCAGAAGGCGCAGTGCCCGTTCAACACGGCCGACAGCGAGAACCTGCAGATCCCGCAGTACAAGCACGCGGTCGTGATGGGTGTCAACAAGAACAAGACCCCCGGCGGCGGTGCCGCGTTCTTCTTTCACACCACTGACGGCGGGCCCACCGAGGGGTGCGTGGCGATCGACGACGCCACGCTGGTGCAGATCATCCGCTGGCTGAAGCCCGGCGCGGTGATTGCGATTACGAAGTAGCCAGCGCGCGTCCGGGCTTGATCTTGAAGTCCAAGCCCGCCAACGACATTGTGGCGTCGTAGGTCCTGTCGTAACCGGTTCCGCTGATCTTCCAGCCGGCGTCGGTGCGCCGGTAGGTGTCGCGGTAGAAGGCCGCGCCGATCAGCATGAAGTTGAGGTCGGCCACGATGACCCGGTCCTGCAGATACCAGCTGCCGGTTGCGGTGTCGCCGTCCACGGTGATGTCGGGGTGGGTCACCCGGTGCTCGGTGATGACGTTGAGGGGAAGCGAGGTGCGCATGTACTCCACCAGGTCGGCGCGGTTGGTGAAGTGCAGCTCGTTGCCGATCGACGGACCGTAGTCGGCCGTGATGTCCTCGGCCAGCGTCTCGGCGAAGTCGTCCCAATGCTTGGTGTCCAGCGCGCGCAGGTAGCGGTATTTCACCTGCTTGATGGCTTCGATGTCGGCGAACTCTTGAGGGGTCATCCCGACATTGCAGCACACGGTGATAGAGAGAGCCGACGTCGCCCTAAGTGTCCCGGACCGTCATTGCAGCGCGCGGGTGGCCATCTCGATCAGCGCGCGTCGTTCCAGGCTCCAGTCGATGGTGGTCCCGGTGATCATCTGCGCCAGCACCACACCCCGCAGGGTGGCCCAAATGACCTCGGCCACACCGGCATTGGCCGGGTCGTCAGTGATCAGCCGGCCGAGCTGGCCGATCGCGGCGTTCATCTCCATCAGGTGGCGCCGCGACGCCCCGCCCCGGGTGGCGCGCAGGATTTCGAAGGCGGCCATCGACGTCGGGCTGCTGTAACAGCTCCACGCGGTGTCGATGACGACCTCGATGCGCTCGCGCAACGGAAGCTCGCTGACGTCGGCCGCGGAAAGGCTGTCGACCAGCCTGGCCACGCCGTCGTCTACGACGGCCATCAGCAGGCCGTTGCGGTCCCCGAAGTGGTACTGGATGACCCCCCACGTCACGCCGGCGCGTTCGGCCACGTGCTTGGCGGTGGCGGCGGCGAACCCTTCCTCCACGATGCAGCGCACGGTCTCGTCGATGATCCGCGTGCGCGTGTCATCGCCGCGCTTGCGCGGCGCGCTGGTCCGGCGGGTGGGGGCAATCGGCATTGTTGACTTTATAACATAAAGCCGTCTATTTTTGGGCGGTGACCGGATCCCGATACGCGCGGTTATCCCGCCAGGAGCTGTCGGTCCTGGTTCCCGAACTGCTCTTGATCGGTCACATGATCGACCGCTCCGGCATGGCGTGGTGCATCACGGAGTTCGGCCGCGAGGAGATGGTGCAGATCGCCATCGAGGAGTGGGCCGGCGCCAGCCCGATCTACACCAAGCGCATGCAGCGGGCGCTGAACTACGAGGGCGACGACGTGCCCACCATCTTCAAGGGCCTGCAGCTCGACATCGGCGCCCCGCCGCAATTCATGGACTTCCGCTACACGATTCACGACCGCTGGCACGGGGAGTTCCAGCTCGACCACTGCGGCGCGCTGCTCGACGTGGAGCCGATGGGCGACGAGTACGTCTTCGGGATGTGCCACACCATCGAGGACCCGACGTTCGACGCCACCGCCGTGGCGACCAACGCGCGTGCGCAGATGCGCCCCATCCACCGGCCGCCACGGGTGCCGGCGGACCGGCATCCGCACTGCGCGTGGACCGTCATCATCGACGAGTCCCACCCGGAGGCGCAGAGCATCCCGGCGCTCGAGGTCATCCGCCAAACACGCACCGCCGCTTGGGAATTGGACCCGATCGATGGCTCCGACGAGGGCCAGTCTGATTACTCCGGGCCGTTGCTGTCCGATTTCGACTTCGCCGCGTTCTCGCGCTCGGCGCTGATGCGCATGGCCGACGAGGTGTGCCTGCAGATGCACCTGCTGTATCTGTCGTTCGCCCTCGCGGTGCGGGCGCGCGCCGCCAACGACGCCCAGGCCGTCGACGTGTGCACCCGCGGCCTGACCGGCCTGGCCGGGCTGGCATCCGAGCGCATCCACCGCGCGCTGCAATTGCCCGGCGGGATCGAGGGGACAAGACAGGTGCTCGAGCTGCACCCGCTGCTCAACCCCGCGGGCTACGTCGTCGCGGAAACGGCGCAGAACCGGCTGCTCGTGCACCGGTCCCCGGCGCACGACGACGGCGCCTGGATTTCGCTGTGCTCACCGGAATCCGTGCAGCCGCTGCAGGCGATCGCCACCGCGGTCGACCCCCACCTCGAGGTACGGGTCAGCGGCACCACGACCGACTGGACCGCCGAGCTGGTCGAAACCGACGCCGCGGCAAAGGAACTGCCCGAGGTGCAGGTGGCCAAGGTCAGTCACGGATCGACATTCCAGTTCGAGCCGAGGCGTTCGCTGCCGCTTACTGTGATCTGAGCAACCGCGCTCTGTCAAGGGAATCGTCGATACCGTTTCGGTGACGACACGGCATCGACCGGATACCAATGAGGCTGTGGCCGGGCGGAATACAGTGCGCGCGCGGCTATGGTTAACGCTGGCCACCGACCTCTATAGACGAAAGTTCTCGCTCTATGTACGACCCAGTGGGGTTGTCGATCGGGACCGCGAACCTGGTCGCTGCGCGAAACGGAAGTTCGCCGGTTGCACGCCGTGCGGTGCTGACGCTTTATCCGCACTGCGCGCCGAAAATCGGCCTGCCCGTGGAAGACTCCGCGAACCCTCCGTTGTCCGAGCCCGGGGTGCTCATGCGGGGCTTCGTGGAGCGCGTCGGCGACTCGGTTGCGCTGGTGTCGCCCGACGGGTCCGCTCACGACCCGGACCTGCTCATGGTGGAGGCGTTGGACGCCATGGTGGCCGCCGCCGGGGCGGACTCCGGCGCATCCGAGATCTCCATCGCCGTCCCGGCGTATTGGAAACCCGGCACGGTGCAGGCGCTGCGCAACGGTCTACGAACGCATTTGGGCTTCGTCCGAAGCGGCATGGCGCCCCGCCTGGTCTCCGACGCGATCGCGGCGCTGACGGCGGCGAACGCGGAGCTGTGCCTCGCGGCGACGGGCGTGGTCGGCCTGCTGGATTTCGGTGGCGGCGGCACCTCGGCCACCTTGATCAGCCTCGCCGGCGACTTCGAACTCCTCACACCGACAATGCGTTACACCGCCTTCTCCGGCGAAGAAATCGACCAGGCGTTGTTGCTCAAGGTCTTCGAGGAACTCGGGCACGGCAGCGGGATGGACCCGGCCAGCACGGCCGCGGTCGGCCAGCTCGGCCTGCTCCGGGAACAGTGCCGCGCGGCCAAGGAGCAGCTGTCCACCCAAACGGTGGCCGAATTCTCGGCCGAGCTCGGTGGTCGCCGGTGCACCATGAAGCTGACGCGCGACGAACTAGGAGACCTGATCCAGGACCGGCTGTCCGGCTTCATCTACGCGTTCGACGAGATGCTGGTCCGGCACAAGAGGAGCTGGTCCGACCTGTCGGCGGTCGTCATGGTCGGCGGCGGTGCCAGCATTCCCCTTGTCAAGGAACGCCTTTCGGTGCACGGCCGCCGACCCGTCGTGAGCCCGCTGGAGCCGGCGCACGCCGCCGCCCTCGGCGCGTTGCAGATCGCGTCCCGGGGGGAGCAGGTCGATTTGCAGGCGCGCACGTCCATCGGCCTGCTCACGGCGGCCGCCGGCGAAATCGTGGAGTTGCCGGCGGGCGACGTGCTGGTGATCGACGACGAGGCGCTCACCGACCGCGAATTGGCCTGGTCGCAAACCGAATACGGCCCCGACATCCGGGTGCCGTACAGCCCCACGGCCTTCGACGAAGACGGCGGGTCCGGCTGGTCGATGCGCCTCAACGTGATCGAGCCGCCGAAACAGAGCTCGTGGCGGCGCCTGCGGCTGTCGCAGTTGGTCATCGGGATGTGCGCCGTGGTGGCCATGACGTCGATCGGCGGCGTGGCCTACACGTTGTCGGGCATCGAGAACCACCAGGTGCCCCCGGCGCCCACCGTCGCGCCCCTGCCCGCGCCGCCCGTCAGCTCCCTGCCGGCGCGGCCCGTGCCCCCGCCCCCGACGCC
>NZ_LQPV01000033.1:0-126192 GCF_002101935.1 Mycobacterium sp. IEC1808 | reverse complement strand
GCCGGTTCGGTGGCCTGCCAGGAGTTCATCACCCAGTTGGGTCGTAACTTCCAGGTGATTTACGAGCAGGCCAACGCGCACGGCCAGAAGGTGCAGACGGCGGGCAGCAACATGTCCAGCACGGACAGCGCCGTCGGGTCCAGCTGGGCCTGACTTGCAGCTTCAAAGCGGGGCCGCACACCAACCGGTGTGCGGCCCCGTTCTTTGTCCGCCGGGCTATCCGGCGACCGGTGAACGCGGAATTATCTTGGAGCGCAGGCCGACTCGCGACCGGCCGTTGCGCGGGCCAGCGGTCTTGGCAAACCCCGCGGTGGCCGTGGGCGACGGTGCCGCCCCCCACCCGCCCGGCATGACGTTGGCGTCCAGAGCGGGTGGCGGGATGACCGACGACACCTCATCGGCCCAACTCGGCGGCACCGACAGCGTGCCGAGCGAGGCCGCCCGGCCGAGCCCGGCGTCGAACTCGAGGGTTTCGATGCCCAGGCTCGTCGAGCTCTGCGCCAGCAGCGAGGTCACGCCGGGGGGCAGCGCCGCTCGGGTGCGCGTGGTCGCGAGGGTCTGCAGGGCCCGCGGCACCGAGGAGATCAGCCGGGCCGCGGTCGGCTGGGCAATGCCGCCGGAATTGGTCGTTTGGGGCGGTGACGCGAACGCCGAAAAGGCCGATGCCGAAGCCGAATTTGCGGCGTAGTTGTACATCGCCGCCGCGTCCTGGGCCCACATCTCGCCGTACGCGGCCTCGGTGGCCATGATCGCCGGCGTGTTCTGCCCGAAGACGTTGGTCGCCGTCAACGCGATCAGCTGAGCCCGGTTGGCCGCGATCAGCGGCGGTGGCACGGTCATCGCGTGCGCGGTTTCGAAGGCGGCCGCGGCGGCAGTGGCGTGCACGGCCGCCTGCGCGCACCGCGCCGCCGTGGCGGTCATCCACGACAGGTAGGGCGTCACCGCGGCCGCCATCGACGCCGACGCCGGCCCCAGCCACGGCTCGTCGATCAGGGCCGCGATCACCGCCTGGTAGCCGCTCGCGGCGTCGGTCAGCTCGGCGGCCAGCGACGCCCAGCCCTCGGACGCGGCCAGCAGGGTGCCGGGCCCGAGGCCCGAATACATCCGGCCCGAGTTGATCTCCGGTGGCAGCGCGCCAAAGTCCATCGCCTAGCCCCGCCTCGCGCACGGGTTTGCTGGCCTTGCCGCGCGCGGGTGGCGTCGCTGCGCTCGCGGCCCCGCAGCGTCGTCGTGGTCGACAACCCGTCGCGGGGCGGCAAGGCCCGCGCGACGCCCCACCAGACAGGGGCGGCGACCGTGCCGAGGGGCGCCGGCGAACGCCCGGGCGTCGGCGCCAGGCCGCCACCCCACGGTAGCCGTCGGATCGGCCTGCTCCGCCGTGGCCGTCGCCGGGCTGGGGCAACCGACGCCCGGGCCGTCATCGGCGGTCGCCGACGTCGATTCCGATGGTGTGGGCGAAAGAACCGTCGCGAGACTCATTCGGCGCTACCGCATTTCGTAACCTCACGTAACTTCTCGGTAACGCAAATCGGGACGCCGACGCCCTTCCCCGTCGCGCGAGCGTTTCGAAATTCGGCGGCGGCGGCAAACGCGCGGCGTCTTATGGTCAATGAAATCCGTTCTCGGCGAATAGATTTGGATTGCTACCTAGCGAATTGGTTTTGCATTTTCGATCCAACAATCCTGCATGCCAGCATTTTTGGAAAATTCCACTCTTCTCGGTTTTACCGATCAAACAGATATAACACAGATGGTTGGGCGGCGCCCGCCGTAAGCCACGCGCCTCCCGATTATTTGAGAACTCTATGAAGCTCGTGACAACCAAATGTGCAGTTGCCAGAATGTAGGAACATGACTGTGATGTCCGGATATGCGAGCAGCCAGCGGCCACGCCAGGCCATTCTGGGGCAGCTGCCCCGCATCTATCGTGCCGATGGTTCGCCGATCCGGGTTTTGCTGGTGGACGACGAGCCCGCGCTGACCAACTTGGTGAAGATGGCGCTGCACTACGAGGGCTGGGTCGTCGACATCGCCCACAACGGCCGGGAGGCCATCGCGAAGTTCGAGAGCGTCAACCCCGACGTGCTGGTGCTCGACATCATGCTTCCGGACGTGGATGGGCTGCGGATACTGCAGCGGATCCGTGAATCCGACGCCTACACCCCCACGCTGTTCCTCACCGCCCGCGATTCGGTGATGGACCGTGTCACGGGCCTCACCGCCGGCGCCGACGACTACATGACCAAGCCGTTCAGCCTCGAGGAGTTGGTCGCTCGGCTGCGCGGGTTGCTACGCCGCTCCACGCAGCTCACCCCGCCGGCGGCCGAGACCTTGAAAATCGGCGACCTGCACATGGACACCGCGAGCCGGGAGGTCACCCGCGGCGGCACCCAGATTTCGCTTTCGTCGACCGAGTTCGAATTGCTTCGCTTCCTGATGCGTAATCCCCGCCGCGCGTTGAGCCGGACCGAAATACTGGACCGCGTCTGGAATTACGACTTCGCCGGCCGCACCAGCATCGTGGATCTGTACATCTCGTACCTGAGAAAGAAGATCGACTCCGGCAGGGAGCCCATGATCCAAACCGTCCGCGGCGTTGGGTACATGCTGCGACCGCCCGAATGACCGGCGAGCCGAACACCAAGTCCAGGGACCTTCCGCGGTGGCTGCCCCATTCGTTGCGCCGCCAGTTGCTTTTGGGCGTGCTGGCCGTCGTCAGCGTGGTACTGGTGACGGTCGGCGTCGTCTCGGTGCTGAGCCTGCGCGGCTACGTCACGGCGATGAGCGACGCCGACGTCGCCCAATCCCTTGACGCGCTGAGCAATTCGTACACGCGATACCGAAACGGCGACCACGGTTCGAAGGATCGCGGCGCCCAGCCGCTCGCGCAGGCGATGCTGGAGTTCACCGATCAAACGCCCGGAAACGTCATTGCCGTACTCCACGACGGCGCGGTGATCGGCTCCGCGGTCTTTTCCGAAGCCGAGGCGCGGCCCGCGCCCGCCGACGCGGTGCACGCCATCGAGTCTCAGCCCTGGCCCGACGACGCCCCGCCGCGCACCGAGAGGCTGGGCAGCCTCGGTTCCTATCGGGTCGACAGCCGGGCCTACGGATCCGACCTCCTGGTCGTCGGGGTATCGCAAGCCCGGGCCAACAAGATCATCGCGCGCAAGAACATCACCACCACGGCGCTTGTCGCGGCGGCCCTCGCGGTCACCGCTGGGCTGACCATCTGGGTGGTCGGCATCACCCTTCGCCCGCTGCGCCGGCTCGCCGCCACCGCCGCCGAAGTCGCCGCCATGCCGCTGACCGACGGCGACCACCGGATCAGCGTCAGGGCGCAGCCCAACGACACCGATCCCGACAACGAGGTGGGAATCGTCGGGCACACGCTGAACCGCCTGTTGGACAACGTGGATAGCGCGTTGGCGCATCGCGCCGACTCGGACCTGCGGATGCGGCAATTCATCACCGACGCCAGCCACGAGTTGCGGACCCCGCTGGCCGCGATTCAGGGATACGCCGAGCTGACCCGCCAGGACAGCTCGGCGCTGCCGCCCACCACCGAATACGCGCTCGCCCGCATCGAGTCGGAGGCGCGGCGCATGGCGGTGCTCGTCGACGAGCTGCTACTGCTCTCGCGCCTGGGCGAGGGCCAAGACCTGCAGACCCAGGACGTCGACCTGGCGGACCTCGTCGTCAACGCGGTGAACGACGCGGCGGTCGCGGCGCCGACCCACACGTGGGTCAAAGACCTTCCCGACGAACCGGTTTGGGTTCGCGGTGATCACGCCCGGCTACACCAACTGGTCAGCAACCTGCTCAGCAATGCGCGGGTACACACGCCGCCGGGCGTGACGGTGACCACCGGTATCACCTGCCGGCGCCGCGGCACGGAACCGCCCTACGTCGAACTGACCGTCGTCGACGACGGCCCCGGTATCGACGCGGATCTCCTCCCCCGGCTGTTCGAGCGGTTCGCGCGCGCCGACACGGCCCGGTCCAACGGTTCGGGCATCGGGCTGGGCCTGGCGATCGTGAGTTCGATCGTCAAGGCCCACCACGGCTCGGTGACCGCCGAATCCGCGCACGGCCGAACCGTTTTCCGGGTCCGGCTGCCGATGATCGACGATCCGGTGGCCAACGGCACGTCGAGCCTGTAATCCTGCAGGCCCTTACTCGCAATTTGTCTGCAGATTTACAGGGTCGGCGAAATATGGCGGGCGACGGCCGTTAATGAACCGTAAAGGTGCACTACGGCGCCGTTAGGAAAGCGTCAACCAAACGGCCCTTGCGCACCGCCCCCGTTTAGTTTCGAGTTGACCTTGCCTCCGAGGACACTCGTTGAGGTTTTCTAAGCGCGGAACGGAGACAAGATGGGCGTGTTGGTCTACGTCTTGCTGACGATCGGGGTGTTTTCCCTCCTCGGCCTGACGCAGAAGCTGGTCGAGCGGCTGTGAACTACGAAAACGTTGTCGGCTTGGGGCTTTCCGTCGTCCTTGCGCTGTACCTCGGGGTCGCCCTGCTGTTCCCGGAGAGGTTCTAGTGAGCGCGACAACCGCGGGGCTGATCTTCCTCGCCTTCCTCGTCGTGGCGCTGGTGGTAGTGCATGTGCCGTTCGGCGACTACATGTACCGCGTGTACACGTCGGAGAAGGACTCCTCCGTCGAGCGCCTCATCTACCGTGCAATCGGCGTCGATTCGCGCTCGGAGCAGACGTGGGGGGCCTACGCCCGCAGCGTCCTGGCGTTCTCGTCGATCAGCATCCTCTTCCTTTTCGCGTTCCAGCTCGTGCAGGACAAACTGCCGTTGCACCTGCACGATCCGGCCACCAAGATGACGCCCGCGCTGGCGTGGAACACCGCGGTCAGCTTCGTCACCAACACCAACTGGCAGGCGTATTCCGGCGAGTCGACGCAGGGCCACCTGGTGCAGATGGCCGGGCTGGCGGTGCAGAACTTCGTCTCGGCCGCCGTCGGCATGGCGGTGGCGATCGCGCTGGTGCGCGGCTTTGCCCGCAAGCGCACCGGCGACCTGGGGAACTTCTGGGTCGACCTGGTGCGCACGGTGCTTCGCATCCTGTTGCCCATTTCGATCATCGCCGCGATCGTGCTCGTCGCGGGCGGCGCGATCCAGAATTTCCACCTGCACGACCAGGTCGCCACCACGCTCGGCGGCGCCCAGCAGACGATCACCGGCGGCCCGGTGGCCAGCCAGGAGGCGATCAAGGAGCTCGGAACCAACGGCGGCGGCTTCTACAACGCGAACTCCGCACACCCGTTCGAGAACCCGACGACGTGGAGCAACTGGCTGGAGACCTTCCTGCTGCTGGTGATCAGCTTCTCGCTGCCGCGCACGTTCGGGCGCATGGCGGGCAGCACCAAGCAGGGCTACGCGATCGCCTCGGTGATGGCGAGCCTGTACGCGTTCAGCGTGTTCTTCATGATGTGGTTCCAGCTGCAGCACCACGGCACGGTGCCGACCGCGGTCGGCGCGGCCATGGAAGGCGCCGAGCAGCGGTTCGGCGTCGCCAACTCGGCGGTGTTCGCCGACTCCACGACGCTCACCTCGACCGGCGCCGTCGACTCTTTCCACGACTCCTACACCAGCCTCGGCGGGATGATGGCGCTGTTCAACATGCAGCTCGGCGAGGTCGCTCCCGGCGGCACCGGCTCGGGCCTGTACGGCATGCTGATCCTGGCGGTGATCACCGTTTTCGTTGCCGGACTGATGGTGGGGCGCACCCCGGAATACCTCGGCAAGAAGATCAACCCACGCGAAATCAAGCTGGCCGCAAGCTATTTCCTGGTCACCCCGCTGATCGTGCTGACCGGGACCGCGGTCGCGATTGCGCTACCCGGCGAACGCGCCGGGATGCTCAACACCGGCCCGCACGGGCTGTCGGAGGTGCTGTACGCGTTCACCTCCGCCGCGAACAACAACGGCTCCGCGTTCGCCGGGATCAGCGTAAACACCAACTGGTACAACACCGCGCTCGGACTGGCGATGGTCTTCGGACGGTTCCTCCCGATGGTGCTCGTCCTGGCGCTGGCCGGTTCGCTCGCCAAACAGGGCCACACGCCCGAATCGGCGGGCACCCTGCCCACCCATCGCCCGCAGTTCGTCGGAATGGTCGCCGGCGTCACGGTGATCCTCGTTGCCCTCACTTTCCTGCCCATGCTCGCGCTCGGGCCTCTCGCCGAAGGAATCCACTGATGACCGCGACCGCCGTCGATCCGTCCGAGCAGACGCAGCCCGCGACTCCCACCGAGAAGAAGCGGGTCCAGGGCGGCCTGCTCGACCCGAAGATGCTGTGGCGCTCGATGCCGGACGCCCTGCGCAAGCTCGACCCGCGCACCCTGTGGCGCAACCCGGTGATGCTCATCGTCGAAATCGGCGCCGCCTGGAGCACCGTGCTGGCGGTCATCAACGAAACCTGGTTCGCGTGGCTAATTGTCATTTGGCTGTGGCTGACCGTGCTGTTCGCCAATCTCGCGGAGGCGGTGGCCGAGGGTCGCGGCAAGGCCCAGGCGGAAACGCTGCGCCGAGCCAAAACCCAGACGCTGGCCCGGCGCCTCAAGAACTGGACACCCGGCGGCCCCGGGGTCGAGGAAGAGGTCGCGGCGCCGTTGTTGCAGCAGGGCGACATCGTCGTGGTCGAGGCCGGACAGGTGATCCCGGGCGACGGTGACGTCGTGGAAGGCATTGCGTCGGTGGACGAATCGGCGATCACCGGCGAGTCGGCGCCGGTGATCCGCGAGTCCGGGGGCGACCGGTCCGCGGTCACCGGAGGCACCACCGTGCTGAGCGACCGCATCGTCGTGAAGATCACCCAGAAGCCGGGCGAAAGCTTCATCGACCGGATGATCGCGCTCGTCGAGGGCGCCAACCGGCAGAAGACCCCCAACGAGATCGCGCTGAACATCCTGCTGGCCGCGTTGACGATCATCTTCGTCTTCGCAGTCGCGACCCTGCAGCCGCTGGCGATCTACTCCAAGGCGAACAACCCGGGCGTCCCGGACACCCAGGCGCTCAACGCAAGTGGCGTCACCGGGATCGTGATGGTGTCGCTGTTGGTGTGCCTGATCCCCACCACGATCGGCGCGCTGTTGTCGGCCATCGGCATCGCCGGGATGGACCGGCTGGTGCAGCGCAACGTGCTCGCCATGTCCGGGCGCGCGGTGGAGGCCGCCGGCGACGTCAACACGCTGCTGCTCGACAAGACGGGCACCATCACCCTGGGCAACCGGCAGGCCGGCGCATTCGTCCCACTCGACGGCGTCACCAACGAACAACTCGCCGACGCCGCGCAATTGTCCAGCCTCGCCGACGAAACGCCGGAGGGACGCTCCATCGTCGTGTTCGCCAAGCAACACTTCGGGCTGCGCGAGCGCGCTCCGGGCGAACTCGCGCACGCCCATTGGGTGGAGTTCTCCGCCACGACGCGGATGTCCGGGGTCGACCTGGACGGGCACCAGCTCCGCAAGGGTGCGGCCAGCTCCGTCGCCGAATGGGTACGCGCACAAGGCGGTAAGGTGCCCACGCAACTCGGCGAGATCGTCGACGGCATCTCCGCCGGCGGCGGCACCCCCCTGGTTGTCGGTGAGTGCCTCAACGGCGATGCGACGGTGCTCGGCGTCATTCACCTCAAGGACGTCGTCAAGCAGGGCATGCGCGAGCGCTTCGACGAGATGCGCAAGATGGGCATCCGCACCGTCATGATCACCGGTGATAACCCGTTGACGGCCAAGGCGATTGCCGACGAGGCGGGTGTCGACGACTTCCTCGCGGAGGCCACGCCGGAGGACAAGCTGGCGCTGATCAAGCGTGAGCAGGAGGGCGGCAAGCTGGTCGCGATGACCGGCGACGGGACCAACGACGCGCCGGCCCTGGCTCAGGCCGACGTCGGCGTGGCGATGAACACCGGGACCTCGGCGGCCAAAGAGGCCGGCAACATGGTCGACCTCGACTCCGACCCGACCAAGCTCATCGAGATCGTCGAGATCGGCAAGCAGCTGCTGATCACCCGCGGCGCGCTCACCACGTTCTCCATCGCCAACGACATCGCGAAGTACTTCGCGATCATCCCCGCGATGTTCGTCGCGCTGTTCCCCGGGCTGGACATGATCAACATCATGCGGCTGCACAGCCCCCAGTCCGCGATCCTGTCCGCGGTGATCTTCAACGCCATCATCATCGTCATGCTGATCCCGCTGTCGCTGCGCGGCGTGCGCTACACGCCGAGCAGCGCGTCAAAGCTGTTGAGCCGCAACCTCTATGTTTACGGGCTCGGCGGCATCGTTGCCCCGTTCATCGGGATCAAGGCAATCGACCTCATCGTCCAATTCGTCCCCGGGATGTCCTGACATGAAGTTCTCCAGTTTCGTCCGCATGCACTGGGCGGCCTTCCGCGCGCTGCTGGTGCTGACCGTCATCACCGGCCTCGCCTACCCGGCGTTCGTCTGGCTGGTGGCGCAGCTCCCGGGCCTGCACGACAAGGCCGACGGCTCGATCCTCACCGCCAACGGCAAGACCGTCGGGAGCCGGCTGATCGGCCAGCTGTTCACGGACAAGGACGGGAACGCGCTGCCGCAGTACTTCCAGAGTCGTCCCTCGGCCGCCGGCACCGGCTACGACCCGCTGAACACCAGCGCGAGCAACCTCGGTCCGGAGAGCATCGTCGACACGCCCGCGGATCCGGCGCTGCTGACGGCCGGGAAATCCGCGTCGGATGCGGGCTTCAAGCCCAGCCTGCTGACGCAGGTGTGCACGCGCAGCACCGCGATCGGTCAGCTGGAGGGGGTGGACGGGTCCCGCCCGTTCTGCACGGGCGGCGGCGTGGGCGCGGTGCTGTCCGTGATCGGACCCCGCGACGCCCGCGGAAACGTCCTCCACCCGACCCGCGTGGTGAGCCTCAACGAGCCGTGCCAGTCGACTTCGGCCCCATTCCTGACGATGTACGAGGGCGTGCGGGTCGAGTGCGCAAAATACGGTGACGACTACACGATCGGCCAGATCGTGCCCATCCGCGGGGCTGCGCCCGCCAACCCGGCCGTCCCCGCCGACGCGGTCACCGCCAGCGGCAGCGGCCTGGACCCGAACATCTCGCCGGCCTACGCCGACATCCAGGTCGCCCGGGTGGCAAAGGCCCGACACGTCAGCCCCGATCAGATCCGCGGGGTGCTGGCGCAGTACCGCAGCGGCCGCGACCTCGGGTTTTTGGGCGAGCCGACGGTCAACGTGCTGGAGCTCAACCTGGCGCTCGACCACCGATTTCCGGCTAACGGCTAGCGCGGAGGGGGATGATGGTTGACGTGAGCGCGACCGACCACCATCCCAAGCGCGGCGAGCTACGCATCTACCTCGGCGCGGCACCGGGTGTAGGCAAGACGTTTGCGATGCTCGGTGAGGCGCACCGGCGCTTGGAACGCGGCACCGACCTGGTGGCGGCGGTGGTCGAGACCCACGGGCGGGCGAAAACCGCCGAGCTGCTTGACGGTATCGAGATCATCCCGCCGCACTACGTCGACTATCGCGGCAGTCGGTTCCCGGAGCTCGACGTGCCGGCCGTGTTGGCCCGCCATCCCCAGGTGGTCCTGGTCGACGAACTCGCCCACACCAACACACCGGGCAGCAAGAACGAAAAGCGTTGGCAGGACGTCGAGGAACTGCTCGACGCCGGGATCACGGTGATCTCCACGGTCAACATCCAGCATCTGGAGAGCCTCAACGACGTCGTCGCCCAGATCACCGGCATCGAGCAGCAGGAAACCATCCCGGATTCGATCGTGCGCCAGGCTTCGCAGGTCGAATTGATCGACATTACCCCGGAGGCGTTGCGCCGCAGGCTATCCCACGGCAACGTCTACGCCCCGGCGCGGATCGACGCGGCGCTGTCGAACTACTTCCGCGCCGGAAACCTCACGGCGCTGCGGGAATTGGCGTTGCTGTGGCTGGCCGACCAGGTCGACACCGCGCTGGCCAAGTACCGCGCGGAAAACAAGATCACCGACATGTGGGAGGCGCGCGAGCGGGTCGTGGTGGCGGTGACCGGTGGCGCGGAATCGGAGACGTTGGTGCGGCGGGCGTCGCGGATCGCGTCGAAGTCCAGCGCCGAGCTGATGGTGGTGCACGTTATCCGAGGTGACGGCCTGGCCGGCGTGTCGGAGCGCAGGATGGGCAAGATCCGCGAGTTGGCGAACAGCCTGGACGCGTCACTGCACACCGTGGTCGGTGACGACGTGCCCACGGCACTACTCGATTTCGCGCGTGAGAACAACGCCACCCAGCTGGTCATCGGCACGTCGCGGCGGCCCCGGTGGGCGCGCATCTTCGAGGAGGGCATCGGCCCGACGATCGTCGAGCGGTCCGGGAAGATCGACGTGCACATGGTCACGCACGAGGAATCCACGCGCGGCCTCCACTTCGCGTCGCTCGTGCCCCGCGAGCGACGCGTCGCATCGTGGCTGGCAGCCGTCATCGTGCCGTCGGCCGTCTGTGCGGTCTCGGTGACGCTGCTCGACCCGTACCTGAACAACGCCGGCGAGAGTGCACTGTTCTTCGTCGGGGTGCTGCTGGTGGGGCTGTTGGGAGGCGTTGCCCCGGCGGCGCTCTCGGCCGTGCTGTCCGGGCTGTTGCTGAACTACTACCTGATCCCACCACGACACAGCTTCACCATCGCCGAACCCAACAGCGCCATCACGGAATTGGTGCTGTTGATGATCGCCGTCGCCGTCGCCGTCCTCGTCGACGGCGCGACCAAACGCACCCGGGAGGCCCGGCGCGCCTCCCAAGAGGCCGAGCTGCTGACGCTGTTCGCCGGGTCGGTGCTGCGCGGCGCGGATCTCGAGACGCTGCTGGAGCGCGTGCGGGAGACCTATTCACAGCAGGCCGTCAGCATGCTGCGCGAGCCCAGCGAGGAAGAGCGCGCAGCGGGAAAGAAGAGCTACATCGTCGCGTGCGTGGGCAAAGATCCTTGCGTGAGCGTTGATTCCGCCGACACCGCGATCGAGGTCGGCGACGACGAGTTCTGGATGCTGATGGCCGGCAAGAAGCTGTCCACCCGCGATCGCCGGGTGCTCAGCGCCGTGGCCAAGCAGGCTGCCGGTTTGATCAAGCAGCGCGAGCTGGCCGAGGAAGCGAGCCAGACGGAGGCGATCGTGCGGGCCGACGAGCTGCGGCGCTCCCTGCTGTCGGCTGTCAGCCACGACCTGCGCACGCCGCTGGCGGCGGCCAAGGTCGCCGTGTCCAGCCTGCGCGCCGAGGACGTCGCCTTCTCCCCCGAAGACACGGCGGAATTGCTGGCCACCATCGAGGAGTCCATAGACCAACTGACCGCGTTGGTGGGAAACCTGCTCGATTCCTCGCGTCTGGCCGCCGGGGTAATCCACCCGGACCTACGCCGGGTGTATCTGGAGGAAGCGGTGCAACGCGCGCTGGTCAGTATCGGCAAGGGCGCCACCGGGTTTTACCGATCGGCGATCGATCGCGTCAAGGTCGACGTGGGCGATGCCGTGGTGATGGCCGACGCCGGGCTGCTGGAACGGGTGCTTGCGAACCTGATCGACAACGCGTTGCGCTATGCGCCCAACTGCGTGGTTCGGGTCAACGCTGGCCGAGTCGGTGATCGCGTCCTGATCAACGTCATCGACGAAGGCCCCGGAATCCCGAAGGGCACCGAGGACCAAATCTTCGAAGCCTTCCAGCGGCTGGGTGATCACGACAACACCACCGGCGTCGGACTCGGAATGTCGGTGGCCCGCGGCTTCGTGGAGGCGATGGGCGGCACGATCTCGGCCGGTGATACCCCGGGCGGGGGGCTCACCGTCGTGGTGGATCTGGCTGCGCCGCAGGATTTCGGTGCGCTATGACCCGCGCCAGCGACGATGCAGAGCGAAGCGATGAGGCGGGGGCACCTCCCGCTTGCGGGGGAGAGCGGCGCCGATGACCCGGGTGTTGGTGATCGACGACGAGCCGCAGATCCTGCGTGCGTTGCGCATCAACCTGTCCGTGCGGGGTTACGAGGTGATCACCGCGTCGACCGGCGCCGGGGCGCTGCGCGCGGCCGCCGAGCACAAACCCGATGTCGTGATTTTGGACCTCGGCCTGCCCGACATCTCCGGCATCGAGGTGCTGGGGGGCCTGCGCGGCTGGCTCTCGGCGCCGGTGATCGTGTTGTCGGCGCGCACCGATTCGTCGGACAAGGTCGAGGCCCTCGACGCCGGCGCCGACGACTACGTGACGAAACCCTTTGGGATGGATGAGTTCCTGGCGCGGTTGCGCGCCGCGGTCCGTCGCAACGCGGCGGCGTCGGAGACCGACGAGCCCGTCATCGAAACCGACGCGTTCACCGTCGATCTGGCCGCCAAGAAGGTCACCAAGGACGGCGCCGAGGTGCATCTCACGCCGACCGAATGGGGCATGCTCGAGGTGCTGGTGCGCAATCGCGGCAAGCTGGTGGGCCGCGAGGAGTTGCTGAAGGAGGTGTGGGGCCCGGCGTATGCCACCGAGACCCATTACCTGCGCGTGTATCTGGCGCAGCTACGGCGCAAACTCGAGGACGACCCGTCGCATCCCAAGCACCTGCTGACCGAATCGGGAATGGGCTACCGTTTCGAGGCGTGAGTGTGCAGCCACGGCGTCGCGTGTGTATCGGTGGCGGAAATTTCGCGATTTCGCCGCCCTGCGCGCACACCGAAAGCCCTCAAGTCACAACGATTCCCGGCTAGGTCACATACGCCACACTGGCATCTGGTCGGGGGCGGCACCCTTTGTGCCCGCCTCAGAGCGACACTTGGCCGCCGCACGCAACGCGAGCACCCGTTGATGTATTCGGTGTTCGGTCGAGCGCGGGATATAACCCGGCCCGTACAACCCGCGCCGAAGCCGGCGCACCCTGTCCCGCTCCGTCTCCCAACGCAGAGCATCCGAAATGACTTTCGATGCCCTCCCGGGGACGCAAAAGCCTTGCGCTTCAAGCGCATGGAGCATTTCGGCGACCGTTGCCCGCCCATTATGAGCGAGATGCATCGCGAGCACGTAGCGCAGTTCGATTCCTCGAAGGTTCATTGCCCCAGGGTCGCATACCCGTACGACAACGGCTCAAGTTGTCGCTTTGAGGCGGGCACAAAGGGTGCCCCCTCCGCGCGGGTACTAATGGGGCGGATGTGACTCACCCGGCGATCGATCGCGACGGCAGAATTTGTCGCTATGAGGCGGGCACAAAGGGTGCCGCCTCCGCGCGGGTACTAATGGGGCCCATGTGACTCAGCGGCGATCGACAGCACGATGCCGTCCAGGATGTCGTGTTCGCTCACGATCAACTCGTCGATGCCGGCGCGGGCGCGCAGCTCGCGCGCCAACTCCTCTACCACGATCGCACCGCCGCCGATCACATCGGCCCTACCCTCGTGCATCGGCGGCAGCGCGGCGCGCTGGGAGCGCGTCATCCCGATCAGCCGCTCGCACACCGCCAGCAGATCACTGCCCGGCACGCGTGAAAGATGAATGGCCGCAGAGTCATACGCCGTCATGTTGTGCGCCAACGCGGACAGCGTCGTCATCGTGCCGGCCAGCCCGACCCACGTCCGCGCCCCTTCGACATCCACCACGCCCAACGCGACGTCCAGCCGCTCGCGCACCACCTCTCGGGCGGTCGCTACCTCGTCGGACGTGGGCGGGTCGGAGTGCAGGCAGCGCTCGGTCAGCCGGACGCATCCGATGTCGGCCGAGTGGGCGGCCACCACCCGCTCGCTGCCGAACACGATCTCGGTGGAGCCGCCGCCCAGGTCGACGACGACGAAAGGCGCGGCAGCGCTGTCCAATTCGCCGACAGCACCGTGGAAGGAAAGCGACGCCTCCTCCGCGCCGCTAATCACCTCGGCCACCGCGCCGGGCAACACCGCACCCAGCACCTCGGCCGTCATCGCAAAGAACACATCGCGATTGGCGACATCGCGGGCCGCCGACGTCGCCACCATCCGCACTCGCTCGACGCCGTGCGCCTTCAGTAGCGACGCATAGTCGGTCAGGGCGGCGCGGGTGCGTGCGATCGCGTCGGGGGCGAACTCCCCCGTCGCGTCGACGCCCTGCCCCAGCCGCACGATTCGCGTCTCGCGATGCACGTCGTCCAGCCGGCCGTCGCGCGCATCGGCGATCAGCAACCGGATCGAGTTGGTCCCGCAATCGATCGCGGCGAGCCGGCTCACCACTGCCCCGCTACCAAGACGCCGTCCATCGCCGGGTCGTCGGCCAGCACCGACAACGCCTCGTCCCCAAGCGGATTCACTCCGGGGCCCTTGGCCAGCGAGTGCGCGATCAGCACGTGCAGGCACTTGACCCGATCCGGCATCCCGCCGCCGGAAAACGTCGTGCCCAGCGGTTCGATCGCGTCACGCTCGGCCAGATACGATTCGTGGGCCCGCCGATACGCGGCCGCCAGCTCAGCATCGGTCCGCAACCGCTCGGTCATCTCGCGCATCAATCCCGTCGTCTCGAGTCGGCTCGCCGCCGCGGTCAGCACCGGGTGGGTCAGGTAGTACAACGTCGGAAAGGGCGTGCCGTCAGGCAGTTTCGGTGCGGTCTTCACCACGCCGGGTTCGCCGTTGGGACAACGGTAGGCGATCTCGAGCACCCCGCGCGGCTCGCGGCCGAGCTGGCGCGCCACCGCCTCCAGATCGGCACGATCAACCACCGGGAGCGATGGGGTTCGGCGGGGCCTCCGGTGGCGGCGGGGCGGCCGGCGGCAGGTGGGGCGCGTCGGCGATGGTGTGCCACAGCGAGGTGTACCACGGGTTGTTGTTCGCCGGTTTCGCCGCGTCGGCGCCGGGCTGCGGGGACGCCGCCGCCGTCGGCGGAAGCTGAACCTGGAACGGAATGTCGCCGGGCATCACGAAACCGAGGCGCTCGCGCGCCTGCGCCGCAATGTATGCCGGGTCGCCGAGCTTGACCTTCTTCTGCTCGAGGTCGGCGATCTGGCGGCGCAGCGCGGCTTCGCTCGCGGCCAGCTGATTCATCTCGGTGCGCTGCGCGAAGTAGGTGCGCACCGGGCCGGCGATGGTCAGCGTCAGCACGCAGATCACCGCGGCCAGCACCGCCGCCCGTCGAGCGGTGAACCCGAGCCGCTGCTCGGAGCGTTGTTCGACGGACTCGGCTGCCTGGCGCTTGATGGGCTCGACGACACGCTCCTGCACCGTCCTCTGCGGCGGCGCGGAGGGCTTGGCGGCTCGACGGCGCCGAACCGAATCGCCGGCCTTCCCCGGGCGCGATGCCGGGGAGCGACGTTTCGGATCGGGCTTGGGCGTCAAGCTATTTCAACCTACTTCTGCTCCAGGGCGAACCGCGGGAAGGCCAGATCACCGGCGTAGCGTGCCGCGTCGCCGAGGGCTTCCTCGATCCGCAACAGTTGATTGTATTTGGCCACGCGCTCGCTGCGGGCGGGCGCGCCGGTCTTGATCTGGCCGCTGCCGACGGCCACCGCCAGGTCGGCGATGGTGGTGTCCTCCGTTTCGCCGCTGCGGTGGCTCATCATCGTGCGGTAGCCGCTGTGGTGGGCCAGCGCGACCGCGTCGAGCGTCTCGGTGAGCGTGCCGATCTGATTCACCTTGACCAGCAACGCGTTTGCCACGCCCTTTTCGATGCCCTCTTCGAGGCGCTCGGGGTTGGTGACGAAGATGTCGTCGCCGACGATCTGCACCCGGTCCCCGATCGACGCGGTCAGGGCCGCCCAACCATCCCAATCGTCTTCGGAGAGCGGGTCTTCGATGGACACCAGCGGATAGGAGCCGAGCAGGCCGGCGTAGAACTCGGCCATCTGTTCGGCGGTGCGCGCGCTGCCCTCGAAGGTGTAGCCGGTGCCGTCGGCGTAGAACTCGGTGGCCGCCGCGTCGAGGGCCAGCGCGACGTCGGTCCCGAGTTTGAAACCTGCCGACTCGATGGCGCGGCCGATCAGATCCAGCGCCGCGGTGGTGCCCGCGACGTCGGGGGCGAACCCGCCCTCGTCGCCGAGTCCGGTGGAGAGCCCCTCCTTCTTCAACACCGACTTGAGCGAGTGGTAGACCTCGGCGCCCCATCGCAGCGCCTCCGCGAAGCTGGGCGCGCCCAGGGGCGCGACCATGAACTCCTGGATGTCGACGCCGGTGTCGGCGTGGGCGCCGCCGTTGAGGATGTTCATCATCGGCACGGGCAAAATGTGCGCGTTCGGGCCGCCGATGTAGCGGAACAGCGGCAACTCGGCGGAATCGGCGGCCGCCTTGGCGACCGCCAGCGAGACGCCCAGGATCGCGTTGCCGCCCAGCCGCGACTTGTCGGGGGTGCCGTCGAGGTCCACCAGAGCCTGGTCGACCAGCCGCTGGTCGTCGGCGGCCAGGCCGATCACGGCGGGACCGATCTCGTCAAGCACGGCCTGCACGGCCTTTCGCACGCCCTTGCCGCCGTAACGCTCACCGCCGTCACGCAACTCGACGGCCTCGTGTTCGCCGGTCGACGCGCCGGACGGCACCGCCGCGCGGGCGAACGTCCCGTCCATCAGAGCTATCTCGACCTCGACCGTCGGGTTGCCGCGGGAATCGAGGATCTCGCGGGCCCCCACCTGCTCGATAATCGGCACTGGGTTCTCCTTGTCGTCGCTGGCGCCGTCAGCGATACATCCTGCTACAGCGGGTGATGCGCCGCATAAGCGGTCGCCCAGTCCCGCACCGCCCGCGCATAGACACCGGAGTTGTTGTAGGCCCGCAGCGCGGTGATCCACCCCCGCGGTGTGGCGAGATCTTTTCCACGCCAACACAGGTAACCCGCCGCCGCGAGCGCCGCGTCGTCGATGTTGTCGGGGCTGACGACGCCGTCGTTGTGCGCGTCCACCCCGTACAGCCGCCACGTCTCCGGGATGAACTGCATCGGCCCCATGGCGCGCACCACCCCGGCCTCGCCCTCCGCGCCGTCCTCGCTGTCGACGATGCGCAGCGTGCCCCCGGTGCCGTCCAGGCGAACGCCCCGAATGGGGGGGCTCACGTCACCATTCGGCGACAGCGTCGCGCCCCGGTAGGTGCCGTGGTGGCTTTCGACCTGCCCGATGCCGGCCAGCGTGGTCCATGCGATGTGGCACTTGGGGTTCTCCACCTCGGCGACGCGCGCGGCGTACGCGTAGGCCTCCAGCGCGACGACGGGAATCTCCAACGCCGCCGACCGTTGCTCGGCCCACTGGCGCAACTGATCCGCGGGCCGCCCGCTCAGGTGAGTGTCGACCGGCGGCACCGGATCCCCCGCCGGCGGCGGCACCCCTTCCGGGATGAACAAGCTCAACTGCCAGGTGCAGCTGGAGGCGAGGATCATGGCGGTCGCACCGATCACGGCGACCGCCCGCAACCAACGCCTCGGCGACACCATGCCCCTCTGAAACTCCCCTGGACTTTCCCTACACAAACTCGACCACGACCATCGTCCCACGCGATTCGGCCGTACCCCGTCGATTACGGCCCCGCGCCCCCCGATGCGGCGTCGATCGTCAGGCAATTTGGCGTTTGCTACCAGCAACTACGGCCGGGTGACGGCGACACACGGGACCGACCTACTTCCGGCCCCGACGCTTCTTGGAGCCACCCTCCGACGTCTTCGGCCGGGCACCGTCGTCCACCTCCGGCTCGGCGACCGCCTCGCCCAACGGCTCGCCGTCGACGGCCAGCGAGGCGGACGGCCAGTGCGCACGCCACTCCTCCTCGGTCACTTCGCCCAGCGGCGCCACATCCAGCTCGACCGGCACGCTGTCGCCGCGGCGGCTGGCGACGATCGACCTCTCCACACCGCGGACGGTGTCGACGAACTCCAAAACGGCCGTGCGAAGCGCGCTTTCCGCGTCGACATCGGCCGACACGGAGACCGAGGTGATTTCGGCCGGGATCAGGTCGGCGGGCAGCCCCGCCTTCTCGGCGCGTTGAATCACCTTCTGCGCCAACGCCAATGCCGGTTGACCGGTGTGAACGTCGTCCATCACTGAATTCCGGGACTTCTCGGCGGCCTTGCGCTCCTCCCACTGCGCCAACTGCTCTTCAAGCGAAATCGACTGTCCCGCAAGCACTCCCGGGACCCGATTGCCGAGCTTGCGCATCAGGGTGACGGCGACATCGTCGATCGTGAACGGCAGCTGCGGCGCGTCCTCGGCGATGCGAGCGTGAAAGAGCACCTGCAGCAACACGTCGCCGAGTTCCTCGCGCAGCAGGTCGGCGTTGCCGCTGCCCACCGCGTCCAGCAGCTCGTAGGTCTCCTCGAGCAGGAACCTGCGCAGCGAGTCGTGAGTTTGCTCACTCTCCCAGGGCCCCGCGGTGCGCAGCTTGTCCATCATCGCGACGGCGTCGACCAGGCGCTCGCCGCGCGGCGTGTCCGGCGCCGAGATCAGGCGGGCCCCGGCGGCCAACCGGGCGACGACGGCGGGGTGGTCGGGATCGGATGACAGCAGCACCGGCGCGTCATCCCCGGAGTGCACGGGCCGCGCGGCGGGCAGCGACCAGGGCACCGCGACCGGCATCTCCTCGGTGTACTGCACCTCGCCGGCGAGGTGCTCGATTGCCTCGACCGGCACCAGCGACGGACGGCGGGGGTCGAACAAGACGACGATCATCTCGCCTGTCGCTCCTCCCCGGACACCGGTGCTGGCTGTGACCCCGTTATACCAACCTCCACCTGTGGCTTTCCCTGCAGCGCCGTCACGAGGTTGGCCACCATCTGCAGCAACTCGACGTCGCGGAGGCGGGGCGCGCCGACACCGCCGGCCCGCGGAATGGGCACCTGGACGGTGGACGTCGTGGCGCGGTAGTGCGCCGCCGGATACATCCGCTTGAGCCGCACCTGCGCCGAATCCAGCAGCGTCACCGGCGACAGCCGCACGGTCGACGCCGACGGGGCCGACACCTCGGTGATGCCGGCGGCGCGGCACAGCAGCCGCAACCGCGCGACGGCCACCAGCCGCTCGGCGGGCTCGGGCAGCGCGCCGTAGCGGTCGATGAGCTCCTCGACCACGGCGCTGACGGCGGCGTCGTCAGCAGCGGCGGCGAGCCGCCGGTAGCCCTCGAGGCGCAGCCGATCGCTGGCGATGTAGTCCGGCGGCAGGTGCGCGTCCACCGGCAGGTCGATCCGGACGTCCTTGGGCTCCTCGGGCGTGGTGACCGTTTCGCCGTCGGCGGCGGCCCGGTACGCCTCCACCGCCTCGCCGACGAGCCGCACGTACAGGTCGAAGCCGACCCCGGCGACGTGGCCGGACTGCTCGACGCCCAGGACGTTGCCGGCGCCGCGGATTTCGAGGTCCTTCAGCGCGACGGCCATACCGGCACCCAGCTCGTTGTTCTGCGCGATGGTCGCCAACCGGTCGTACGCCGTCTCGGTCAGCGGCGCGTGCGGCGGATAGAGGAAGTAGGCGTAACCGCGCTCGCGGCTGCGCCCGACCCGGCCGCGCAGCTGGTGCAGCTGGGACAGCCCGAAGGTGTCGGCACGCTCGACGATCAGCGTGTTGGCGTTGGAGATGTCCAGCCCGGTCTCCACGATCGTGGTGCACACCAGGATGTCGTATTCGCGGTTCCAGAAGCCCTGCACGGTGCGTTCCAGCCGCTCCTCGGGCATCTGCCCGTGCGCGACGACGACGCGCGCCTCGGGCACCAGCTCGCGCACGCGGGCCGCGGCCCGGTCGATGGAGCTCACCCGGTTGTGCACGTAGAACGCCTGGCCGTCGCGCAGCAGCTCGCGCCGCAGGGCGGCCGCGACCTGCTTGTCGTCCTGCGGGCCGACGTAGGTCAGCACCGGGTAGCGCTCCTCGGGCGGGGTCAGGATCGTCGACATTTCCCGGATCCCGGCCAGGCTCATCTCCAGCGTGCGCGGGATCGGGGTGGCGCTCATGGTCAGCACGTCGACGTGGGTGCGCAGCGACTTGATGTGCTCCTTGTGCTCGACGCCGAACCGCTGCTCCTCGTCGACGACGACCAGGCCCAGGTCCTTCCAGCGCACCCCGGTCTGCAGCAGCCGGTGCGTGCCGATCACGATGTCGACCGTCCCGTCGGCCAGGCCCTCGATGACGGCGCGGGACTCGGCGGCGTCGGTGAACCGGGACAGCCCCTTGACGGTCACCGGGAAGTCGGCCATCCGGTCGGTGAACGTCTGCAGGTGCTGGTCGGCGAGCAGCGTGGTGGGGACCAGCACGGCGACCTGCTTGCCGTCCTGAACCGCCTTGAACGCCGCCCGCACCGCGATCTCGGTCTTCCCGTAGCCGACGTCGCCACAGATCACCCGGTCCATCGGGATCGGCTTCTCCATGTCGGCCTTGACCTCGGTGATCGCGGTGAGCTGGTCGACGGTCTCGGTGAACCCGAACGCGTCCTCCATCTCGGCCTGCCAGGGGGTGTCCGGCCCGAACGCGTGTCCGGCGCTGGCCTGCCGTTTGGCGTAGAGGGCCACCAGCTCGCCGGCGATCTCGCGCACCGCGCGGCGCGCCTTGGTCTTGGTGTTTGCCCAGTCGCTGCCGCCGAGCCGGCTCAGCGCAGGTGCCTGCCCGCCGACGTAGCGTGACAGCTGGTCCAGCGAGTCCATCGGGACGTACAACTTGTCGGAACCACCGCCCCGCTTGCTCGACGCGTATTCGAGCACCAGGTATTCGCGCCGCGCGCCGCCGACGGTCCGCTCGACCATCTCCACGAACCGCCCGATGCCGTGCTGGTCGTGCACCACCAGGTCCCCCGCCGTCAGCGCCAGCGGGTCGACGGTGTTGCGCCGCTTGGCCGCCAGCCGCTTGCCCTCGGCGGCCGTGGCCCGGTTGCCGGTCAGGTCCGTCTCGGTGATGACGACCAGGTTGGGGGGATCGCCCGGGATTATCAGGCCGTCATGCAGCGGACCCTTGAGCACGCCGACCACACCGGCTTTGGGGGCGGCGCCCGGCTCCAGCATGGCGGCGGGGGTGTCGGACTCGGCAAGCCGCTCCACCACCCGGTGGGCGGTCCCGGTGCCGGGCGCGACCACCGCGGCGTGCCCGCCGGTGCTGACGTGGGCGCGCAGCATCGCAAAGATGCCGTCGATGTCGTGTTGGTGGCCGCGGGCCGACGGCGCCGTCCGGACGTCGAGCTCCACGGCCGACTCGTCCGAGAGTTGACTCAGCGTCCACCAGGGGTGACCCGACCGGGCCGCCGCGGCGCGCACGTCGTCCAGTTCGGTGAAGCCCGACCCGCCGAACTGCTCCAGGTCGACGGGCGCGTCCGTCCCCAGCGCCGCCACCGACCAGGACGCCTCGAGGAATTCGCTGCCCGTCTTGATCAGGTCGGCGGCCCGGGTGCGCACCTTCTCCGGGTCACACACCAGCACCGGCGTGCCCTCGGCCAGCTGGTCGGTCAGCAGCACGTGTTCGCCGGGACGCAGCACCGGCAGCAGCGCCTCCATCCCGTCGACCGTGATGCCCTCGCCCAGCTTGGCCAGCATGTCGGTGACGCTGCCGGTGATCGCGGGCTCGGCGCCGGAGTGGCGGGCGGCGAGCGCGGCGGCCCGCTCCCGCACGCCATCGGTGAGCAGCAGCTCGCGACAGGCCACCGCGATGACCGTGTCGACCTCGATCTCGGGGATCGAGCGCTGGTCGGCGACGGCGAACATCCGCATCTCGCTGACCTCGTCGCCCCAGAACTCGACGCGCACCGGATGTTCGGCGGTCGGCGGGAAGACGTCGAGGATCCCGCCGCGCACGGCGAACTCGCCGCGCCGACCGACCATGTCCACCCGGGTGTAGGCCAGCTCCACCAGCCGGGCGATGACGTCCTCGAAGGCGACCTCCAGACCGACGCTGAGCGTGACCGGCTCCACCGCGCCCAGCCGTGGCGTCATCGGCTGCAGCACCGAGCGCACCGCCGTCACCACCACCTGCAAGGGCGGCCCCAGCCGCGGGTCGGCGGGGTGAGACAGCCGGCGCAGCACCATCATTCGGGCGCCGACGGTCTCGACGCCCGGCGAGAGCCGTTCGTGCGGCAGCGTTTCCCACGACGGGAAGACCGCCACCGCGTCGCCGAGGACGCCGCGCAGTTCGGCGGTCAGGTCGTCGGCCTCCCGCCCGGTCGCGGTGACGACCAGCAGCGGCCCCAGCCGCGCCAGCGCGGTGGCGACGAATAGGCGGGCGCTGGCGGGTCCGACCAGGCTCAACTCGGCCGGGCGGCCGGCCGCGCTGTCGATCAACTGCTGGAACGTCGGCGCCGTCAGCGCCAGATCCACGAGCCCCGCGATCGGGGTTTCTGGGCGAGCAGGCCCCGGTCCGGTCATGATGAATCCATTCTAGGGGCGCATAAAGACGTCAATATTGGCCCCGGCGGCGTCAAGGGATCGTAAGAAAAGCGGCACCGGCCACCGGCCGGGCGCACGTTGAAGTCATGACATTGCTGGACATCCTGCCGTCCCTTGGAAAGGCGGCCCCCCGACGGTTCGATTCGACGATCTGGCCCGTCAACACACACTCCGACGAGGAGGGCCGGCTGTGCGTGGGCGGCGTGCCGCTCGTCGACATTGCCGACGAGTTCGGCACCCCGGCCTACGTGATCGACGAGGCGGACTTCCGCCTGCGCGCCCGCCGCTACCGCAAGGCGCTGCGCGACATCCGGGTGGTGTACGCGGGGAAATCGCTGCTGACCACCGCGGTGGCGCGATGGGCGCGCGAGGAGGGGCTCGGTGTCGACGTCTGCTCGGCCGGCGAGCTGGCCACCGCCCTGGCCGGCGGCGTGGATCCCGCACGGATAGTCATGCACGGCAACGCGAAATCGCCGGCCGAACTGCGCGAGGCGGTGCGCGTCGGCGTCGGGCGCATCGTGGTCGATTCGTGCATCGAAATCGCCTACCTCGCCGGCCTGGCGCGGCGGCGGCAGCCGGTGCTCATCCGGGTGACCCCCGACATCGACATCCACGGCGACCGCGCCGTCACCACCGGCATCAGCGACCAGAAGTTCGGGTTCACCCTCGCCGGTGACCAGGCCTCGGACGCCGCGAAGCGGGTGCTGGCACATCCCATCCTCGACCTGGTCGGCCTACACTGCCACATCGGATCGCAGGTCACCGACCCCGCCCTCTACGGCGAGGCGATTCGCCGGCTCATCGCGGCGATGGCCGACATCCGCGCGCAGCACGGGGTCGTGCTCACCGAGCTCAACATCGGCGGCGGCCACGCGATCCCCTACATTCCGGGCGACCGGGAGCTCGACCTCGACGAGCTTTCCCGGGTCGTCGAGGATGCGCTGGACGAGGCCTGCGCGGCCGAGCACTTCCCGCGGCCGAGGATCGTGGTGGAGCCCGGTCGCGCCATCAGCGGCCGGGCCGGGGTGACGCTCTACCGGGTGTGCTCGGTGAAGACGCAACCGGGCGCGCGCACCTTCGTCGCCGTCGACGGCGGGATGAGCGACAACCCGCGGGTGTCGCTGTACGGCGCGCAATACACCGTCACGCTGGCCAACCGACACCCCCTGGGTGCCAGGCTGCGCGTCACGGTCGCCGGACGGCACTGCGAGGCGGGCGACGAGATCGCCCGAGACATCGAGCTGCCGGCCGACGTGCACCCCGGCGACCTGCTGGCGGTGGCCTGCACCGGCGCCTACCACCACAGCATGGCGTCGAACTACAACCTGGTCGGCCGCCCGCCGCTGGTGGCGGTCAACGAGGGCCGGGCCCGCGCCCTGGTCCGCCGCGAAACGGTCGCCGATCTGCTCGCTCGCGACTGTGGCTAGTCCGATTCACGGCGTGTCCCGCTCGGCGAAGTGGCGTTGCCGCGCCAAGAGCGCCGCCGCCCGCTGCTCGGCGGTGACGCGCCGCGACGGGCCGAAGTAGTCGTCGACGCGGTCGACGTCGATCACGGTCGCGGTGGGCGTGGCGGGTTGCTCGGCCGCGGTGGCGCGCCAGGTGACGACCCCGCTTCGATACCCGCGCGCGTCGAGCCAGTTGTCGACGCCGACATCCTCGGTGGACAGCAACACCCGGACCCGGTCGCCGTCGGCGTGCGACTGGCCGAGATTCAGACTCGTCTGACGGGTGGCGATGTCGATCATCTCGCTCCACCGATTCGTCAGGCAAATGCCGACATACGGGCTGCCGCTGGGGATTTGGTAGTCGATCACCAAGGCCTGGCCCTCGTTCAGTTCCCAGGAGATGGGGACGAACCACGCGCCGGCCATCGCCGACGGCGGCTGCATCGGCGGGATGGCGAAATTCTTCGGCAGGGCCCCGAAGACCCGCGCGGGAATGTCCTTGACCCACATGGTGAACAGGTCCCGCGACGCGGCGAGGTGCTCGTCGAACGCTGCGACGCTCTGCGCCACCGACGCGGGCCCCGCCGGTCCGTCCGGATTGAGGCATTCGATGCGGATGGTGCCCTTGGATTGGTGTTGCCAGTCGCCGTAGGTCTGGTAGCAGCAGAACGACTCGGCCCCCGGCGGAAGCTGAAACCAGTTGGCATCGCCCGTTTTTTGCCGGGTGAAGTAGACCTCGAAGGAGCCCTCCGCCGCGATTTCCAGGTCTTCGGACTGGGTCTTGACCGCTTGGGCTTGATCGTCCTTTCCGGCGTAGACGCCGAAGGTGGTCTGTGCGACCGAGCCCAGCGTTCCGTAAACGCGGTAGTCGTGCGCGTCGTCGATGCGCGCCGACAGGTACAGGGTGTCGGGGTTGGAGTGGCCCCAGTTCCACGGCGCGTACTGGGCGTTGATCAGCGCGGGGCGGGCCGGGTCGCTGCGCAATTGCAGGCCCATGTACTGAATGTGGCCGATCAAACGCCCGAGAAGTGTACTGGCAGAAGCTTCGTCGAGGTCGCCTTGCGCCAGCGCGACGCCGAGCAGCTCGTCGTGCAGCTCGCCGAACCGTCGCCACGCCGCCCGCAGCGCATCCGTTGACTGATCGGTCATCGCTTGTCCTCGATTCCGTAGAAGTCGCGGTAGTACTGCAGTTCCGGCCAGAGCGCCGCGATGTCGAGCCCGTAATCCTCGGCGCGGTAGATGTTGGGCTTGCGGGTGGACGCGCCCCGCTTGTCCATGAACCGGCCCATCTTGCGGTGCACCTCGGGGGTGAGCTCGATGCCGAAGTGGTCGTAGATCGCCTTGACGCAGGCCATCGGGTCGCGAACCATGCGTTCCATCGGAAAGTCGATGAATTGCTCTGAGCGGTCGGCGAATTGACGCCGCAATTCGACGTTGCGGGCGAGCATTCCGCCGGTGCGCCAGCGCATGTAGCGGCCGTGGTCGTGCCAGTCGACCCCGTCCTGCACCATCGCGAAGACGGTGCCGGACAACTTACAGCTGGAGGCGATGACCTCGGTGGGTTCGCGGTAGGTGGTGACGAAGCGGGCGTCGGGGAAGACGTCGAGGATCTTGTCGATGTTGGCCATGTGCGGCGGGGTCTTCAGCAGCCAGCTCTCGCGCGGGCGCAGTCCCCCGCTTTGCATGTACTGCAGGAGCAGCTTCTCCTCCTGGTAGACCCAGGCGCGGTCCTGATCGGCCAACCACCGGTCATAGCCCTGGCAGTTGAACATGACGAGGAACGTCTCGCTGTGGAAGGCGTAGGCGTGCAGCAGCGCGCATTCCTGGGCCTCCCACGCGCCGAGCGGGTGCGCGGCGTCGAGATCGGGGGCCAGCGACAGGGTTCGGCGGATCTGCTTCTCGCTGCGCGCGATTCGCGGGTCGGTGCGCATGGTGCCCGGATCCAGCGGGGGGTGCAGCTCGTCGCACTCCCAGGTGAGCGGGAAGCGGAACCGGTCGTCCTGACTGAGCAGGTGATGGGTGATCGTGGTACCCGTGCGCGGCGCGCCGACGAGGAAGACCGGTTTGACGATGACCTCGTCGCGGATCGACGGATTCCGGCGGATGTGCTCCACGACCAGCAAGCGCTGGCGCAGCAGGTTGGTGATGTGCGTCGCGGCCAGGATCCGGCCGAAGCCGTTGAGCTTGTCTTCGGAATTGATCGAGTCGATGAGCCGGTCCAGTCCCGCTTCGAAGCGGGGATCACCGAAGTCGGTCAGGCCGCCCGCGCGCCGGCTGGCCCGGTCCATGAGCGCGTACTTGCGCAGCGGCACGGGATGGGCGCCGACGCGTCGGGCGGCGCGATAGGCGCCGTTGAGGATGCGAAACGGCAGCGGTCTGGGTGGCGTCTCGATGGCCATGACGGGCGTTCCTCACCGTTGAGGGGATAAGAATCGATGCGTCCCGGTGGTCAAGCGGACCGTTGTGCTCGATCCTGCAAAACATTACGATCTGAACGTAATGAAATCAACATCTTCCGCGCGCGATAATCGCGAGGCGAAGTCGCAGGGGCGGCCCCGCGATGCGCGCATCGACGATGCGGTACTGCAAGCCACCAACGAGCTGCTGGAAGAGATCGGCTATGCGCGGCTGAGCATTCCGTTGGTGGCAGCGCGGGCCGGCGCGACGCCGCCGGCGGTGTACCGGCGCTTCCCCACCAAGATCGAGCTCGTCTTCGCCGCGGTGTTTCCCCCGACGCCGCGCGCGGAGTTGCCTTTGACCGGCGACCTGCGGACGGTCGTGCGCAGCCTGCTCGAGGGATCCATCCACCTGTTCAGCCGGCCGGCGGTGCACAGCGCGGTATCGGGCCTGACGGCCGAACTGCCCTCCGAGCCGGGCTTGTCGGCGCGGCTGCTGGACCGGCTGCAGGGCGGCACCTACGAACGCCTGCAGCGCTACCTCGACCACGCCGCCGCCAACGGAGTGGCGGTCGACGGCATCGACGCGCGTCTGCTGATGGACATGATCGGCGGCACGGTGATGATGTCGATGGCCACCGAACGCACGCTCGACGACGGCTGGCTCGAGCACAACACCGCGCTGATCGTCCGGGGGCTGAGCCGATGACCGCCGGGCGGCCCATGGAAGTCGTCGCCTCCGCACCGGCCCAGCTGGGCCTGGGCGAAATCGGTCCGTGGGCCGCGCGCATGGAGCGCATCGGCTTCGGGGTCGTCCACGTGTCCGAGACCATCCACGATGTATTCACAATCGCGGCAATGGCATTGGCGCAAACGACGCGGCTGATCGTGCGAACGAGCATGGCGCTGGCGTTTCCGCGCAGCCCGATGATCACCGCCTATGCGGCCTGGGACCTCGCCCGCTACTCCGACGGTCGCTTCCAGCTCGGCCTGGCCTCCCAGGTGCGCGGGAACATCGTCGGACGATTCTCGGTCCCGTGGTCGCAACCGGCGCTGCGGATGCGGGAGTACATCGAATCGGTGCTGTCGATCTTCCACTCCTTCCAGACCGGTGAGCCCCTCGACTACAACGGGCGGTTCTACCGATTCGACCGCCTGCAGCCGTATTTCAACCCCGGCCCGAATCGGTGCGGACCCCCGCAGATCTGGACCGGCGGGGTCAATAGAAAGATGTGCGTGCTGGCCGGTGAGCTCTCCGACGGCTTCGTCTGCCACCCGACCAACTCGCATCCTTCGATCCTCGCGACGCAGACGCTGCCGGCCCTCGCCGAAGGCGCCGCGAAGGGTCGCCGCGGCCGAACTCCGCTCGCGGTGGTGGCCAATCCGCAACCCTTGATGGCCGCCACCGGTGACGAGCTGGCGCGGCTGCGCGAACACCGCCGCTCGGAGCTGGCCTTCCTCTACAGCACCCCCGCCTACCGCCGGCAGCTCGAATTCTTCGGTTTCGAGGACGTCGGCGAAGCGCTCAGCGCCATGGCGCGCCGGAACGAATGGACCGACCTGCCCGAGCACCTGACCGATGAGGTGATGGATCGGGTTGTGCCGCAAGGCACCTACGACGAAATTCCCGCCGTGCTCGCGCGTTGGTACTCCGGGGTGTGCACCGGCCTGAGCCTGCCGATCGGCGACGACATCCCCGACGACGTTCTCACGACGCTCATCGATCGCCTCAAGGCCATTCCGATCCTCACCGAAGGAAGATAATGATGAAAACACCACGATCGCCCCTGGCGCTGAAATCCCTTGTGGCCCAGCAATGGCGCGCGCACAGCCCACTGGCCCGGCGGCCACCGAAGAACTTCGCCGGGCAATACGGGCCGTGGGCACTCGTCTCCGGCGCCAGCGAGGGCATCGGCGGCGCCTGGGCGGATTACGCTGCGTCCCAAGGCTTGTCGGTCTCGATCGTCGCGCGTGACCCCGACAAGCTCGAGAAGAAACGGCAAGAACTGGTGTCGAGGTTCGGCGTCGACGTGCTTGCCATCTCCCAGGACCTCGGGGCGACCGACGCGGTGGAAAACATCGTCGCCGCCGTCGGCGACCGCGAAATCGGTCTGCTGGTGTCCAACGCCGCGCTGGCCACGGTCGGCGGATTCTGGGCCGATAACCTCGAATTCGAGCGGAAGCGGATAAACATCAACTGCTGCAGCCCGTTTGGGCTGACCTACCACTACGGGGCCCTCATGAAGGCGCGCCGTCGTGGCGGCATCGTCCTCATGAGTAGCGGCACGGGGCTGATCGGCAGCCCGTACTACACGCACTACGGCGCGACGAGGGCGTACAACATCATTCTCGCCGAAGGGCTCTGGTACGAACTGAAACCCGACAACGTGCACGTGTTGGCGTGCATGGCCGGGCTGACGAGTTCGCCGGGGGCCGCCGAGGCGCTCGAGGTCGCGCGGGCCAGGGGCAGCCTCATCAACACTCCCGAGGAGAACGTCGAGGAGGCTTTGCTGTATCTCGGCAAGCGGCCCAGCATGCAGGTGGGAGCGCCGAACCGGCGCATGATGTTCGTCGTCACCCGCCTGCTTCCGCGCCCCCTGGGCATCCGCGAGATCGGCAAACACGCCTTGAACAACTTCCTCGACGGGGTGCGGCCCTAGGAGGCGTTACTCGTCCTGAAGCTTGGGGTCCGCTTCCAGGTGGGTGAGGCCGTTCCACATCAGGTTGACCAGGTGCGCGGCCACCACTTCTTTTTTCGGCTCCCGGGTGTCGAGCCACCATTGCGCCGTCATCGACACCGAGCCCACCAGCGCCTGGGCGTACAGCGGCGCCAGGTCCGCGTCCAGCCCCCGGCGCGCGAAGTCGCCGGCCAGGATCGAGCTGACCTGGCTGACCGCGTCGTTGAGCAGGCTGGAGTAGGTGCCCGAGCTGATCGCGGCCGGCGAGTCGCGGATCATGATCCGGAAGCCGTCGGTGCGCTCCTCGACGTAGGTGAGCAGCGCCAGGGCGACCCGCTCCACCCGCACCCGGGACCGGTTGTTGGTCAGCGACGAGGTGATCATGTCCAGCAGCGCCGACATCTCGCGGTCGACGACGACCGCGTACAGCCCCTCCTTGCCGCCGAAGTGTTCGTAGACGACGGGCTTGGACACGTTGGCGCGCAGGGCGATCTCCTCGATCGAGGTGCCCTCGTAACCGCGCTCGGCGAACAGCGAGCGGGCGATGCCGATGAGTTGTTGCCGGCGATCGCTGCCCGTCATGCGGGCGCGCGCCGGCCGCGCTTCCTTGTCGGGCTCTTTATCGAGAACGGCCACGTCAGTCAGCGTATCGGGTCGGCACAACCGCACCGCCGGGCCGCGCACCGTCTAAAGTCTCTTGGTGGCGCGGGCCTATGGGGCTTGCAGTCCGTCGTGGTGTAATCGGCAGCACATCAGATTTTGGTTCTGAGAGTTCAGGTTCGAGTCCTGGCGACGGAGCAGCGTGGCTCTTTGCGGCGAGCGTGCAGGAAATGCAACGCTTGAGGGCGTGTCGGCGTACCAACACGCACGCCCGCGCGAAGGGTCCAATAGGAGAGTTCATGTCGTTTCGTGGTGACACCGCGGTCCTGGTCCTCGCGGCCGGACCGGGCACCCGGATGCGGTCCGACACCCCGAAGGTGCTGCACACGATCGCCGGCCGCAGCATGCTGTCGCATTCCCTGCACGCAATCGCCAAGGTCGCGCCCCAGCACCTGGTCGTGGTCCTGGGCCACGACCACGAGCGCGTCGCGCCGCTGGTCGGTGAGCTTGCCGAGACGCTGGGCCGCTCGATCGACGTGGCGTTGCAGGAACGGCCGCTGGGCACCGGCCACGCCGTCCTGTGCGGGCTGTCCGCCCTGCCCGACGACTACGCCGGCATCGTCGTCGTCACCTCGGGGGATACCCCGCTGCTCGACTCCGACACCGTGGCCGGCCTGATCGCCGCCCACACCGCCGAGTCGGCCGCGGTCACGGTGCTCACCACGACGCTCGACGACCCGGTCGGCTACGGCCGCATCCTGCGCACGCAGGACAACGAGGTGATGGCGATCGTCGAGCACACCGACGCGACGCCCTCGCAGCGCCAGATCCGTGAGGTCAACGCCGGCGTCTACGCCTTCGACGTCGCGGCGCTGCGGTCGGCGCTGAGCCGGCTGAGCTCGAACAACGCCCAGCGGGAGCTGTATCTGACCGACGCCGTCGCGATCCTGCGTGGCGACGGCCGGGCCGTGCGCGCCCAGCACGTCGCCGACAGCGCGCTGGTGGCCGGAGTCAACAACCGCGTCCAGCTGGCCGAGCTCGGCGCCGAGCTGAACCGCCGGATCGTCGCCGCCCACCAGATGTCCGGCGTGACCGTCGTCGATCCGGGCACCACCTGGATCGACGTCGACGTGACAATCGGTCGCGACACCGTCATCCACCCCGGCACCCAGCTGCTGGGCCGCACCCGGGTGGGCGGCCACTGCGTCGTCGGCCCCGACACCACCCTGACCGACGTCAGCGTCGGCGACGGCGCGTCGGTGGTGCGCACCCACGGCTCGTCCTCGTCGATCGGGGACGGCGCCACCGTCGGCCCGTTCACCTACCTGCGACCGGGGACCGTGCTGGGGGCCGACGGCAAGCTCGGCGCATTCGTCGAGGCCAAGAACTCCGTCATCGGGACGGGCACCAAGGTCCCACACCTGACCTACGTCGGCGACGCCGACATCGGCGAGCACAGCAACATCGGCGCGTCCAGCGTGTTCGTCAACTACGACGGCGAAACCAAGCGGCGCACCACCATCGGATCGCACGTGCGGACCGGGTCGGACACCATGTTCGTAGCCCCGGTGACCGTCGGCGACGGGGCCTACACCGGTGCCGGGACGGTGGTGCGCGACGACGTCCCGCCGGGGGCGCTGGCGGTGTCCGCGGGACCGCAACGCAACATCGAGGGCTGGGTGCAGCGCAAGCGGCCGGGCAGCGCGGCGGCCGAAGCGGCGGACAAGGCGGCCGCCAAGTCCGCCGAAGAAAATCCCGAGAATTCAGGACCCGAATAGACACCGTGAGTTTGGTCCCTGGCAACCCGGCCACATTTCCGTACCATTCGCTACGTACGATGGGGCTTCCATTTCGATCCCGAGGCAGGGCAGTGCGTTGAGCCACGACTGGACCGATAATCGCAAAAATTTGATGCTTTTCTCGGGCCGCGCGCATCCCGAGCTGGCCGAACAGGTCGCCAAGGAACTCGACGTCCACGTCACCGCCCAGACAGCGCGGGAATTCGCCAACGGCGAGATCTTCGTTCGGTTCCACGAGTCGGTGCGGGGCTGCGACGCCTTCGTCCTGCAATCCAACCCCGCGCCGGTCAACAACTGGCTGGTGGAACAGCTGATCATGATCGACGCGCTCAAGCGGGGCAGCGCCAAGCGGATCACCGCGGTCATGCCCTTCTACCCCTACGCGCGGCAGGACAAGAAGCACCGCGGGCGCGAACCCATCTCCGCGCGGCTGGTCGCCGACCTGCTCAAGACCGCCGGTGCCGACCGGATCGTGACCGTCGACCTGCACACCGACCAGATCCAGGGTTTCTTCGACGGGCCCGTCGACCACATGCGCGCGCAGAACCTGCTGACCGGTTACATCAAGGACAACTACCCGGACGGCAACATGGTGGTGGTCTCCCCCGACTCCGGCCGGGTCCGCATCGCCGAGAAATGGGCCGACGCGCTGGGCGGGGTTCCGCTGGCCTTCATCCACAAGACCCGCGACCCGCGGGTGCCCAACCAGGTGGTCTCCAACCGCGTCGTCGGTGAAGTCGAAGGCCGCACCTGCGTCCTGATCGACGACATGATCGACACCGGCGGCACCATCGCCGGCGCGGTGAACCTGCTGCGCGAAGACGGCGCCAGCGACGTGGTGATCGCGGCGACCCACGGCGTGCTCTCCGACCCGGCCGCCGAGCGGCTGGCGGCGTGCGGCGCGCGGGAGGTCATCGTCACCAACACGCTGCCGATCGGCGAGGAGAAGCGTTTCCCGCAGCTCACGGTGTTGTCCATCGCGCCGCTGCTGGCCAGCACCATCCGCGCGGTCTTCGAAAACGGCTCCGTCACAGGCCTTTTCGACGGTGACGCCTAGATGGCCGACACCGTCATCTACCACAACCCCAAGTGCAGCACCTCCCGAAAGACGCTGGATCTGTTGCGCGACAACGGGATTGAGCCCACGATCGTCCAGTACCTGAAAACCCCGCCGTCCCGCGCTGAGCTGGCGCGCATGATCCGCGATGCCGGCATCGACGTGCGCACCGCGGTGCGCAAGCGCGAACCGCTCTATGCCGAACTCGGTCTCGCCGACGCGTCCGACGACGAGTTGCTCGACGCCATGGCCGAACACCCGATCCTGATCGAACGGCCGTTCGTGGTCACGCCGAAGGGCACCCGGCTGGCGCGCCCGATCGACGCCGTGCGCGAGATTCTGTGAGGTTGGCCCGTGAGAAGGAGGCGGGCAATTAGGCCTGCGGCGATCAACGCCGGTGTCGTGGCGGTCGCGCTGAGCATGCCCGTGGCGGCATGTTCGCCACCGAAAGCCCCTGACTACCAGTCGATCCTGACGCGGAGTTCGACGACCAGCACCGCCGCCACGATGACGGATAAGCCAGTTCCGCTGTCGCAGTACCTGCAGGACATCGGCGTCAGCGGCCAACAGGTGGCGCCGGGATCGTTGCCCGATCTGAACGTTTCGATACCGACGCCGACGGGCTGGTCGCAGGCGAACAACCCGAACATCGCCAAGGAGACCCTGATGATCTCGCACGGCGGCAAGTATCCGACCGCGCGGCTGGTGGTCTTCAAATTGCACGGGGACTTCGACCCGGCGCAGGTCGTCAAGCACGGCAACGACGACGCCCGGCTGTTCGAGAACTTCAAGCAGCTGGACGCCTCCACCGACAACTACAACGGCTTTCCCTCGTCGATGATCCAGGGCAGCTACGACGTCGACGGCCAGCGCCTGCACAGCTGGAATCGGATCGTGATCCCCACCGGGTCGCCGCCCGCCAACCAGCGTTACCTGGTCCAGTTGACCATCACCACCCTGGCCAACCAGGCGGCCGCCGAGGCGACCGACATCGAGGGGATCATCCACGGGTTCGTCGTCGCCGCCAAGTAATCGGCGGCCTTCACTAAGCTCATCAGCCATGACGAACTGGACCGCCGCAGACCTGCCGTCGTTCGCCGGGCGCACCGTGATCATCACCGGCGCCAATAGCGGGCTGGGCGCGGTGACGGCCCGCGAGCTGGCCGGCAAGGGCGCCAAGATCGTCATGGCCGTGCGCAACGCGGGCAAGGGCGAGGCCGCCGCGAAGCAGATCACCGGCTCCCAAACCGGCCAAGTCGAGGTGCGCCCCCTCGACCTGCAGGACCTGTCGTCGGTGCGCCGGTTCGCCGACGGGGTGGGTGGGGCCGACGTGCTGATCAACAACGCCGGCATCATGGCCGCCCCCTACGCGCTGACCGCCGACGGGTTCGAGAGCCAGATCGGCACCAACCACCTCGGTCATTTCGCGCTGACCAACCTGTTGCTGCCCAAGCTGACCGACCGCGTCGTCACGGTGTCGTCGATGGCACACTGGCCGGGGCGCATCGACTTCGACGACCTGAACTGGAAGAACCGCCGCTACTCGCCCTGGCTGGCCTACAGCCAGTCGAAGCTCGCCAACCTGCTGTTCACCAGCGAGCTGCAGCGACGCCTCGACTCGGCCGGTTCGCCGCTGCGCGCGCTGGCGGTCCATCCCGGCTACTCGCACACCAACCTGCAGGGCGCGTCCGGCCGCAAGGTGGGCGACGCGCTGATGTCGGCCGCCACCCGGGTGGTGGCCACCGACGCCGATTTCGGCGCCCGGCAAACGCTGTACGCCGCGTCGCAAGATTTGCCGGGCGACACGTTCATCGGCCCGCGGTTCGGCTGGATCGGCCGAACGCAGCCGGTTGCCCGCAGCCGGCGCGCGCAGGACGCGGCCGCCGCCGCCCGGCTGTGGGAGCTGTCCGAGCAGCTCACGGGCACCAAATTCCCGTTGTAGGGCGTTGAGTGTGAGCTGAGGGCTTTCAGTGTGTGCTGAGGGCGCGATTTCCGACGATTTTCAACCCTGGCGCACCACGCAAAGCCGCCAATGCACAGTCAACGACCGCCCCGGAACATAGCGACCCGCCGAATGAGCGGCGGACGCGTTGAGTGTGAGCTGAGGGCTTTCAGTGTGTGCTGAGGGCGCGATTTCCGACGATTTTCAACCTTGGCGCAACACGCAAAGCCCTGCGTACACACTCGCCGATTTCCGCGCAATTTCCGCTCCGGGGCGCAGATGCGCTAACCTGACCGGGCGTCACGGCGAGGGTGGCTGGCAAGCCAGCACCGTTATCGACGGAGACCGACTTCAAATGTCGCGACCTTTGCCGTGCTCCCGATCCTGGTATTGAGCACATAGGAGCGACACGATGGCCAAGTCCGCAGTCAACCAACTCAAGGTGGCGGTGCGAGCCGAGACCGGCAAGGGCGCGTCCCGCCGGGCCCGCCGCGAGGGAAAGATTCCCGCGGTCCTCTACGGTCACGGGGCCGCCCCGCAGCACCTGGAACTTCCCGGGCACGACTATGCCGCGGTGCTGCGGCACTCCGGCACCAACGCGGTGCTGACCCTCGACATCGCCGGCAAGGAGCAGCTGGCGCTGACCAAGGCGCTCGACATCCACCCGATCCGCCGCACCATTCAGCATGCCGACCTGGTGGTCGTGCGCCGCGGCGAGAAGGTCCACGTGGAGGTCAACGTCGTCATCGAGGGCGAGGCTGGGCCCGACACCCTGGTCACCCAGGAGACCAACACGATCGAGATCGAGGCCGAGGCCATGTCGATTCCCGAGCAGTTGACCGTGTCCGTCGAGGACGCGCCCGCGGGCACCCAGTTCACCGCCGGACAGATCACGCTGCCCAGCGGCGTCAGCCTGGTGTCCGACCCCGACATGCTGGTGGTCAACGTGGTGAACGCCCCGACGGCCGCCGACCTCGCGGAAGAAGGCGCCGGCGAGGCGGCCGAGGGCGAGGCGGCTCCCGCGGCCGAAGAGGGCGGCGAGGCCGAGGCCTCCGCCGACGAGTCCGAGTAGGCGGCCCGCGACGTGGCCGAACCGCTATTGGTGGTCGGCCTGGGCAACCCCGGAGACAACTACGCGCGCACCCGGCACAACCTCGGGTTCATGGTCGCCGACTTGCTCGCCGCGCGGCTGGGTTCGAAGTTCAAGGCGCACAAGCGTTCCGGCGCCGAAGTTGTCAGCGGCCGGTTGGCCGGGCACTCGGTGCTGGTGGCCAAGCCGCGCTGCTTCATGAACGAGTCGGGCCGCCAGGTCGGGCCGCTGGCGAAGTTCTACTCGGTGGCCCCGGCCGACATGATCGTCATCCACGACGACCTCGACCTGGAGTTCGGTCGTATCCGGCTCAAAATCGGCGGCGGCGAAGGTGGTCACAACGGCCTGCGCTCGGTCGTTGCGGCGCTGGGCACCAAGGACTTTCAGCGGGTGCGCATCGGGATCGGGCGTCCGCCCGGACGCAAGGATCCGGCGGCGTTCGTGCTGGAGAACTTCACCGCGGCCGAGCGCGCCGAGGTGCCCACCATTTGCGAGCAGGCCGCCGACGCCACCGAGGCGCTCATCGAGCTCGGGCTCGAGCCCGCGCAGAACCGCGTGCACGCCTGGTAAGCGGACACGTGCTGAGTCGTCAGACCGGTTCTGCCGGCGAAGGTTCGGCGAAGCCGCGGCCGAACCGCTCCACCATCTGCCAGTACTCCGGCACGTTGCCGTCGCCCAGGTAGTCGACTAGCAGCCGCACCTCGGGCGGCAGATGTCCGTCGACGTCGGTGAAGCCGTACTCGCGGGCAAGGCGGGACGCGAAGAACGATCGGCCGGTGCGGGCCATCCGCTCGGGATCGGTGAACAGCGCGACGACCGCGCGCCCCGGGAACCGCGGGGACTCGCAGATATCGAGGTCGAGCCCGAACAGCTGGCGCGATCCCGACGGGCCCTCGGTCGCGAAGGCGAGGATGCGTTCGGTGAGCACCAGTCCCGGCCACAGCCCGACCACGGCGACATTGTGCTCGCGCAGTTCGAGCGCGGTGTCGTGGGTGATCTTCTCGATGGCTGCCTTCGCCGCCCCGTAGGGCGTGGAAAGGAGGTAGTCCTCGCAGCCGTGGGAGGAGATGTTGACGATCAGCCCGCCGCCCTGTTCGATCATCATCGGCGCGGCGAGCGCCGAGGTCACGAAGTTCGCGCGCGGCCCGACGACGAGGCTGTCGGTGATCGCCTGGAAGGGCAGCGTCCAAAACGGTTGGCCCACCATCGATGTGAAGTCCGGTGACGCCACGTTGACCACGATGTCGAGCCGGCCCGCCTCGCGCCGCAACTCGTCGAACACGGCCTCCACCTGCGCATCGTCGGCGTGATCGCAGGGCCGGGCCACCGCGGCGCCGCCGAGCGCCCGGATCTGATCGGCGGTCTGCTCAAGGCCGGTACCGTTGCGGGCGGTGAGCCAGACGGTGGCGCCCTGGTTGCCGAGCTCGATCGCGATGCCCTGGCCGATTCCCTGGCTCGCGCCGGTGACGAGGGCCACCGCGCCGTCGAGGCTTCGTGTCACTGACACTGCCCTCCAGTCGGCTCGAGCCCCTTGATCGGCTGCGGATCATGTTCGCACACACCGACTTTGGCCGCGCCGCCCGGCGAGCCCAGCCGCTCGAAGAAGTCGGCGTTGATCTGCGTGTAGCCGCTCCACTCGTCAGGCACGTCGTCCTCGTAGTAGATGGCCTCGACCGGGCAGACCGGCTCACAGGCACCGCAATCGACGCATTCGTCGGGCTGGATGTAGAGCATCCGGATGCCTTCGTAGATGCAGTCGACGGGACATTCCTCGATGCAGGCCTTGTCCTTGAGGTCGACGCAGGGCTCGGCGATCACGTAGGTCATCGCGAGATGTCTTCGAGCGCCTGGTGCGCCGCGTTGTAACCGGGGGTGAACGTAATGCCAGGGCCCCCATGGCATCCCGCGCCGCCCAGGTACAGCCCCTCGATCGGAATCGGCATGTCGATGAAGCCCTTCGGCCCGGGCCGGTTGGGCCCCATCAGGTCCGGATGCAGCATGCCGTGGCAGAAGTCGCCGGCGGGAGCCGCGAACATCGTCTGCATGTGGTAGGGGGCGAACGTGATATGCCGGATCTGGATCTCGCGGAAGTTGGGCGCGAAGCGGGTGATCTTGTCGATGACCTTCTCCGCCATCACGTTCTTGAGGTGGCCGTGCATTTCGCGGGGCGTTTCGACGGGGAACGCATAGGCGAACGCGCTCGCCGCGTGCTTCCCCGGGGGCGCCATGCTGGGGTCGTGCACCGACGGTATCTGCATGCCCATCGACGGATTGTCAGGAATGATGCCCCGCTTGCACTCCTCCCACTGGCGTTGTTGCTCTTCTGGCGAGCCGAATATGCCGATGGACGACGGCATGCCGGGTTCGTTGAGGAAGTCGTACGGCGGGGCGAATTCCGGCAGGCCGTCGAGCGCGAAATGGATCTGGACGAAGGGCGCGCGGTGGTCGCGACCGCTGAGCCGGGTGACGAGGTCGGCCGGTAGGTGCTCGGCCCCGACCATGTCGATCAGGGTCAGGTCGGGCGACAGGTTGGACACGACGACCGGCGCGCTGATCTCGGAACCGTCCTTCAGGCGCACCCCCGTCACCCGATCATTCTCGACGAGAATCTTTTCCACCTTGGCGCGGTATCTGATCTCGCCTCCGTAGGAGACGAACAGATCGTGCAGGTGCTGGCCGAGCGAGCCGATCCCGCCCTCGAGCTTGGTCATCATCGCCGCACCCTCGTTCGGAACGGCGAGCGCGAACGCCAAACATGTTGCGCTGCCCGGGGTGTAAGGGCCGCGGTAGGTGGAGTTGATGGCGAGGAAGGCGAGCATTCCGCGCAACACCGCGTGCTTGTCCCTGTCGGGCAGGAAGCGGTCGATGGCATCCATCGCAGACCCGAACAGCACTTCGTGGATGGCCCTGCGCTCGGATTCGTTTGCGGCGCAGGCGTACATCTCGTCGATCGTCTTGGGCGGCGTGCGCACCTCGAAGCGGCCGAGCGCCTTCGCCGGGCCCTGGCTCCAGCCGATCATCTCGGCCATCCCCGTGACGGCCTCGGTCCCGAGCTTTTCGGCGAGGTGGGTCATCAGCTGCATCGGATCGCGGTAGAAGATCATGGGTTCTTCGCCGTTGTCGCCGAGGTTGACCGACTGGACTTCGGCATCGACAGTGGGCAGCGTGTCCAGCCCGAGTTCCTTGGTGATTGCGGGGGCGGTGGGAAACTGCACCGAACCCGCTATCTCGTAACGGAATCCGTCGATCAACTCGACCGTGGCCGCCATTCCGCCGCTGTAGGTGTTGGCCTCCAGGCAGAGGGTGCGCAGGCCCGCGCGCTGCAGGACGGCCGCCGCGGTCAGCCCGTTATGGCCGGCGCCGACCACGATCGCGTCATAATCCGTCATCGCTGATGCTCCTTGTTCGAAACGGTCTTCGAGGCCACCTGGCGACACACCCATGGCGAGAGGACCCAATATATGTCAGTACTGACTTAATTGGAAGACGTCGGCGCCAGCCAGGATCGGGATGTGATGTGATGCCAGGCATGGGCGAGCCGACCAATTTGCACAAGCTGCGCCGCAGCAGGACCCATGAGGCGCTGCGGCAGGTGGCGTTGAAGAGGTTCGCGAGCGAGGGATTCGGCAACGTGACGGTGCAGCAGCTGGCACAGGAGGCCGGCGTCACCGAGCGCACGTTCTTCCGGCACTTCCCCACCAAGGAAGCCGTGCTGTTCCAGGACTACGACACGCACGTGGAATGGCTGGCCGAGGCGCTTACGCAACGCCCGCAATCCGAGTCGGTGTTCGACGCCGTGCTGGCCAGCATGGCCAGCTACCCGCACGACATAGAGGTGGTTCGGCAGGCGGCGCTCGCCCGCGCCGAACTGATCACCGGCGAGCAGATCGCCAGCCACCTGCGGGTGGTGCAGTCGTCGTTCGCCGCGGTCATCACCGACTTCGTCAAGCAGCGCTATCCCGACGTGGAGAACATCGAGCTGGTCGCCAACGTCGCGGGCGCCACGCTGGCCGCGGCCATGGTGATCGGGGTGGAGGCGTGGGGGCGCAACGGTTGCGTCGACGACTTGGCGGCCATCTCCGCCACCTGCCTGGACCTGGTCAGGTCGGGGCTTTCGCCGCTGACCTGAGCCCGCGCCGATGGCGAGTGTCCGTGTCTGTACGGCGCCGCCAAGGCCACCGATCTAGATATCTACTTCTGCGATCCGCACTCGCCGTGGCAGCGTGGCACCAACGAGAACACCAAACGGGCTGCTGCGTCAGTACTTTGCCAAAGGCACTGACCTGTCGGTGTTTCCGGCCGACTACCTCGACTACGTCGCGGCCAAACTCAACACCCGGCCCCGCCAGACTCTCGGCTGGAAAACCCCGGCCGAGGCCCTCGATGAACTACTCTGCAACCCATTCAAACCAACAGCTATTGCATAGAGTCCTGGAAACGGCCACGCAATCCATGGCAATTTGAGGACGCTCGCCGCAACGGGCGAGGCCGAACGAAAGCTAGCTGACCAGCGTGACCGAATTTGACCGGCGCAGCTTGCCCGACGGCGTCTTCGGGATGGTGCCGGGGCCCAGCACCACGACGTTGCGGGGACGCACGTCGACCTCGGCCACCACTTCGTGGGCGACCTGGTGCTCGATGCGGCGCACCTCGGCCGGGTCCTGCCAGGCGTTGGACTCGACCGCGACGGCGAACGTCTCGCGGGAGTGGCCGGCGTCGAGGCGCACCGCGACGGCGCAGCCGGGCCGGACCCCCTCGACGCGGCAGGCGGCCCGCTCGATGTCAGTCGGGTAGATGTTGCGGCCCGCCATGATGATGACGTCCTTGACGCGGCCGCACACCACGACGTGGCCCTCCTCGGTCAGGTAGCCGAGGTCGCCCGTGTCGTACCAGCCGTGCTCGTCCTGCGCCGGGATGAAGCCGCCCATCGTGAGGTAGCCGGGCGTCAGGGACTCGCCGCGCAGCTCGATGACCCCGACGCCGCGCGCGGGCATCACGTTGCCGCTTTCGTCGATGATGCGGGCCTCGAGGTCCTTCAGCAGGGGGCCCAGCGTGGCCAGCCTGCGGGTGTTGCCCTTGGTGGCCGGGACGGCGCGGCGCAGCGCGGCCAGCAGGTCGGCGTCGACCTCGTCGACGACGAGCCCGGCGTTGCACTCGGAGAACGACACCGCCAGCGTCGTCTCGGCCATGCCGTAGGCCGGCAGGATCGCCGAGGGCCGCAACCCGAACGGCTTGCCTGCGTCGAGCAGGTCCTCGACGTCGGCGGGCTCGACCGGCTCGGCGCCGGACAGCGCGAAGCGCAGGGTCGACAGGTCGAAGTCGCCGGGCTTGGCGTTGCGGCGCAGCCGCTTGGCCAGCAGCGCGTAGGCGAAGTTGGGCGCCGCGGTCATGGTGCCCTTGTACTTGTCGATGAGCTTGGCCCACAGCAGCGTGTCGCGCAGGAAGTCCATCGGCGTGACCTTGACCAGCTCCGCGCCGAAGTACATCGGGATGGTCAGGAAGCCGACCATGCCCATGTCATGGAAGCAGGGCAGCCAGCTGACCATGACGTCCTTCTCGACGTCGTACTGGGCGCCGATGAACATGGCCTCGGCGTTCGAGTAGATGTTGCGGTGGGTGATCTGGACGGCCTTCGGGGAGCCGGTGGACCCGGACGTCAGCTGCATGAGCGCCAGGTCGTCCTCGCCCACCTCGACGGGGTCGATCGGCTCCGATGCGAGCAGGTCGGCGACGGTGAGGACCTTGACGCCCTTCTCCTCCAGCACGGGGATGGCCACCAGGAAGGGCTCCGACACGATGACGGCCTTGGCCTCGATCATGCCGATGACGGTCATGGTGTCCTCGGCCCACACGACCAGGTCGGTGCGCGGTGTCGGCTGGTGCAGCATGGTCAGGCTGGCGCCGCGCATCCACAGGCCCTGCGCCGTGGGCGCGATCTCCACCGGGAAGCCGGCAAGGACGCCGACGGCGTCACCGAGGCCGATCCCCGCGGCGGCCAGGCCGCCCGCGATGCGACGGGCGCGCTCGTGGACCTCGCCCCAGGTGTGCCGGACGGGTTCGTGGGGTTCACCGGTGACCATGCCCGTCGTCGCGGTGCGGGCGTTGCGGAACATCTTGTCGGTAAACCTGCTCACAAAAACCTCCTCGGTTCCGGCAGTTGCCCCAAGGCCCGGAATCTCATGTTCCGCTTGCTGGGTGCCAGTTTGTAGCAGCCACGCGAGCACGATTGCGCAGCGGTTAGGTCTCGGACACGTGATGAGCCAACGAGCCCACCGGTAATTCCGGTGGGCGAAGGAATCGAGTGGTCTTGCTTACCGCTGCTCGTCACCGCCAGTTATCTTAAACTCCTCTTAAGTAACTGCCAAACTGTGGCGCGCCTTGAGTGCGAATTCACACTTCAGTGGGGGCGGGCACCACACGGGCTCCGGGCACCGGGCCGGTGGCGACCCGAACGGTGCGACACACGCCCGCCCCGGACAGCTGGGTCCCGACATCCACCGCCGACGCCGCCGATGTGCACAGGAAGGCACACGTCGGGCCGGAGCCGGACACGATGCCGGCCAGGGCGCCGGCCTCGACGCCGGCGCGCAGCGCCTTTCGCAGGCCGGGGTTCATGCTCACCGCGGCTGCTTGCATCTCGTTGCCGAGCAGCGGCGCCAGTTGCTCCGGGTCGCCCGCCGCCAGCGCCGCCAGCACCGGCCCGGGTTCGGCGAGCCGCGGCGGTTTTCCGGCCTTCCTGAGCCGGTCCAGCTCCTTGAACACCGCCGGGGTGAGCAGCTCGCCGTCGGCGAACGCCAGCACCCAGTGGAAGCTGTTGCGGGACAGCACGGTGGCCAGCTCTTCGCCGCGACCGGTTCCCAGCGCCGTCCCGCCGTGCAGCGCGAACGGCACGTCACTGCCGAGCTTCGCGGCGAGGATGCGCAGGTCGCGGCGCGGCACGTTGAGTTCCCACAGCGAGTTGATCGCGACCAGCACCGCCGCCGCGTCGGCGCTGCCGCCCGCCATGCCGCCGGCCACCGGAATGGATTTGTCGATCATGATCGAGACGTCGGGCGCCCGGCCGACGTGTTCGGCCATCAGCTCGGCCGCCTGCCACGCCAGGTTGCGCTCGTCGGTGGGCAGCTTGTCGGCGCCCTCGCCGACAAGCTCGAGCGACAGCACGTCGGCGTTGCGGACCGTCACCTCGTCCAGCAGCGAGACGGCCTGAAAGACCGTCGTCAGCTCGTGATACCCGTCCTTGCGGCGGTCCCCCACCGCCAGGTACAGGTTGACTTTTCCGGGCACCCGTACGGTGACCGACCCGGTGGGCACCCACTGCGCGGCGGTGTTGCCGTCAGACATTGTTGACCACCGCAGCAGACTAACGCCGCGCCGGGCGAACCACACGCCACGGCGCTCCGGTCAGCTCGCCGAGGCGTGCCCCGAAACGCTCGGCAACGTGTCGTCCGGATCGCCGGTGCGGCGCAACAGCCGCACGAAGTCGTCGATGGACAGCGTCTCGCCGCGGCGGGCCGGATCGATGCTGGCCGCGAGCAGCCGATTCGCCGACTCGTTGCCCGAGCCGGCCCACTCGGCGAACGCATTGCGGGATGTCTTGCGCCGCTGGGCGAAAGCGATGTCGACGAGTTCGAACACCCGCCGCCGGAATGCGTCGTCGGTCGGCCACGGCGCGGTCGCGTACCGGTCGATGCGCACCAGCCCCGAATAGACCCGCGGGATCGGCCAGAAGACGGTCGGCGACACCATGCCGCAGCGGCGCACCCGCCCAAAGAAGCGGACCTTCACGCTGGGCACGCCGTAGTCCTTGCCGCCCGGCTCGGCGGCCAGCCGTTCGGCGACCTCGGCCTGCACCATCACCGTCACGGCCCGAATGGACGGGAATTCGGCGAGCAGGTGCAACAGCGCCGGGACCGCGACGTTGTAGGGCAGGTTGGCGACGACGGCGGTGGGTCCGTCAGGCCCGGGCACCTCGTCCCGGCGCAGCGTCAGCACGTCACGGTTCAGCACAGACAGCCGGTGTATCTCGCTGTGCGAGTGTTCGGCGATGGTCTGGGGCAGCCGGCCGGCCAGCGCCGGGTCGATCTCGACGGCGGTGACGGTGGCGCCGCGGTCAAGCAGCGCCAGCGTGAGCGAACCGAGGCCCGGACCGACCTCCAGGACGTGGTCGGACCGGCCGACGCCGGAGGTCGCGACCACCCGTCGCACGGTGTTCGCGTCGTGGACGAAGTTCTGCCCCAAAGACTTTCGTGGCCGAAATTCTAGCTCTTTGGCCAGCCGCCTGATCTCGGTGCGCCCGAGTAGCCGGATGGTCAGCTTGCACCAGCTCTTCCGCTGCACACGGGCCAGGCGCCCCAGCCCTGGCGCTGCCGGGTCACCTCGGCGATGGCGATCTGCTCCTCGCGGGTGGCGAGGTCGGCGCGGGGCGCGAAGCGCAACCCGCCGTTGCGCTCCCAGGTCCCTTGGTCGAACTGCACACCGCCGTAATACCCGTTTCCGGTGTTGATCGCCCAGTTGCCGCCGGCCTCGCAGCCGGCAATCGCGTCCCAGATCGACCCGTTGCTCACCGGCGGCACGTCGGTGCCGGGCTTGGTGCCCACGCGCACCACGGCCTCACGGGCCGGGGTGATCACGGTGTTGGCGATGGGCAGCCTGCCGGTCTCGACGCCGTTGACCGTGGCCACCGCGAACGTCACGTCCTGCGTGCCCGGGCTGCCCGCGTCCTCGACGACCTGGCGGCTGACATTCATCTCCGGGTCCTCGATCCGGCGCGCGGGCGGCTGCAGCGGGACCCGCTCGGTGACCCGCTGGATCCGGTTGCGGGTGACCTCGATCTGCATCCCGTCCACGATCGGGGCCGCCGCCCCGGGGGTCACCTGATCGCTTTCCAGCAGCGGCGCGCCGGCGGCGTTCAACAGCCCGGCGACGTTGGCCGCGGCGAGGTGGACGGTGCGCACCGCGCCGCCGTCGTTGATCTGGACCGTCTTGGCGCTCACGACCGGCAGCGCCATCCCGGCCAGCGGAACGCGACTGCCGCGGGAGGCGGCGGCCGGGGCGGTGTCGGTCATCGCGAGTTGCGCCAGCGCCTCGTCCACGGTCGACGCGGTCGTCCACACCTGCTTGGAGTCCTGGCCGTCCAACGAGATCTGCAGCGGCCGGCTGCGCCGCAGCACGATGTTGGCGGCGTCGCGCACCTCCACGTCGGCGGCCGGGTAGAGGTCGTCGCGCTCGTCGACCCTGAAGCCGTTCTCCTGGACGATGTCGATCACCCGCGACTTCATCGTCGACACCCGCATCGCGATTCCGTCCACCGTCAGGGTCACCGTCTTGGACGCGGAAACCGCGAGCCCGCCGGCGAAGCCCAGTACTAACAGCAGGCCCGCGACAACGAGCCGCAACATCGGTGATGAATTGTGATGAAGTTTTGTCAATACAGTCAACGCGCGTTACTCCGCCTCAGCAACCAGTTACGAACCACTCAGCAAGAAAATGACTACAAACGACAGCGGGGCCCAAAGGCCCCACCGTTCGATCACAAGACGGTAACGAACCGGCCAATGTTCAGCAACTCCGACGCGTCGCTGTCGGGAAAATCACCGGCCCGCGCGGCTACCCGGCGGCCAGCCCGTAGACCCGGCGGGCATTGCTGGTCGTGACCTGCGCCAAGTCTTCGGGACGGCGATCCAGCAGTTCAGCGATCGCCCGCACAGTATAAGGAAGGCAATAGGGCTCATTCGCTGCGCCCCGATAGGGGTGCGGGGTCAAAAAAGGCGCATCGGTTTCCACCAATAGCTGCTCCGGTGGGATCAGCGCGACGGCCTCCCGCAGGGCGCGCGCATTGCGGAAACTGACCGTCCCGGACAGGCTGAGCAACCACCCACTAGCCACGCAGCGGCGGGCCATCGCGCTGTCCGATGAAAAGCAATGAAAGATCACCGCGTCGGGTGCGCCCTCGGCGGCCAGCACGTCGAGCACCTCGGTGTCGGCCTCCCGGTTGTGGATCATCAGCGGTTTCCGGAGGCGCTTGGCCAGGTCGATATGCCAGGCGAAGGCCTCCCGCTGCGCGGACGGCTCCGCGCAGCCCTCCAGCCGGCCCGGCCAATACATGTCCATCCCGGTCTCCCCGACCGCCACCACCCGGGGGCGGGCGGCAAGCCGCTGGATCTCGGCGCGGGCCGCGTCGTCCAGGGCGTTCGCGCGGGTCGGGTGCAGCGCCACGGCGGCGTAGACGCGCGAATCCCAGTCGGCGGCGCGCGTCACCCAGCGCGCGGAATCGAGATCGTCGGCGACGGTGACCACCGCTTGCACACCGACCGCGGCGGCGCGGTCGACGATGGCCCGCACCTCCTCGGCCCCCATATCCGGCCCGGCGCCGCACGCGTCGAGGTGGGTGTGCGCGTCGATCAAAGGCGCCAGCGGCTCGGGTGCGGGCGGCGCTTGTCGTTCACCGGAGCGGTTGGAACTCACCGCCACACAATAGGGTGAGTCTCGATGAGGCCCTACTACATCACCACCGCGATCACGTACCCCAACGCCGCGCCGCATTTGGGGCACGCGTACGAGTACATCGCCACCGACGCCATCGCGCGGTTCAGGCGGCTGGACGGGTACGACGTGCGCTTCCTGACGGGAACCGACGAGCACGGGCTCAAGGTCGCCCAGGCCGCCGCGGCCGAGGGCCTGCCCACGGCCGAGCTGGCCCGGCGCAACTCGGATGTCTTCCAGCGCCTGCAGGAGCGGCTGAACATCTCCTTCGACCGGTTCATCCGCACCACCGACGCCGACCACCACGAGGCGTCGAAGGAGATCTGGCGGCGGATGGCCGCGGCGGGCGACATCTACCTGGACACCTACTCGGGCTGGTATTCGGTGCGCGACGAGCGATTCTTCGTCGAGTCGGAGACCGAAGTCGTAGACGGGACCAGGATCGCGGTCGAGACCGGCACCCCGGTGACCTGGACCGAGGAGCGCACCTACTTCTTCCGGCTGTCGGCGTATGCAGACAAGCTGCTGGCGCACTACGAGGCGAACCCCGACTTCATCGCGCCCGAGGTGCGGCGTAACGAGGTGGTCAGCTTCGTCTCCGGCGGCCTGCGCGACCTGTCCATCTCGCGGACGTCGTTCGACTGGGGGGTGAAGGTCCCGGATCACCCCGACCACGTCATGTACGTCTGGGTCGACGCCCTGACCAACTACCTGACCGGCGTCGGCTTCCCCGACACCCGCTCGGAGTTGTTCCGGCACTATTGGCCCGCCGATCTGCACATGATCGGCAAGGACATCATCCGGTTCCACACCGTCTACTGGCCGGCGTTCCTGATGTCGGCCGGAATCGAATTGCCCCGCAGGGTTTTCGCGCACGGATTTCTGCTCAACCGCGGCGAGAAGATGAGCAAATCCGTGGGCAACATCGTCGACCCGGTTTCGCTGGTCGACACCTTCGGCCTCGACCAGGTGCGCTACTTCCTGCTGCGGGAGGTGCCGTTCGGCCAGGACGGCAGCTTCAGCGAAGAGGCCATCGTCACCAGGATTAACGCCGACCTGGCCAACGAGCTCGGCAACCTCGCCCAACGCTCGCTGTCGATGGTGGCCAAGAACCTGGACGGGGTGGTGCCCGAGCCGGGCGAGTTCACCGCGGCGGACACCGAGCTGCTGGCGACGGCCGACGGCCTGCTGGAGCGGGTGCGGGCCAATTTCGACGGGCAGGCAATGCACTTGGCCCTCGAGGCAATCTGGCTGATGCTCGGGGAGGCCAACAAATACTTTTCGGCCCAGGAGCCGTGGGTCCTGCGCAAGAGCGAGTCCGAGGCGGATCAGGCCAGGTTCCGCACCGTCCTCTATGTCACGTGCGAGGCCGTCCGAATCGCGGCGCTGCTCGTCCAGCCCGTCATGCCCGAGTCGGCCGGCAAGCTGCTGGACCTGCTCGGCCAGGGCGCGGACCGGCGGGCTTTCGACGCGGTCGGCGCTCGGCTGGCCCCCGGCACCGCCCTGCCGCCGCCGACGGGTGTGTTCCCGCGTTATCAGGCGGAGTGAGCCGAAGCAGACCAACGGTACGCAGCGTCCGGCGACGCAACCGGGGTGGGCTCCCGGCGCGGTCGCGTCGCCGCGACACACCCGGGAAAGTTTCGTTTTTCGGGGCCGTACAAACCCATTCGCAGGAATCTTGCGCGCCATGGGGAAAAGCGTCGGAACTGCGTCATGCCATAGGCCATAATCGGCATGTGGAGCGACGACGAAGCCGGCAACAAAACCAATCGCCGATGACTACCTTGAAGGAGTTGCCCGCGTTGGTCGTCCTGGAAAGAATTCCGATTCCGGTGCTCGCCATCGGGAACGACGGCAGCATCTTGTTCACCAACACCGCCTTCGCGGAGATGGTGGGCTTCGATCCCGAAGAGGTTCTCTCCCTGCGGTTTCACGAGATCTTCCACGAGGCTCCGGAGTCGGACTCCCTACTTTCGGTCGTGCACGCACTCGCGAACATGGTCGTCGAATTGGCCCATAAGGACGGTTCGGTGGTTCGGGCTCTGATGAGCAAGTCGGCGCTCCTGCGCGCGGACGACCAGTTCGCGCTCGCGGCGTTCCAAGACCTCACCGAGCAATTGTGGGTCGAGGAACGCTAGGCGCCGATCTTTAAACCTTTAGGAATCCGCACGGCGCAATGAGATACCCGTAGTACGAAACGTGCGCCGGACAGGCGGTCGTAACCGCCTAGCCGGCGTCGGGGACCGCGGCACCCTGGCCCTGTGCCGGTCCGGCCGGCGGTCCGTGGCGCAGCGCCTCCCGGGATAGGAATTCGCGGAAGTAAGGTAGCGACGCCTCGGTGACGATGCCCGCGAGCATGAGTTCCCAGAATTGATTCGTGTGGGGAGCCAGACCCGCGTCGACCGCCGGACCCGCATCGCGCCCCGCCACGCCCTTGGCCGCCATCGCGTTGTACAGCAAACGCGTTCCGAACATGGCGCCGACAATCGACTCGCTGATCACCACCGGGTCGAGATCCTCTCGGACGTCACCTTCGGCGGCCGCCCGCTGGGCCTGTGCCGCCATCAGCTCAACCATGTTGGCGCAGAACCGCATGGCGGCTTCGTTGAATCCGGTCAGAGCGGCCGTCAATTGCTCGGCGGCGCGGGCGGTCTTGTCGGAGCTGAGCACGTTGGCGATGGTGAAGGTGCCGTGGATCATGTTCTCGAGCGCGGGCGACGACGACCCGCACACGTTGCGGAACGCGACGAGTATCGTCTCGGAACCTTCTTCGATGATCGCGGAAGCCAGCGATTCCTTCGAGTCGAAGTGGTGGTAGAGGGCCCCCTTGGTCATGCCGGTCCGCTCGATGATCGTGTTCCAGCCGGCCGCGGCGTACCCGACCTCGCCGAAAACGTCTATCGCGGCGTCGAGGATCTTCCGCCGAGTGGCTTCCGATCGAACCTGGCGCGCCATCGCGTCTACACCTCCGGAGTTCCGTCGATGTCCCCAGACGCGGATCTCGACAACTTCACCAACCTTCCGGCCGGAGCGGTAAGCGTAACAGCCGCCCACACGCGGGCCCGATCGCGCGACCTGCCCATGGCGCTATCCAGAATCCGTGCCCGCCGAGGTGGAGTTGATCGCCAGTGCCGCGCGGCGCCTGAGGAATTGGCGGAAGTAATCGATGCGCTCCGGTTGCAGGATTCCGGTCAACATCAGGAGCCAGCACTTCTCCAGGTCGTGCAAGAACCGCTCCGGTTCCTCCAGGTTGCTGGTTTGGCGCAGCCCCATGTGCAGGGACACCACCAGGCGTCCCACGTCTTGCGGATCACAATGCTGGCCGATGTCGCCCTCCGCGATGGCCTGCTCGACGACCCCCGCGAGCGCCTTGGCCCACTCTTCTAACAGCTTCTTCTGCAGCCCTTCCGACCGGCCGACCGACTCGAGCAGGTTCAGCCCCGCCCTGACCCCGTCGGTTCGGATATCGCCGGAAGCGATCAGATACGAAAAGTCGATCAGGGTCTCCAGGCCGGAAAGCCCACGAGTGAGGAGTTCCTCCACCGCGACGGCTCCGGCGGCTGTCTGCTTCTCGATGATCGCCACGGCCAGCGCGTGCTTGGAACGGAAGTGGAAATACATCGCCCCCTTGGTCAGCTCCGCTTCCGCGAGGATGTCGTCCAGGCCGACGTCGTGGTAGGCCCGGCGAGCGAACTGATGCGAAGCGGCCCGCAAAATCTGTCGCCGCGTCGCGTCCGCGCGTCCGTCGGTCGAATGGGCGGTCATCGGAACCGAGAACTCAACTGTCCGGTTCGGGTCGACCACGCCGGTGCATAAGCAAGGCGGGTGATCATTCCGGGGCCGGTGCCATGGCCCGAATCGATCGCTTCCACGTTCTCGATGCCTTCCTCGAGCAGGGCACACACCTCGTTCTCAGGGCCAGCACTCGGCGGTGTGCCTCGGGCGGCATATGGGCCGTCTTTGAGGTTAGCAGTCAGGGGTCGTTCCACGGCATTCAACGCAGCGGGTCGCGTTAACAAACTCACAAATACTGTTGGTAAGACAACATGGTGTATGCCGAACCAAAAGTATGTATAATCGCTTTCTATGTGGCTCTCAGTTTCTTCGCCTGATCAGCGCCCCTTTTGCGGACCGCGGGCGTGCGGTGCTGTTCGATCGCCGCGCCGACCACTGCGCCGGGCACCCCGCGCCGACCTCGGACGACGTGTGTCGTTCGTCACGTCAGGGGCGTCCGTCTCTGCCGGCGCCAACGCGGCCGGCGGCGCGTCGACGGACGGGGATCATTCGAAATGATCGACTTTGGCGCTCTTCCGCCGGAGATCAACTCGGCGAGGATGTACGCCGGCCCCGGCGCGGGGTCGCTGACGGCGGCCGCGGTGGCCTGGGACAACCTGGCCACCGAACTGCATTCCGCCGCGGCCGCGTATCGGTCGATCATCTCGGGCTTGACGGTCGGGCGGTGGCTGGGCCCCGCGTCGCTGAGCATGGCATCTGCGTTCGGACCGTACGTCGCGTGGACGGCCGGGGCCGCCGCCCGGTCAGCGGAGGCCGCCGGCCAGGCCAGGCTTGCGGCGGAAATATATGACGCGGCCTGGGCCGCGACCGTGCCGCCGCAGGCGGTCATCGCCAATCGGGTTCAACTCGCGTCGTTGATCGCCACCAACTTCTTCGGTCAGAACTTGCCGGCGATCGCGGCCAACGAGGCGCAATACGCCGAGATGTGGGCTCAAGACGCCGTGGCGATGTACGAATACGCGGCTAATTCGGCGCTGGCCGCGGAGCTCACAACGTTCACGCCTGCGCCGGAGGTCGCCGACCCCGCCGCCGCGGCGGGCCAGGCCACCGCGGTTTCCCAGGCCGCGGCCGGGGCGGGCACCCAGCAGGTCTCACTGGCCGGCCTGATGTCCACGGTGTCCTCGATGTTGCAGACCCTGGCGACACCCGCCGCGGCGAGCGCCGGCGCGGAAACGCCCTGGGGGACGCTGGTGGGCGGGCTCACCTCCGGGACCGGCGGCCTGTCGATGTCGAGCTTCATGAGCAACCTCGAAAGCAACCTGCCGGCCCTGCTGCCGGGCTACCTGATGGTGGCCGCGACCCCGCTGTACGGCCTGTCCAGCGTGCTGGGCATGGCGCAGACCCTGCAGGGGATGGCGGCCACCGCGTCGACGGCGGCCGCGAGCGCGGCCGACGTCGCCGGGCAGGCGGCGGCCGAGGCCGCGGGCGCGGCCGAAGCCGCAGGTGCGGGCGTGGTGGGAGGCCTGGGCCAGGCCGCCGCGCTCGGCCCGCTCTCGGTGCCCGCCAGCTGGACCAGCGTCATCCCGACCGCGCAGCTGACCAGCGCGGGCGCGATATTGCCCAACGCCGGCGTTCCCAACGGCATCGGCGCCGTGCCGCCGAGCATGCTGGGCGGCCTGCCGAGTGGCGCCGCGGGGCGCCAGGCGCCCGGTCCGCGGTACGGGCAGATTCCGACGGTCATGGCACAGCCGCCGTCTGGCGGCTACGGGGCGGCGATCGTATGACCGGCCCAAATCGCGAAATACCAAAAGTATCGTTTTTGGCCACCGTGCGGGAATTCGGTCTCGATTCATCGAAGGGATGGATGTCATGAAAGTCGTGCTCTTCTGTGGCGGTTACGGCATGCGAATGCGGACCGCCGAGGGCGACCAGGTTCCCAAGCCGCTGCAGATGGTCGGACCCCGACCGCTGCTGTGGCATGTCATGCGCTACTACGCCCACTTCGGGCACAAGGAGTTCATCCTGTGCCTGGGCTACGGCCAGGCCATGGTCAAGGACTTCTTCCTCAACTACCGCGAGATGGAGTCCAACGACTTCGTCATGCGCGCCGGTCAGATCGAGCTGCTCGATTCCGACATGTCCGACTGGAGCATCACCTTCGTCGACACCGGGCTGGAGTCGCCGATCGGCGAGCGGCTGCGGCGGGTGCGCAAGTACCTCGGGAACGACGAATACTTCCTGGCCAACTACGCCGACGTGCTGACCGACGCGCCGCTCGACACCATGATCGACCGGCTCAAGACGAGCGGCGCGGCCGCCTCCATGTTGATCGTGCCGCCCCAGTCGTCCTTCCACTGCGTCGATGTCACCACGGGCGGTGACATCAAGGAGATCGCTCCGATCGCGAAGTTCCCGATCTGGGTCAACGGGGGCTACTTCGTCTTGACCCAGGAGGTCTTCGACCTCATTCCGGAGAACGGCGACCTCGTCGGCGATGCCTGCATGGCGCTCGCCGGGACCGGCCGGCTCCTCGGCTACCAGCACGACGGCTTCTGGAAACCGGCCGACACGTTCAAGGAACGCGCCGAACTCGACGCCGACTACAACACCGGAAACCGCCCCTGGATGGTGTGGGAGCAGGCTCCTGCGAGACGTTCGGCATGATCCAGCTGAACACCGGCGCAATCGACTCGATTGCCGTCATTGGCGCGCACTGTGACGACATCGTCATCGGTGCGGGCGCGACGCTGTTGCAGATCGCCCGCCACAATCCGGGTGTCGTCGTGCACGCCCTGGTGCTCACCGGCGCCGGCACCGAACGCGAGATAGAGGAAAAGAACGCCTTCGCGGCGCTGTTCCCGCGCTCGGAGGTGCGGTTGACGGTGGCCGACCTCCCCGACGGTCAGCTGCCGGGGCACTGGGGCGCGGTGAAGCGCCAGCTTGCGCAGTTCCGCCGCGAATGCCAGCCCGATCTGGTGATCGGTCCGCACCGCCACGACTACCACCAGGACCATCGCTTGGTCGCCGAGCTCATCCCGACCGAGTTCCGTGCGCAGCTGGTGCTGGGCTACGAGATTCTCAAATGGGAGTCCGACTTGCCGAATCCCATTCTCTACGTGGGCATCCCGACGGAGATAGCCCACCAGAAGGCTCAGCTGCTCGCGCAGTCGTACCCGTCGCAATCGGGCCGCGACTGGTTCGACGACGAGGCGTTCCTCGGCCTGATGCGGGTCCGGGGCGTCCAGTGCCGGGCGCGCTACGCCGAAGCCTTTGTGGGCGAGAAAGCGGTCATCAGCCCCTTCGACGCTCATTTCGACAACTGATCTTTCGACGGGAGGGATGACACCATGCGAGTCCTGATCACCGGCACGGAGGGCTATCTCGGTTGCCTCCTGGCGCCAGTGCTCCTCGAGGACGGTCACGACGTCGTCGGTTTGGACACCGGCTACTACCGAGCCGGTTGGCTGTGCCCCGGCCCGCTCACCGGCAGTGCCCACCCGGTGGCGCCGCTGACCCTCATCAAGGACATTCGCGACGTGACCGTCGCGGACCTGCGCGGGTTCGACGCGATCGTGCACATGGCTGAGCTGAGCAACGATCCGATCGGCGACCTGATCGGCGACGTCACGTACGAGGTAAACCACCGCGGCAGCGTGCATTTGGCAGAGTGCGCCAAGCGCGCCGGCGTCGGCCGATTTGTCTATATGTCGTCGTGCAGTGTGTACGGGATCGCCGACGGGACGGTCGACGAGACCAGCCCCATCAACCCGCTGACCCCGTACGCCAAGTGCAAGGCCCTGGTCGAACGGGACCTCACCGCGATGGCCGACGACGACTTCTCGCCGGCATTCCTGCGCAACGCAACGGCATTCGGCGCCTCCCCCCGCATGCGCTTCGACATCGTGCTGAACAACCTGGCGGGTTATGCCTGGACCGAACATCGCATCGCGATGACCAGCGACGGCACCCCGTGGCGGCCGCTGGTGCATGCCCTCGACATCGCTCAGGCCATCCGGTGCGCGCTGCGCGCCGACCGGCAGACCGTGCACAACCTCGTGGTCAACGTCGGCAGCGACGAAAACAACCGCACGGTGCGCGAAATCGCGGAGACCGTCAGCGCCGAGTTCCCCGGCTGCGAACTCACTTTCGGCCCGCCCAACGCGGACAACCGCAGCTACCGGGTGGCGTTCGGCAAGATCGGCGAGGTCTTCCCCGACTTCCGCGCCGAGTGGGACGTCGCGGCCGGGGCAGCACAACTGCATCGCGTCTTCCGAACCATCGCAATGGATCCCGAGACATTCCACGGCCGTGGGCACACCCGACTGAAGCAGATCGAATACCTGCTCAAGACCGAGCAGATCGACCAGCGACTGTTCTGGAAGGAGACGCAGTGAAGTACACGCCCACGAGTGTCGCCGGGGTGACGATCATCGACATCGAACCCCATCGCGACCATCGCGGCTTCTTCTCTCGATCCTTCTGCGCCGACGAATTCCAGACCTACGGGCTCATTTCCGAAGTGGCACAAACGAGTCTTTGCTTCAACTACACCCGGGGGACGGTGCGCGGCCTGCACCGGCAGGCGCCGCCGCACGCCGAGGCGAAACTCGTGCGTTGCGTGCGCGGCGCGATCGCCGACGTCGCCGTGGACATCCGGCCCGAATCGCAGACCTACGGCAAGCACGTGATGGTCGAGTTGACGGCGGAGAACCGCCGCGCGCTGTTCCTGCCGCCCTACGTCCTGCACGGCTTCCAGACGCTGACCGACGACACCGAGGTCATGTACCAGATCAGCGGACCCTATGTGCCCGAAAGCGAAGAGGGATTCCGCTGGGACGAAACCGAATTCGCCATCAAATGGCCGCTGCCGGTGACCGTCATGTCGGAGAAGGACGCCAGCTGGCCCTTTATGGATGAGCCGGCGGCGGCAGAGAGCGAGGCGTCATGACCTCGTACCGCCCGGTCCGAGAGCGCCTGGGATAGGTTTGCCATGGACCACGAATCCTCAGCAGCCCCGGTGCGCATGGTCGTCAGCGGTAGCGTCGTCGAACGCTGCGACACCGACCAGGTGCTGTCCATCATCTCGGCTCGCCTGCGCTCGCGGGCGGGCGGGCTGGCGGTGGGCTCGGTGAACCTGGATCACCTCCACCACTTCCGCTCCCTCGGCGCGACGCCCGCGAGCCGGCTGGAATGGCTGTTGCTGGCCGACGGCATGCCCATCGCGTGGCGGGGGCAGCTGCTGACCGCAAAGCCGTGGCCGCGCGTGACCGGCGCCGACTTGCTGCCCGCCGTGTTGGCGTTGGCCGAGTCGGCGGGTCAGCGGGTCGGCTTCTTCGGCGGCAGCGCCCAGACCCATCGGCTGTTGGCGCAGCGCCTGCGGACGCACTATCCCGCGCTGGTGGTCTCAGGCATGTGGGCGCCCGACCCGGCCGACATCGAATCGGGCTCCGACGCCCTGGCCGCCGATATCCGCGCTGCGGGCACCGACATCCTGGTGGTCAGCCTCGGCAAGCCACGCCAGGAGCAGTGGGTGGACCGGCACGGATTCGCCACGGGCGCAAAGGTTTTCCTGCCGTGCGGTGGCGCCATCGACTTCCTGGCCGGCATGACCAGCCGGGCCCCGAACTGGATGCAGCGAGCCGGCTTGGAATGGTTCTACCGGTTGACCCGCGAGCCCCAGCGGCTGGCCCGCCGGTATCTGCTGCAGGGTCCGCTGGCCTTGCTGCGCGCATCGCGCGCCCAGCTGATCTGTTATCCCGGCGTGTACTACGCGGGGATGCCGGCCTCCGAAAGCACCGAAACGATTGAAAGCACCGAAACCACCGAAACCCTAGTCGCCGCGGCGCAATCGGCGACGGCGTAACCGAGAGAACGGCCATCATGACGACCACGCTTCCAGCCGACACCGGCCCGGCACCGCTTGCGGTGCTGCCCGCGCCGGGGGTCGGCGCCAAGGCCGTTTCCCGTTGGCAGCGGCGGTACTCGGCTCGCCTGCGCGTCACCGACTCGATGATCGTCTGCGCCGCGGTCGCGCTCGCCCAGTTTGTCCGGTTCGGGGACTCGCCGAACACGTCGGGGTACCCCGGGCCCATCATGACGCTGTTCTCGGTTCTCTTTGCCGCGCTGTGGCTTTCGTCGATGTCGATGTTCCAAACCCGGTCCACCCGGATCATCGGCGCGGGAATCGACGAATACCGGCGCATCGCCAGCGCCTCGTTCTGGACGTTCGGGTTCATCGCCATCGTCACGCTGCTGGCCAAGATCGAACTGGCCCGCGGCTATCTGGCGGTCGCGCTTCCCGTGGGCACCCTCGGGTTGCTGGCGAGCCGCAACCTGTGGCGCAAGCACGTCTGGCGCAAACGGGCGCAAGGGCAATACCAGTCGCTGGTATTGGCGATCGGGGATCGCCCGGGCGTTTCGCACCTCGCCCACGAGCTGATCCGCAACCCGAACGACGGCTATCTGGTGGTCGGCGTCTGCATCGCGGGCTACGGCCCGCCGCGCGGCGAGATGCTGACGGTCCAGGGCCGCAAGATCGCGATCCTCGGCGACGAAACCACCGCGGTATCCGCGATCGCCGGCTGTGGCGCCGACACGGTCGCGGTGACGCGCACCGAACACTTCGGCGTGCACGGGATCCGGGACCTGATGTGGCGGTTGGAGACGATGGACGTCGACCTGGTGGTGGCGCCCGGGGTGGTGGACGTCGCCGGGGCGCGGCTGACCCTCAAGCCGATCGCGGGATTCCCCCTGCTACATGTCGACAAGCCGCAATACGAAGGGACCCAACGGTTTCAGAAACGCGCCTTCGATTTCTGCTTCGCCCTGGCCGCGCTCGTCGCGACCTCCCCGCTGCTCGTCGCCGCCGCCGTCGGCATCAAGGCGACGAGCAGGGGGCCGGTCTTCTACCGGGCGGAGCGCATCGGCCTGGACGGCAAGCCCTTCACGATGTTCAAGTTCCGCACCATGGTGGACGGCGCCGACACCCAGGTCGAACGGCTGATGCCGCTCAACGAGGGCGCCGGCGGCATGCTCTTCAAGATCCGCCAGGACCCGCGCGTGACGCGCATCGGAAAGGTGCTGCGCCGGTTCAGCATCGACGAGTTGCCACAGTTCATCAACGTGCTCAAGCAGGACATGAGCGTCGTCGGACCGCGCCCGCCGCTGCGGCGCGAGGTCGAGAACTACGACGGCCAGGTCAAGCGCCGCCTGCTCGTCAAGCCGGGCGTGACCGGGCTGTGGCAAGTCAGCGGCCGGTCGGACCTCTCGTGGGAGGACTCGGTGCGGCTCGACCTGTCGTATGTCGACAACTGGTCGATGACGGGCGACCTGCTGATCATCGCGCGGACGCTCAAGGCCGTGCTGAGTAGCGACGGGGCGTACTGATGGCGCACGACACCACGATCGAGCCGGCCCCGGCAGCGTCGGTGCCGCGGTCGCGGATCGCGCACGCGTTCTCCGTCCAGCTCGTCTGCCGGGCGCTGGGGATGCTGGCCTCGGTCGTCTCGGTCGCGATGACGGCCCACTACCTCGGGCCCGGGCGCTACGGCCAGCTCACCATCGCGGTCGCCTTCGTCGGAATGTGGGCCAGCCTGGCCGATCTCGGCATCGGCACCGTCATCGTGCGCCGGGTGACCTCCGGGACGGGCGACCTGGAGCGGCTCGTCCGCATCAACAGCGGACTATCGCTGATGTACTGCCTGCCGCTCGCGGCACTGGCGGCGGGTTCGGGTCTGCTGCTCTACCGTGACGCCGACGTGCGGGTGATGCTCGTGGTGTTGTCGGGCCAGCTGCTGATGCTGACGATGACGACGCGGTTCGAGCCGGTGTTCCTGTCCACCGTCCGTTTCTCGGCCGTGGCGATGTCCGACGTGCTGGGCCGGCTGGGCACGCTGGCGATGGTCAGCTACCTGGTGGCCGTACGGGCCGACGTCGTCTGGTTCGCGGTCGCGCAGCTGATACCGCCGGCGTTGCAGCTGCTGATCCAGGGCACCGCGGCGGCCCGGCACATCTCGTTGCGGCCGATCTTCGCGCCACGAGAGATCGCGGACCTGTTGCGGGAGAGCGCATTTCCGATCGGTGTCGCCGTCGTCGGCGTGCTGTACTGGCGCACCGACGGCGTCATCCTGTCGAAGGTGAGCACGCATTCGGAGGTCGGCGTCTACGGGTTGGCCTACACCGTGGCGTTCAACACGCTGATCGTGTCGATGTTCTTCCTCAAGGCGACGCTGTCGACGGCCACCGAACTGTTTTCCCGCGACGTCGCCGCGTTCGCCAAGTTCCTGCGCCGCTGCGTCGAGCTGATGTACTTCGTGGGGGTCCCGGTCGCCGTCATCGGCACGTTGCTGGCCCGGCCCCTGATCGAATTGTTCGGCGACCGCGAATTCGTCGAGCGCGGCGCGCCGACGCTGGCGACGCTATTCGTCGCGGTGGCTTTGCGTTTCGTCACCGGCACCCTGGGCCAGGGGCTGTTCGCCTGCCATCAGCAGAAGTTCCTGTTCCGGTTGTCGATAGCGACGCTGGCGTTCAACGTCGTGCTGAACGTGGTCCTGGACACGCCGTTCGGCGCGGTGGGCGCCGGCCTGGCGTTGGTGGGCACCGAGCTGTTCGGCATGGTGCTGGCCACCTGGTGGCTGCGCCGCGAGTGCGACTACCGCACGCCGGTGGCGTTCCTGCTCCGCCTGCTGGTCCCCACGGCGGCCAGTGTCGCGGTGGCACTGCTGCTTTCGGGCCATCACGTCGCCCTGACCGTGACCGCCGCTGCCGCCGCGTACCTGGCCACCAGCGCGGCGGTCGGGCCGTTCGGGTGGTCGTCACTGGCCGCGCTGCGCCACAGGTCGGTGGTCGCATGAGCCGCGAACTGGACCGCGCGTACCTCAAGCCCCCGGTCGGCACGCTTACCAGGTCCGGCCGGCCGATGGTGGTCATGATCGTGACCTACAAGAGCCACGACCTGGTGGAGCAGTGCCTGGCCGGCGTCGCCGAACACCTGCCCGAGCTGCCGGTGTACGTCTACGAGAACAGCGGCGACACCTATCCCGGCCGCGAGGAGCTGGCGGCCCGACACCCGCAGGTGCACTGGGTGTTGGGTCCGGTGAATCTCGGCTTCGCCGCGGCGTTTAACGCCCTGGTCGAGCACACGCCGCCGGACGCTGACCTGCTGCTGCTGAACGCCGACGCCCGCTTGCAGGGGCCGCTCGCGCGGACCCGGGAGCTGCTTCGCCAGGAGAAGGTCGCCGCCGTGGCGCCCATGGTGCACGACGACGGCGCCCCCGGCCCGGAGCGGTGGGACATCGCGACGCGCCGCCGGACCCTGAGCCGGGCGCTGGTCGCGGCCGCCGGCTATTCGGATCTGCTGCGCGGCACGCCGATTTCGCACCTGTATAACCGCCAGCCCGGCGAGTCGGAAAGCATCGACGGCTATGTGGGCGGCGCCTGCCTGGCCATCAACCGTGCGGCTTGGAACGAAGTCGGCGGCTTCGACGAGGAGTTCTTCCTCTACGGAGAAGAAACCGATTGGCAGGCCCGCGCCAGCGCGGCGGGCTGGCGCATTCTGCTGGCCAACGAAATCGACGTCGACCACGGCAATCCGGCGACCGCCGGCCGGTTGGAGGAGCCCGATGCCGCGCACGGCGCGGAGGTCTCGACGCCGGAACGTCGCCGCAATCGGGACCTGTTGCGCGCCAACATCGCACTGTTGCTCGAACACCAGGACGGCGTTCATCACGCTGACATGTACCTGGCCGGCACCACCCTGTTGGAGCGGCTGCAGCGCTCGAAGCGCGACGCACGGCGGCGCGCCTTGAACCACATGGCAACCGGTCGCACCGGCAAGCCAGCGATCGTGATCACCACCAACCGCCTGGTCTACGGCGGGGCTGAGCGCCAAAAAGCTTTGCTGGCAGCCGAATTGGATCGGCGCGGCTACCCGGTCACCATCGTCTGCATGCAGCGGTTCGGCCCGCTGATCAAGGAGGTCCCGCACAGCGTGCGGGTGGTGCGCCAACCCTGGTGGGCACCGGCCGTCGACATTCCGCCCGGCCCGGCGGTGCTGATCAGCGGCGACACCAACACCGAGACCGGGTTCGCCACGCTGTGGCGCGCGGGCGGCAGCTACCGGCGCTGGCTGGTCGCGCCGCACGTACCCCCGGAACCCGACCGCCCCATCTACTCGCGGCCACTGGCGGCGGCCATGCGCCGCGCCGACGGCTTCGTCGTCCTCGCCCAACGCCATTGGGACATGCTGACCGCGCAGCACCGGCTCGGCGGGCGCCGGTTCGTCGCGCCCAACGGGGTGGCGGTGGCGGGTGAGCCGCAGCCCCGCGTTCGGGCCGCCGGTGACCCGGTGCAGTTGGTGATGCTCTCGCGCATCGTCGAGCACAAGAACCCGCACCTGCTGATCGATGCGCTCGGTGGCCTGACCGACATGCCTTGGGAGCTCTCCATATTCGGCGATGGACCCGACCGGGATCGGCTGCAGGCCCGCACCCCCGCGGCGCTGCGCGACCGGGTGCACTGGCGCGGCTGGTCGGCCGGGCCGGGTCCCGCGCTGGCCGAGGCCGACCTGTTGTGCGTGCCCAGTCGCTCCGAGGCGTTCCCGCTGGCCATCCTGGAGGCGATGGCGCGCGCGGTTCCCGTTGCCGCGTCGGGGATTTGCGCCGTTCCGGAGATGCTGGACTTCGGCAAGGCCGGTTTCGTCGTCGAGCCCGTCACGGTGGCGGCGTGGCGTGAATGCCTCGCCCAGATCTTGGCCGACCCCGCCGCGCTGCCATCGGTGGGACGGCGTGGCCACGAGCGCATGCGCCTGCATTACACGGTCGAGGCGATGGCCGATGAGTACCTCGAAGCCATCGAGGCCGTGCTGTGAGCGCGTTGATGCTGAACTGGAAATCGGGCCGCCGCAACAAGCGTCGCGAACGGAGGGCCGTCATCGAACCGACTCCGTGGTACGAAACGGCGATCCTGGGCGGTGGGCCGGCCGGGACTGGAGCGCTGGTCTGGGCGGCACGTCACGGTCGGCTGGGCGCGTGGCTGGACGGCGGCGTCGCGTTGGTGGAGCAGGCCGACGAGCTGGGCGGGACGCTCGGCCGATACGCCCTTAACGCCGACTCGCGCGGCACCTCCTTCCTGGAATGCCTGGACGGCCCGGATTGCTCCCCGTTGCTGGCCGACGTCAGGGCCGATCCGGTTGCGCAAGAACTGGAACGCTTCCGAGCCACGCATCCCACGCTGGAGCTGGTCGATCGCTTCGAGCGGCGCCTCGGTACCGCCATTCTGGCCGAGTTCGACCGGCATCCGAACAGCCGCGCCTTCACCGGAACACGCGCCGAGGCGATCCGACTGCAGGACGACGGCTCGGTCGCGGTGTTCACCGTCGACGCCGGCGGGCGGCGCACGCTGGTCCGCGCCGGCAGCGCGGTCGTCGCGATCGGCGGGCGGCCGAACGCGTCCTGGTCCGAGATCGAGGTCACGCCCGGTGTCCACCTCGGGGACTGGCGCGAGAAGATCGTGTCCAGCCACCGGCTCCTCAGCCGAGGCGGCGCGCAGGAGGTGGCGAGACGGCTGGCCCGCGTGCACGGCAGCCCGCGCGTGGTCATCCTGGGCGGGGCGCACAGCGCATTTTCGGCGGCATGGATGCTGCTGGAACAGATTCCGGGGCTGAGCTTCGGTCCCCGCGGCATCCAAATCCTGCATCGCAGCGAACCCCGGCCCACTTATACGTCGCGTGCCGCGGCCCACGTCGACTTCTACGAATTCTCCGAGTCCGACGTGTGCGCGGCCACCGGGCGCGTGCATCGGCTGGGTGGGTTGCAGGGCGACGGACGCGAAGTGTGGCGCCGTATGCATCGCAAGCCCGGGGCCGAGCCGGACGACCGCGCGGTGGCCATGCCGATCGGCGGCCTGTCCCGCGCGGACCTGCTCGGCCTGCTGACCAACTGCGATCTGATCATTCCGGCCCTGGGGTACCGCCTTGCGGCACCGCCCATTTACAACGCGCGCGGGACGCGAGTCCCGTTGGCGCACAAGGGCCCGGCGGTCGACACACATGCGCGGCTGTTGGACCGGTACGGCACGCCGATCGCGGGGGTCTTCGGGGTGGGGCTGGGCAGCGGGTTTTTGCCCTGGGGTGCGATGGCCGGCGAAGAGTCCTTCTCCGGCCAGCAGAACAGCCTCTGGCTCTACCAGAACGGCCTGGGCAAGCTCATTCACGACAGCACCCGCCGGCGGGCGCAACGCCTCGCCCCGAACATCGAACCCGCCCAAACATCCAGCCGCACAGAGAATTGGGAGCCATATGCTTTGCCGGTTGTGTGACTCGGAGCGCCTGCTCAGCGTCGTGGACCTGGGCGCCACTCCACCGTGCGAGAAATTCCTCACCGCCGAGGAACTCGACCTCGCGGAGCAGACCTTCCCGCTACACCTGCGGTTGTGCGAGGACTGCCTGCTGCTGCAGATACCGGCGCTGATCACGCCCGAGGACACCTTCACCGAATACGCCTACTTCGCTTCGTATTCGGACAGCTGGGTGCAGCACGCCAAGCGCTTCGTCGACGAAGCCGTCCAGCGGCTCGGCCTTGGCCCGGATTCGCGAGTGGTCGAAGTCGCCAGCAATGACGGCTACCTGCTGCAGCACGTCGTCGCGGCGGGCGTGCCATGCCTGGGAATCGAGCCGTCCGAGAACGTCGGCGTCGCCGCCCGCGCGCGCAACATCCCCACGCTGACAGCTTTTCTGGACGAGAACACGGCGACCCAGGTTCGTGAGGAACACGGGCCCGCCGACCTCGTCGTCGCCAACAACGTCTACGCGCACATCCCCGATCTGCGCGGCTTCACCCGCTCGCTGCGCAAGCTGATGGACGACGACGGCTGGCTGAGCATCGAGGTACACCACGCGCTGAACCTGGTGCGGCTGGGGCAGTTTGACACGATTTACCACGAGCATTTCCAGTACTACACCCTGTTCTCGGCGATCTGCGCGCTGGCCACCTCCGGGCTCGCCGTGGTCGACGTCGAGCTGCTGCCCACCCACGGCGGGTCGATGCGCATCTGGGCCCGCTCGGCGGATATCGCCTCGCGGCCGACCGAACGGGTGGAGAGGGTGATGCGCGCCGAGGAGGCCGCGGGTCTGCACCGTGCCGACGGCTATTTGCAGCTGCGTCCCCGCGCGGAGGCGATCCGGCACGACCTGTTGCGGTTCCTGCTGGATTGCCGCGCCGACGGCAAGCGCGTCGTCGGCTACGGCGCGCCGGGCAAGGGCAACACCCTGCTCAACTATTGCGGGATCCGAACCGACCTCCTCGAATACACCGTCGACCGCAACCCCTACAAGCATGGGCGCTTCACCCCGGGGACCCGGATCCCGATCTACGAACCCGAGCGCATCGCCGAGGACCGCCCGGATGTGGTGCTGGTGTTGCCGTGGAACCTCGAGGCGGAGCTGACCGAGCAGCTTCAGTACGTCGCCGAGTGGGGCGGCCAGCTTGTCTTTCCGCTTCCGACCCTGCACGCCGCGGAAATTGGTAGCGTGCGCCGATGAGCACCTGCCGGGGGTGCGGCGGCACCGATCTTCGACGGGTCCTCGACCTGGGTACCGTGCCGGCCGGCGACGATTTCCCGCCGGTCACCGAACCCGTGCGCCCCGAGGAATCGTCGCATCCGCTCGCGATGGAACTCTGCGGCCGCTGCGGCCTGGCCCAACTCGCCGACGATGACACCGCCGCCGCCGAGCCGCGCGGCATCGAGCCGCAGGCCCTGCGCGACCAGGCGGCCGAGGCCATCCGGCGGGTCGCCGACGCGGGCTGGCTACGCGGCGCCACCGCACGGGAATTCGGCAGCCCGCATGGCGGAACGTGGTTGCCGCTGCTGGCGGAGCGCGGTTTCGCCGAGGCGGAACTGGCCGACGTCGTGCTCGACTCGTTCGGCATCATGCACGAGCCGGACCAACGGCAGGCCTTCCGACTCCGCGCGGAGGCCACCTCGCCCGACGGCGTGCTGCTGCTGCAATTCCACTCGCTGTTGACGATCGTGACCCATGGGCAATGGGATGCGCTGCGCCACAGCCATTACGCCTACTATTCGCTGACGGCATTGACCGGTCTGCTCGCCGCGGTCGGCATGAGTGTGGCGTCGGCGTGGGAGTTCGATCTCTACGGCGGCACCGTGCTGGTTGCCGCGGTGCACGGCCAGGTCGACCCCGACGAACGCACCGGGGAAATCCTGCGGCGCGAGCAGAGCGCCGGCATCACCGACGCCGCGGTCGTCGGCGGTCTGCAGCGCGATGCCGAGCGCCACGCCACCCAGTTGCGCGACTGGCTGCGGGAGCAGGCGAGCGACCGGCGCACGGTGTACGGGTACGGCGCCGGGTCGCGCGTCACCGCGTTGTTCAACATCGCCGGCGTCGAGCGGCAACTGTTGCGTGCCGTCGCCGACGCGTCACCGGCCAAGCAGGGGCGCCGGATTCCCGGCACCGACGTCGGCATCATCTCGCCCGAACAGCTCATCGCGGCCGACCCCGATCGCGTAATGCTGACATTGCCGGATCTGTACGACGAGGTGCGGCGGGCCTACCCGCAACTGGAGGGGCGCTGGTCGATCGACCCCGGCGCGGTCAAGGACCGGGCGTTGACATGAATTCCATTCGGGTGCTTTGGCTTTCGCCGTGGATGCGGCCCCTCGCGCGCGTTCAGGTCGAGGCGCTGCGGCGGCGCGGAGCCGACGTGTTGCTGGTGACGTCCGACCAGCACCCCGAGTCGGACGGCGCCCGCGACTACGAGCTGGTGCTCGACCCGCGGTTCCGCGCGGCCGGAACCTGGCCGTCCAGTCTCGCCGCCTGGCGGCGCATCCGCGACTACCGGCCGCAGGTGGTGATCACCGAGCTGGTCCGTGATCCACGCTGGATGGCATTGGCCGGCAGTGCGCCCCGGGTGCAGCTGGTCCACGACGACAGCCCGCACGACGCCGGCGAAGCGCGGCCGGCCTACGAGCGTGCGGTGTTCGACCGCTGGGGCGCCCGCTCGGCGGCCACGGTCACCTACAGCGACTACGTCGCGGAAGCCATCAGCACCCGGCGAGACGTCGCCCGGACGCCCGTGCACACGTTGCCGCTCACCAGCGACCTCGACGTCGACCTGGTGCCGGCGCCAGTCCACGCCGAGGGGCGCCGCGATTTCGTGATGGTGGGCCGGCTCAACCCGTACAAGAACATCGACGTGGTGCTGCGGGCCTGGCAACGGCACGTGACGGGCGACGGCTGGCGCGGCGACGACCTGGTGCTGATCGGCGACGGGCCGATCGCCCTGCGAAGCGCGCGGCTGCCGCAACACGCGCGGTGGTGCTCCGGCACGTACCGCTACGCCGACGTCGTCGAGACGCTTTCGGCCGCAAAGGGTTCGGTCGCCCACTACCGGCGCGCCTCGCAGAGCGGGGTGCAGGTGCTGTCGATGCAGCTGGGCGTGATGCCGATCGTCTCCACCATTGGCGGGCTGCCCGAATACCAGCCGTCGGGCGGCCCGACGGTCGATGTCGACGACGTCGCGGGGCTGGCCGCAGCGTTCGACAGGCTGGCGGACCCGGCCACCGCCGCGCGCCTCGGCGCCGAGGCGGCGCACCACTACGCGGAGCGCTTCAGCGTCGACCGGGTCGCCGACCGCATGCTGGATATTCTCACAGAGGTCTTGGTCACGCACCCGCCGCACGGCGCGCGTGAGCTCGAGAGCGCCGGCAGGCGCCGGGAAAGGTTGTAGCCGATGGATTTTCGCACGTTTGTCCGAACCTTGGCGGCCCACTGGAAGCTGTTCGTCGGGGCGCTGCTGGCCTGCCTCGCCGGGGCCGCGGCCGTCACCGCGTTCCAGACGAAGAGTTATCAGTCGTCGGCCACCGTCCTCATCTCGTTCTCGGGCGAGACCGACCTGGCGCAGGTGTATCAGGGCACGCAGGCCGCGCAGGAGCGGCTGTCGTCGTACGCCGCGATCGCCGGCGGCCACGCGGTCGCGGAGCGCGCGGTCAAGCAGTTTCACCTGCCCATCGGCGCGGACGCCCTGGCGAGCGCGACCCACGTGGAGTACACGCCGAAGTCGACCCTGTTCACCATCTCGGTCACCGACACCGACCCGAATCGTGCCGCGACACTGGCGAAGGCGATGGCGGACACGTTCACCGGGCTCGTCGGCACCCTCGGTGTGAACCCGAAGGACCCGGTGGCGCTGGTGAACAGCTCACCGCCGCTGGCGCCGCCGGCGCAGACGCCCCCGCCGTCGGCGCCAGCGGCGCAGGACACCGAAGGCCAGCCTGCGGCGCAATCCGGCGCCGAGGCCACACCGTCGGCCGAACCCTCGGTCGTCCCGCAGCCGGCGCAGCCCGCGGCGACGCCGCCCCAGCCCCTTGCCCCGAACATGCCGATCGCCCGGGCCACCATCGTCGAGCAGCCCGGCGTGCCGGACAGCCCCATCAAGCCGGTGCCGGTGCGCAACATGGCGATGGGCCTTGCCGCCGGCTTGCTGCTGGGCACCGGCGCGGCGTTGACCCGCGAGGCGGCCGACCGCACGGTGCGTGACCGAGCCAAACTGGAACGCCTCTCCAATTTGCCGACCCTGGCCGAACTACCCGGAAAGCGCGGCAGCGCACCGCGGTTCGGAACCGACATCTCCTTCGACGACGCGGTCCGCGGCCTGCGGGCGCGCCTGCTGCGTGCGCTCGAACCGGGAGCGCGCCGGGTGCTGCTGACGGCGCCGTTCGGCGGGGAGGGAACCACGACGACGGCGGTGAACCTGGCCCGGGCATTCGCCGAATCCGGCGAAGAGGCGCTGCTCGTCGAGGGCGACACCCGCCGACCGGTGATCGCCGGCCTGCTGAAGGTCGACTCCGGGGAGGGGCTGGGCAACGCGCTGTCCGACCCCGACATCGCGGCCGAAGCCGTTAAGCCGACGTCGATTCCGCGGCTTTTCATCCTGGCTGCGCGGGCCGTCCGCCGGGACACGCTGCCCAGCAGCGCGTACCTGCCGGAGGTGCTCGACAAGGTGCTGGCCGATGTGTCGGCCACCTTCGACCGAACGGTGATCGACGGCCCACCGGTGCTGGCGACGGCCGACTCCGGCCTGCTGGCCGGCGCGGCGCAGGCCACGGTCCTGGTCGTCCGAGCGGGGCGCACCACCGAGGACGAACTCACCGACGCGCTCACCGCGTTGCGCGCCGCCGGCGCCGACGTCGTCGGCACCGTGCTGACCGACGCGCGGATACCGCGGCACGCCCGGGCCGCGGCCCGGACCTACCGGACCAAGGTGGGCCGCCCGGGGTGATCCTGTATCTGCGCAATCGGCACCGGTTGGCGATGTCCGGGGCCGTGCTGACGGCATTCGCGCTGGGGTGCTTCATGTTTGGCGTGCTGTCCGTGCGCAACACCACCGAGGGCGTGATGCTGATCGGCCTGTCGTTCTGCCTGGTGATCTACTGGACGAGACCCGCGACGATGATCGGCGTCGCCCTGTTCCTGGCGTTCGCGGCGCTGCCCCAGGGCCTGCACGTCGCCAAAGTGATTGGGCCCGTGTCGATCAACGCCTATCACGTGGCGCTGGTGCTGGCCATCTGCTTCGTGCTGCCGGCCGTGCGGCTGCGCTTCTCCGAATACCTGCTGCCCGGGATGTTTGTGCTGACGGTTGCCTACTTCGCCGCGGTCGGCTTCGCGATGGGCCACCCCGCCCCAATCGTGGTGCGGGAGGCCACCTTCCTGCTCGAGGTCGTCGGCGGTTTCGTCCTGGCGCTGGTGATCGTGTACGGCGACTACGTCAAGCTGTCGGTCCACGCGATGGTCCTCACCCTGTGGTTCTCCGCCGGCATGGCCGTCGCCAGCTCCTCGGGCGGGCTGCGGCTGGCGGGGCGGTTGGAGAGCCTGCAAACCGACACCGGCGACACAGCCAACCGCGTCATCACCGCCACCCTGACACCGGCGATCGCCGTGCTGGCCGCGCTGGTGGCCGCCCAGATCGTCGGCCGCCTCAAGCCCGTCTGGTATCTCGCGCTGGGCCTGCCAGCGCTGACCATCTCGGTGCTGGCCTTCTCCCGCAACACGCTGATCGCCCTCGGGGTGGCGGCGGTGGTGGCGTTCTTCGCCACCCTGGGCTGGTCGTCACTGCGCCGGGCGGCCAGGCTGGCCATCGCCGGCGCGGGGATCCTGGCCGTTGCGGTGCCCGGCGCGCTGTTCCTGCTGCAGCACTCGACAGCCGGGGACTGGCTGGGCGATCAGATCACCGGGTTCAGCCACCGCGTGTTGGGCGGAGTGTCGAGCAATGCGCTGGCGGTGGACTCCTCGACGCTGGCCAGGCTGGCCGAAGACGCCAACCTCAACCGCGCCATCGCCAAGGCGCCGGTATTCGGCCACGGCCTCGGCTACGCCTATCAGGAGCCGTTCGGCAACGACCCGGACGAATTCACCAACACGTTGGGCACCACCTATTCGCACAACTTCTACCTGTGGTGGCTGGCGAAATCCGGCGCGGTGGGCATGGCCGCCTTCGCGGTGTTCGCACTGACGCCGCTGATCCGGGCGCTGCGCAGCGCATCGGCGCACGCGAAGGCCAGCGCCGCCGTCAGCGCCGGCCTGCTGGTGATGAGCGTCGTCGACCCGCTGCCCGAGGACCCGGCCAACGCCATGACGCTGGGCATGGCGCTGGGCGCGGCGCTGGCGTTCGCCCGCCTGTGCCAGCGGTCCCGGGTGTCCGGCGAGGACGTCGACGCCACTACCGAGCCGCTGATTCCGGCCGGGGCGACGCGGTGAGCGGGCCGGTGCGGGTGCTGGTGGTGGGGCCGGCGCCCGCGGACGCCATCAGCCGCGGCGGCATGGCGACGGTCGCCGCCCTGATGGCCGCGCATCCCGACGAGCGGATCCGCGTCAGCGTCGTGCCCACCTACGTGGACCGGTCGCGATGGGTGCGACTGCTGGTGGGCGTGCGCGGAATGCTCTGGGCCAGTTGGCTGCTCATTCGCCGCCGCGCCGACGTGCTGCACGTGAACATGGCCCACGGCGGCAGCGTCGTCCGTAAGGCGGTGCCGTTGTGGGCGGCGCGGCTGGCGGGCGTGCCGGCGGTGGTACACGGTCACAGCTTCGACTTCGGCGGCTGGTTCGACCGGCTGCCGGCACCGGCGCGGGCGGCGGTGCGCCGCGCCCTCCTCGCCGATCACTGGGTGGTGCTGGGACGGCGTCACGTCGACGAGTACGCGGACCGGTTGGGGCTGTCCGGCGATCGAATCAGCGTGCTGCACAATGCCGTTCGCATCCCGGAGACACCCGCGGCCCAAACGGGCGCCAGCCGGGTACACGCCGTGGCGCTGGGCCGGATGGGGATGCGCAAGGGCAGCTACGACATCGTCTCGGCCGTGGCCGCGCTCGACGCGCCGGTCCGCGAGCGGCTGCGGGTCACACTGGCCGGCGACGGCGACGTCGACGGGGTCCGCGCCGCGGTGGCGGCGGCGGGGGTGGGCGACACGGTTCGCGTGGCCGGCTGGCTGGAACCCCCGGCCCGCGACGAACTGCTCTGCGCCGCAAACATTTTCCTGCTCCCCAGCCGCGACGAGGGCCTGCCGATGGCGCTGCTGGAGGCCATGGCGCACGGCCTGGCGCCGGTGACCACCACCGTCGGCAGTATCGGCGAGGCGGTGAGCGACGGCGTCACCGGTATCGTCGTGCAGCCGGGTTCGCCCGCCGAGATCGCCGACGCGCTCGGCGCGCTCGTCACCGACGACGGCCTGCGCGCGCGGCTGGGCGCCGCCGCGCGCGCCCGCGCCGTCGACTTCGGCCTGCCGCGCTGGCACGAGTCACTGGCCCAATTGTGGACCGGCCTGGCGGCCAATGCCCGCGGTGGGACCAGGTCACTGCGCGTTGGCTGAGGTGGTCGAGTCGCGCGGAATGTCCAGCGTCGCAATCGGATACAACCCCGCGCCGTCGCGCCCGTCGCGCGCCAACGACATCGGCGCGTAGTTCACCACGTGCGAGGCGCCCGGCTTGTGCTGCTGCCAGTCCACCGAGGCGCGCAGCGTGTAGTGGCCCGGCGCCAGGCCCCCCAGGTCGACGCGCACCGACTCCGTCGTCGTCGCCGGGACCGCCTCCTCGCGTGAGGAGCTGGTGTCGTCGCTGACCAGCGCCTTGAGGTTGACCGTCGCCGGCAGGCTCTTGACCACCGCTCCCGTGAAATCCACCAGCTTGTAGCCCGGCGTCCACTGCTCGGTGGCCGCGGCCGAGCCGTAGTTGGTCCAGGCGACGGATATGCTCGCCGTCTTGCCTTGAATCGACTGCGAGCCCGGCCGCGCCTCGACCGAATACCGGTAGCCCGCAGAGATATTCGCCTTGGCCCACAGCAAAAACAGGCTGGGGTCCATCGCCGAGCGGGAGTCGCGGTCCGCGAAGTTGGCGCTCGACGTCATCGACACGTGGTACCTGACCACGTCGTGCAGGGCCTTCTCGTAGTAGGACCGCGGATCGGTCCCGTTGGGCAACTGGCACCACTCGGTGATCACCGGCGCCGAGGCCAGCCGCTGCTTGATCGCGTTGACGACGGCGTCGTTCGACCGCACGTATTGCGAGTCGTTGGATTCGGCCCAGGCGGGCAACGGCGCCTGGACGCCGAGGCAATCCGAGCGGATGCCGACCGGCGCCGATAGCTTTTTGGTGACGTCGTCGGCCAGCAGCTCGCGCACGATCTCGGGATTCTGCGGGGTGACCACCAATTGCGTGTGGGGGAAGGCGTTGACGTTCGCCGCCACCAGCTGCTGAATCGATGCCTTGGTGATGCTTTGATCCCGGAACTGGCTGTAATAGCCCAGCATTCCGACGCTTTCGTCGGGCCCGGGGCCGGGGGCGCCCAACACGTCACGCAGGTACGCGATGTGGTTCTCGCTGAAATCCCCGTAGCCGGAGAACTCGAAAACGCTGAGCCGCTCGTCGCCGTCGTAGCGGCGGCCCAGCGCGGCCAGCAGCTGCCCGAACGCGCCCAGGTAGGCCGGGTCGTTCCAGCTCGGCACCACTTGTGTCACCCCGGGCGTGGGGCTGTTCGGCGGGGCCGGATAGCTGGTGGACGACGACCGCATCCAGTCGGGAATCGCGAGGTTGGTGTTGTCGGGATACGAGTCGTTGCAACAGGAGTTGTAGGCGTACACGCGAAGCGTCATCCGCATGTTGCGGTTGGCCAGCTTCGTCAGCGCGTCGTCGATGACGCTGAAGTCGAACCGGCGATCATCGGGGGCGTCGGGCGGCAGCGTGTGCGGGTCGACGGGCTGCAGCTGCCGCCACGAGACGCGCAGGCTGGCGTCGTAGGACGCGGGCCACGCCGGGTATCGCTGCTGGGCCGGATTGCCTTGCGGGAACAGCGGAACCAGCAAGTCCTCGTACTGGCCGCGCAGCGGGTTTGCGATCTCCTGAACCGTCGGCGGGATGGCCGGAAAGACCATCGCGGACAGCGGTCCCGGGTTCGGGTGACCGCCGCAGCCGTTCAGCAGCAGCGCCGCGCACGCGATAACGGCGGCAGCACTCTTTTTGAATGAACGAAGCATCGTCACCGGGGTTTAGATCGCGCCTAACGACAGCGCCTCGCGGTCGGCGAGGAACGGCATTGGCATCCAGCGCGCGGACAGCAACGCTTCCATCGCGTTGCCCGGCACCGGCCGGGAGAGCAGGAAGCCCTGCGCCCGGTGGCACCCGTGTTGCATCAAAGTCAGTGCGGCAGCAGGGGTTTCGACTCCCTCGGCGACCAGTTGCAGGCCGAACGCCTCGGCCAGGCCGATGATCGCCCGGACGATGGCCAGATCGCCGGCGTTGGTGCCCAGGTCGCGGACGAACCCGGTATCGATCTTGAGCATGTCGACCGGGAGGGACTTCAGGTGCGACAGGACCGCATAGCCGGTGCCGAAGTCGTCGATGGCGATCTGGACCCCGACCTCCTTGAGCTCGTGCAGGGTCTTGCGGGTGGTCTCGATGTCGTGCACCACGGCCCGCTCCGTGATCTCCAGGCAGACCGATCCGCCGTCGATGCCGAACTCGTCGATGGTGTCGGCGACGCTGCGCACGAAGCCGCGGGTGATCAGTTGGACGGGCGACACGTTGATGCGCAGGCTCGCGCTCTGCCCTACGCCGTTGGCGCGCCACCGGCTGAATTCGGCGCACGCGCTTCGCATCACCCACCGGCCGAGTTCACCGGCCAGGTTGGTCGATTCGGCCACCCCGATGAACGAGTCCGGCAGCAGTAGTCCCCAGATCGGGTGCCGCCACCGGACCAGTGCCTCCGCCGCCACGATGGCGCCGGTCCACAGGTCGACCTCGGGCAGGTAGTGCAGCAGCAGCGCCTCGCTGTCGATGTCGCCCTGCAGGTGCAGCTCGATGTCGTTGCGGAAGGCACTCTTCAGCGACATGTCGTCGGTGGACAGCGCCACCTGGTTGCCGCCGGCGCGCTTGGCGGTCAGGACCGCCTCGTCGGCCCGGCGCAGCAGGTCGGTGCTGTTGTCGCGCCCCGGCATGCCCACCGCGAGCCCGATGCTGACGGTGCGGGTGATCATGTGTCCGCCGATGGCCAGCCGCTCGCGCAGCATCGCCCCCAGCCGGCGGGCGAACGACTCCGCCGTCCCCGTTGACATCGGCTGGTCCGGGATCACGACGAATTCGTCGCCGCCGAGCCGGGCGATCATGCTCTGGTTGCCCGCGCACACCCGGATCCGTTGCGCGAACACCCGGATGAACCAGTCGCCCGCGGTGTGCCCGAGGTAGTCGTTGATCGGCTTGAGCCGGTCCAGGTCGAGGTACAAGACGGCGACCGGCCCGGGGCTTCCCGGCGCGAGCCGTTCGGACAGGTGCGCGACCAGCGCCCGCCGGTTGTACAGGCCGGTCAGGTCGTCATGCTCGGCCAGGTAGCGAAGCTTCTCTTCGGCGGCGATCCGCGCCTGCAGCTGCGCGAACAGCGCGGCGATGGCCTCGAGCGTGTTGATCTCTTCTTGCTTCCACTTGCGGGAGCCGTTCTTGACGAAGCCGAGCACGCCCGTGGTGGCCTCGCCCGAGACCAGGGGCGCGGCGGCCACCGAGGGCGACGTTGGCTGCTTGGAGCCGCCCAGCCGCCGGGGAAACCCGCGGTTGTTCTGCTCCGGCCGGATCACGACCGGCTTGCGCCCGTGCTCGCACTGGGCCAGCACCGGGTCGGCGCTGGTGAAGTGGACGACGGCCAGCGGATCCGGGTCCGGAACGTCGGTGCGCGGCGGCCACTCCGCCACCAGCACCGAGGCGCGGATGTCGTGGTCGTGGTGGCGCAGGAAGCAGGCGTCGAGATCGAATTGCTCGACGAGCTGCGCGAGCACCTTCTCGCTGACCTGGGTCGCGGTTGATCCCGTCGCCTCCATCAGCTGGGTTGCCACGGAGGTGACGACGAGATCCAGGCTTCGCGGCAAGGACTCCTCCGATGGGCATGTCCCAGCTGGGCTTGGCCGGTTCGGGGGCCCAATCAGGGGATGTTCGTCTTCCAGTTTGCACTCCCCCGATGCACGCCGATGCGCATTGGGGAGCCCCATACTTTCGCGGTGGCTGCATTCGGCCCGGGGCAGGTCACGAATAGATGCGAAGCGTATCATTTCCGACCCGGCGCGGGGCCCGCTTGAGACCGGCTCCCCAAAGCCCCCAAAAAGGATGGGAGACCACCGCAGATGCCCGTCGGACGCACGGCCAAACGTTGGCTCGCGCCGGCGGCAAAGACGTTGGCGCCGCGGCTGTTCTGGCGCCGCAAGTACGGCATCCTGCAACGCCTCGGCGAGGCGCGCCCGGACGTGCGGCTGGTCGCGTCGCTGTGCGATCCCAACCGCGTCTCGCTGGACATCGGGGCCGATGTCGGCGAGTTCACGATCGCGATGCTCGCATCGTCGCGCTCGGTGATCGCGTTCGAACCCCGGCCGGCGCAAGCGCGCGAGTTGGCGTCGATGTTCGACGCGGTCGGCGCGCCGGTCCGGGTGGAAGCCATCGCGCTCTCCGACACGCCCGGCGTCACCACGATGCGGGTGGTGGAATCCGACCCGGGCCGCAGCACGATCGATGCCGACAACGCCCTGGGCGACGCCGGCGGTGACGCGGTGCAGAGCATCGAGGTGCCGGTCAAGCGGCTCGACGACCTGAGCCTCGGCGACGTCGGCCTGGTCAAGATCGACGTCGAGGGCCACGAACTGGCCGTGCTGCGTGGCGCGACGGAGACGCTCGCGCGCAACCGGCCCGCCGTCCTGGTGGAGGCCGAGGAACGCCATCACCGCGGCGCCGTTGCCGCGATCACCGAGCTGCTGACGGGACTCGGGTACGAGGGCTACTTCGACACCGGTGACGGGCGGCGGCCGATCGAGGAGTTCGACGCGGCCCGGCACCAGGACCCGGCCAACATCGGCGGGCGGGAAGACGGCTGGGCGGCCCACGGCGTCTACGTCAACAACTTCGTCTTCCTCCCCAAGGGCGTGTGAAACAGCTCACAGCTCTGCCCGGACTGTCACGGTCGGCCGGTCCGCGGTGTCTCAAGGGCACGAGTTCCGTGAGAGAAGGAGACAGAAATGACCCAGCCGGCCGCCCCAAGAACCCACGTCGTCGTCGTCGGCGGCGGATACGCCGGAACCTTGGCCGCCAATCACCTGCGCCAGCGCCCCGACGTCGACATCACCCTGGTCAACCCGCGCCCGGTGTTCGTGGAGCGGATCCGCCTGCATCAGCTGGTCGCCGACACCGGCGCGGCGATCGCCGACTACGACACGCTGCTGGGCGAGGGCATCGGGCTGGTGATCGACGCCGTCGAGCGCATCGAGGCCGCCGACCGCCGCCTGGTGCTGGCCTCCGGCGCCGAGCTGGACTACGACTACCTGATCTACGCCGTCGGCAGCACCGGCGCGATGCCGCTGACCGTGCCGGGCGCCGCCGAGTTCGCGCACTCGGTCGCCGATCTGGAAAGCGCGCAACGGCTGCGCTACGCGCTCGCCGACCTGCCGCTGGGTTCGCCCGTCACCGTCGTGGGCGGCGGGCTGACCGGCATCGAAACCGCGTCCGAGCTGGCCGAGCTGGGGCGCCCGGTGACCCTGGTGTGCGGCGGCATCCTTGGCCCCTCGCTGAGCGAGAAGGGCCGGCGGTCCGTGGCCAAGCAGCTGCGCCACCTGGGCGTCAACGTCCTCGAATCCGCTGCCGCGAGCGAGGTGCGCTGGGACGCGGTGGTCCTCACCGACGGCGCCATGCTGCCCAGTGCGGCGACGGTGTGGACGGCGGGCTTCGCCGTGCCGGACCTGGCCGCGCGCAGCGGGCTGAGCACCGACTCGCTGGGCCGGCTGCTCACCGACGAGACGCTGACCAGCATCGACGACCAGCACATCGTCGCCGCGGGTGACGCGGCCGCGCCGTCCGGGCAGCCACTGCGGATGAGCTGCCAAGCCGCCGGCCCGCTCGGGGTCCAGGCCGCCAACACGGTGCTCAGCCGCATCGCAGGAGAAGCGCCGGCGCTGCTCAACCAGGCGTTCACCGGCCAGTGCATCAGCCTCGGCCGCTCGCACGGCACCATCCAGCTCGCCCGCAAAGACGACACCCCGGTTGAGTTGTACGTCGGGGGTCGGTTCGCGGCGTCGGTGAAGGAGACCGTCTGCAAGGGCACGCTGTGGTTCATTCGCCGCGAGGCCGCCAAGCCCGGCTCCTACTTGTGGCTCAAGGGCGGCAGGCGCGTCGCGCAGTCCCCGGCGGACGAACAGGTCGCGCTGCCGTGACCCGTTCGACCGAGCACGCCGAACGATTCACGGTGCTGCGGCCGTTGCTGTTCACGATCGCCTACGAGATCCTCGGCTCGGCGACCGAGGCCGACGACGTGCTGCAGGACAGCTACCTGCGCTGGGCCGACGTCGACCTGTCGGCCGTGCGTGACACCAAGTCGTATCTGGCGCAGCTGGTCACCCGGCAGGCGCTCAACGCGCTGCGGGCCGACGCGCGCCGCCGCGAGGAGTACGTGGGGCCGTGGCTGCCCGAGCCGCTGCTGCTGGACGACCAGGACCCTTCGGCCGATGTCGTTCTGGCGGAATCGGTTTCGATGGCGATGCTGGTCCTGCTGGAGACGCTGAGCCCCGACGAACGGGCGGTGTTCGTGCTGCGCGAGGTGTTCGGCTTCGACTACGGCGAGATCGCCGAGGCGGTCGGCAAGCCGGCGCCGACCGTGCGTCAGGTCGCGCACCGCGCGCGCGAACACGTGCGGGCGCGGCGGAAGCGCTTCGACGCAACGGATGCCGAGCGCAACTCCGAAATCACCGCTCAGTTCCTGGCCACGGCGGCAAGCGGCGACGTGGAGGCGCTGATGGCGATGCTCGCCCCGGATGCCACCTGGACGGCCGACAGCGGCGGCATCGTCAGCGCCGCCCGCAGGCCCGTGGTCGGCGCCGAGCGGGTGGCCCGCGCGATCGTGGGGCTGATGCGCAAGGCCGCCGACGTTGCCGGGGTGCGCGTGGACATGGTGACCTGCAACAGCGCCCCGGCCGTGCTGCTCTACCTCGGTGAACAGCTCGAAGGCGTGATCACGCTGGAGATCGCCGGCGACAAGATCACCAACTTCTACGTGATGCGCAACCCGGAGAAGCTGGCGGCGATGGCCACCGCTCGCGACATCAGCCGCGGCTAGGCGGCAGACTAGGGCGGTGCGAACCGACCGGCTTGGCGACCTCGGCGCCGCGCCCCGGGTGCTGCGCGCCGTGGGTGATGCCGCCGGCCGCCTGGGGTTGCCACCGCCCGCCGCGCTGACCGGCGAGTGGTTCGGTTCGCTGGCGGTGATCGCGCCGAGCCTCGCGGCGCGGCCGGTCGCCGCCGCCGACGCCTTCGCGGTCCGGCTGGGCACGCCCGCGCCCGGCTCGGAGGCGGTCGGCGGCGGCTGGGTCGGCTACCTGTCCTATCCCGATCCCGCCGCCGACGGCCGGGCCAACCGGATCCCCGAGGCCGCCGGCGGCTGGACCGACTGCGTCCTGCGCCGCGACCGCGACGGGGCCTGGTGGTACGAAAGCCTGTCCGGCGCACCGATGCCGGGCTGGCTGGGGGCCGCGTTGGCGGCGAGGCCGGCGCCGCCGCGCGATTGCCGCATCGACTGGGGCGGCCCCGACCGGGCCGCGCACCGCGGCGGGGTACTGGCCTGCCTCGAGTCGATCCGCGCCGGCGACGTCTATCAGGCCTGCGTATGCACACAATTCACCGGGACGGTCAGCGGGGCTCCGCTGGACTTCTTCGTCGACGGCGTGGCGCGCACCTCACCGGCCCGGGCGGCCTACGTCGCGGGGCCGTGGGGCGCGGTGGCGTCGCTGTCCCCGGAGCTTTTCCTGCGACGACGCGGTGCGACCGCGACGTCCAGCCCCATCAAGGGCACGCTGCCGCTCGACGCCTGGCCGTCGGCGCTGCGGGCGTCGGCCAAGGACGTCGCGGAAAACATCATGATCGTGGACCTGGTCCGCAACGACCTGGGCCGGGTGGCGACCGTCGGCACGGTCACCGTGCCCGAGCTGTTGGTGGTGCGGCGCGCGCCCGGCGTGTGGCACCTGGTGTCCACGGTGTCGGCGCACGTCCCGCTCGAGCTGCCGACGTCGGCCCTGCTGGACGCCGCCTTCCCCCCGGCGTCCGTGACCGGTACCCCCAAACACCGTGCGAGGGAATTGATTTCGCAATGGGAGCACAGCCGCCGCGGCATCTACTGCGGAACAGTCGGCCTGGCCTCCCCGATCGCCGGATGCGAGCTGAACGTCGCGATTCGCACCGTCGAGTTCGACGCGGGCGGCGGCGCGGTGCTGGGCGTCGGCGGCGGGATCACCGCCGACTCCGATCCCGACGCCGAATGGGAGGAATGCCTGCACAAGGCGGCCCCGATCGTCGGGCTACCGTTGGTCGCGACACCGGCTCAAGCCGGCTAGGAGGCCGGCCGGTGAAGCACCGGAGCCTCGGCCGTGAATTTCGGCTAACACCCCACGCCACGTGCCGCTTTTGCTTAAGCTTCATGGATTGACCCGCGCCGATCGCGAGTCGACTGCCGGAGGGGGCCGTCATGAGAATCGCTGTCCTGGGCGCCGTCGCGTCCGCCCTGATGGGCGGGACGCTGGCGGTCACGCCCCTGACCTCGGTCAGCACGCCGCTGCCGGCCGCGGGACCCTGCGGCAGTGGCGGGGCCCCCTGCCAGAAGGTGGCGTCGGTCCTGATGCCCGAGACGCCGCCGTCGGCGCCGGGCACGCAGGCCGCTCCCGCAGCGAATACCGGCGGAGACGCCCCCAAGCCGGTCGCAGAGGCCACCAACCCGGCAATGCCCGGCGGATCGGCCACACCGGGCGGGTCCGCGGCACGAGCGATGCCCGGGCTGGGCGGATCGGGAGGCGGCGCGCCCGCCGCGGCGATGCCGGGCGGGTTCGACACTGGTTTGCCCGACTCCGCGGCCGCCGTCCTGCCGCAACTGCCCGGCGCCATCGACAACGCGGCCGCGATCTCCGCCGCACCCGCCGGGGCACAAACCGCCTGGTCGATCGTTCAGGGCGTCGTCGGTGTGGGAACCACCGTGGTCGGCGTGGGAACCAGCGTCGTGGCCACCGCGTCCACCGCCGCCATCGCCCTCGCCTACCTCAAGAGCACCGGCCTGCTGCCGGCCGGCTTCACCCTGGGCGTGCCGGCCATCCCGGGGCTCACCGCCGCGGCGGCGGCCGTTCCGGGGGCGGCGGCCGCCGTCCCGGGCGCGGCGGCGGCCATCCCGGCGGTACTGGCGGCCGCTCCGGGCGCCCTCCCAGCACTGCCCGCGCTGCCGGCGTTGCCCGCGGCTCCCGCGATTCCGGCGGGGCTGCCGGCCCTTCCCGCTGCCCCGCCGCTGCCCGGCCCGCCACCGCTGCCGCCGCACCCCCAAATCTGCACGCCGGGGATCGGTCCCCTCAAGGCCTGCACGCCTTAAGAGAGCTACTCGGCGCGTAACTGCAACACCGCGTCGTAGAGCTGACGCGTCCGCACGTCCGGATGCGCCGCGGCCACCTCGCTGCACGCGTCCTTGACGCGCACGCCGCCGGCAACCATCGCCTCCACCTCGGCCACCAGCAACGGCAGGTCGGCGCGCGGCGTCGCGCCGGCGAGCACCACGGTGATCTCGCCCAGCACCCCGTCGTTCGCCCACGTGGCCAGCTCCTCCAGCGAGCCGCGCACCACTTCCTCGTGCACCTTCGTCAGCTCTCGGCAGACCACCGCACGGCGGGCGCCGCCGAGTTCGTCCACGGCGTCGCGCAGGCAGGCGGCCAGCCGCCGCGGCGATTCGAAGAACACGCAGGTGCGGCGCTCGTCGGACAGCGAGGCCAGCCAGGTCCGGCGCGCCGAATTCTTGCGCGGGGCGAACCCCTCGAAGCAGAACCGCTCCGACGGCAGGCCGGACACGGCCAGCGCGGTCGTCACTGCGGACGGCCCGGGCAGACAGGTCAGCGGAACCCCGGCCTCGACGCACGCCGCGACCAGCCGGTAGCCGGGGTCGCTGATCAACGGCATGCCGGCGTCGCTGACCATCAGCACCGTCGCCCCGGCCTTCATCGCGTCGACGAGGGCGGGCACCCGAATGGCCTCCACCCGGTCGTACAGGCTGACCACCCGACCCTTGATCTCGGCTTCCAGCGCCTTGGCCAGCATCCGCACCCGCCGGGTGTCCTCGGCGGCCACCACGTCGGCGTGGGCCAGCGCGTCGACCAGGCGCGGCGAGGCATCCAACGGCTGTCCCAGGGGCGTCGCGCCCAGCAATAGGCGACCGGAGGTCATGACGGACAGCCTACGATCGACGTGATGACCGCCCCGCCCCGCGAAAGCGCCGTCGCCGAGCGCGAGCGTGTCGTACCCGTCGACAGCCCGGGCCCGCTGGTTCCGGTGGCTGACTTCGGGCCGACGGACACCATTCGCGGCTGGGTCGCGACCGGGGTGATCACGGTGCTGGCGACGGTGACCCGGTTCCTCAACCTGGGCTCGCCGACCGATGCCGGCACGCCCGTCTTCGACGAGAAGCATTACGCGCCCCAGGCGTGGCAGGTGCTGCACAACCACGGGGTGGAGGACAACCCCGGGTTCGGCCTGGTCGTGCACCCGCCGGTCGGCAAGCAGTTGATCGCCCTCGGCGAGGCGGTCTTCGGCTACAACGGGGTGGGCTGGCGCTTCACCGGCGCCCTGCTCGGGGTCGTCATGGTGGTGCTGGTGATGCGGACCGTCCGGCGGATCAGCCGCTCGACGCTGGTCGGCGCGATCGCCGGGGTGCTGGTGATCTGCGACGGCGTCAGCTTCGTCACCGCGCGGACCGCCCTGCTCGACGGCCTGTTGACCTTCTTCGTGGTCGCCGCGTTCGGCGCGCTGATCGTCGACCGCGATCAGGTGCGCTGGCGACTGCACGTCGCGCTCGTGGAGGGCCGCAGCGCCCAAACCCTATGGGGCCCAAGGCTTGGCGTGCGTTGGTGGCGCTTCCTCGCCGGGGTGATGCTCGGATTGGCTTGCGGCACAAAGTGGTCCGGCCTCTACTTCGTGCTGTTCTTCGGCGTGCTGTCGTTGGCGTTCGACGTCGCCGCGCGGCGCCAATACCAGGTGACCCGGCCGTGGCTCGGGGTCTTGCGGCGCGACCTGATTCCCACCGGCTACGCGCTGGCGCTCATCCCGTTCGCGGTCTACCTCGCCAGCTACGCGCCCTGGTTCGCGTCCGAGACCGCGATCGACCGCCACGAGGTCGGCCAGTCGATCGGCCCGCACTCCGTCGTCCCCCTGCCCGACGCCATTCGCTCGCTCTGGCACTACACCGCCAAGGCGTTTCAGTTCCACGCGGGCCTGACGAACTCCGCCGGCAACTACCACCCGTGGGAATCCAAACCGTGGAGCTGGCCGATGTCGTTGCGCCCGGTCCTCTACGCCATCGACCAGCAGAACGTCCCCGGCTGCGGCGCCCAGTCGTGCGTCAAGGCGGAGATGCTGGTGGGCACCCCGGCGATGTGGTGGCTGGCGGTGCCGGTGTTGCTCTATGCCTGTTGGCGAATGCTGGTCCGCCGGGACTGGCGCTATGCGGCCGTTTTGACTGGCTACTGCGCGGGTTGGCTGCCGTGGTTCGCCGACATCGACCGGCAGATGTACTTCTTCTACGCCGCGACGATGGCGCCGTTCCTGGCCATGGGCATCGCGCTGATCTGCGGCGACATCCTCTACGCCCGCAACCAGAACTCCGAACGGCGCACGCTCGGACTGATCGCGGTCTCCTGCTACGTGGCCTTAGTGGTGACCAACTTCGCGTGGCTGTTCCCGGTACTCACCGGCCTGCCGATTTCCCAGCAGACCTGGAACATGGAGATCTGGCTGCCCAGCTGGCGCTGAGTCGTCTTTGTCGGCGAGCAGACGCAAAAGCCCCTAAATCGCGTCAAATTAGGGCGCTTTTGTGTCTGCTCGCGGTAGAGAACTACACCGGATCGCGCGCGGCGGGGCACGACATGCACCGGGGGCCGCCGCGGCCGGTGCTCAATTCGGACCCGGCGATGGTGAGCACCTCGATGCCCGCGTCCTGCAGGCGGGCGTTGGTCTGCGCGTTGCGCTCGTAGGCGACGACGACGCCGGGCGCCAGCGCCAAGGTGTTGTTGCCGTCGTCCCACTGCTCCCGCTCGGCGACGAGGGGGTCCAGCCCGGTGTCGATCACCCGCAGCTTGTCGATCCCCATCGCCTTCGCCGCTGCCTCCAGGAACGGCGTCTCGTCGCCGATGGTGACGCCGTCGGGGGTGCGCTGGATCGTGTATGCCGACAGCGTGTCGACGATGTTCGCGTACATCACCACGGTGTCGGTGTCGACCATCGTGCACACCGTGTCCAGGTGCATCTGCGCGCGCCGCTGGGCGATCGGCACCGCGAGCACGGTGTCGGCGAGATCGTCGTCAAAAAGGCTGCGCGCCAACGCTTCCGCACCGGCGGGGGTGGTCCGTTCACCAACCCCGACCGCGATCACGCCGGGAGCGAGCAGCAGCACGTCACCGCCCTCGACGGGGGCGGTGCGCGACTCGTAGGCGCGCCGCACCCCGGTGAACCGCGGGTGATGGGCATAGATCAGGTCGGTCAGCGACGCCTCGCGAACCCGCGCCCGCAGCGCCAGGGTCGGGATCACCACCCGTGGCCCGATCCAGATCGACGAGTCGCGGGTGAACACCAGGTTCGGCAGTGGATCGATCACGAAATCCGCCCCGTGGTGCATGCGAAGCACCAGCGAGACCTCGGTGCGGGTGTCCGGCGGCAGCTCGTTGAACGTCATGCCGCCCATCAGCACGTTGGCCAGCGTCACCGGGTCGAGCCCCCGCAGGTAGGCCGAAAGCTCTTGCGCCAGTGGCATTCCGAGCCGGCGAGCGTCCACCGCCGCCGCGACACCCTGCATCCGGGCGGCCCCGCTGTGGTTGAGCGCCTCGGTCAGCAGATCCGACAGCAGCAGCACCTCGACGCCGCGGGAACGCAGCAGCTCGGCGAACTCGTCGTGCTCCTCCTGCGCCCGCGCGACCCAGGGCAGCCCGTCGAAGAGCAGCTGGTCGTTGTTGCGCGGATTGAGCCGGCACAGCTCCGCGCCGGGGCGGTGCAGGATGGCGACCCGAAGCACGCCCACCTCGGAATTGGTGCCCAGCTCAACAACACCCACCCTGAAAACGGTAGCCGGTCGCAAGGCCGGCCCACTCCTCATCGAACGGGTGTGCGATAAAATGGGCACCGTGAGCATCGCGGTACAGGGCTCGCTGTTCGAGCACACCGAGCGCAGACAGCTCGGTGACGGCGCCTTCATCGAGATCCGCGCCGCCTGGCTGGCCGAGGCCGATGAACTGTTCGCCGACCTCCTATCGACCGTTCCATGGCGGGCCGAGCGCCGCCAAATGTACGACCGGGTGGTCGACGTGCCGCGGCTGGTCAGCTTTCACGACCTGACGGTCGAGGATCCCCCACACCCGCTGCTGGGCAAGCTGCGGCGGCGGCTCAACGACATCTACGCGGGCGAGCTCGGCGAGCCCTTCACCACCGTCGGATTGTGCTGTTACCGCGACGGCTCGGACAGCGTAGCCTGGCACGGCGACACCATCGGGCGCAGCAGCTCGCTGGACACCATGGTGGCGATCGTCAGCCTGGGCGCGACGCGCACTTTCGCGATGCGGCGGCGCGGTGGCGGCCCGTCGCTGCGGCTGCCGCAGGCCCATGGCGATCTGCTGGTGATGGGCGGCTCGTGCCAGCGCACCTGGGAGCACGCGGTGCCCAAGACCTCGGCGCCGATCGGCCCGCGCGTCAGCATCCAGTTCCGTCCGCGCGACGTGCGCTAGCGGCGCTGCCGCAGACGCGGCAGCAATGTCCCAGCCGGGCGCCGTGGGTCGCCGCCATCGGCCTAGCGGCCTACGAACGGACCGCGGCGACCGCCTTGACGAGGAGGTCGCGCGCGCGTTGGGTGTCGATCTTGGCCACCGGCTGGTCCGGAATGACCAGCGGGTTGGCGATCACGATCACCTGGTAATCACCGAATTGGGCCGAGTAGTCGTACAGCTCACCGGTGCGCGCTCCCCCGCCGACCACGGCCTGCAGGACGCGGTGCACGCCCGCGGTGCGGGCCCCGTCGATGTGCGGCGCGTCGATCGCCTCGATGCCGCCCCGTACCCCGGTCCCGGCGAATGCGACCTTGGCGCAGTCCTTCCCGGGGTCGTTGAACGGCAGGGCTTTTGACGTCTCCAAGGCGATGACGACGAACCGGTTGCCGTTGCCCTCGGCGGAGACGGCGGCCATGTTGCCCTGCAAGTCGGGTGGCATGTCCGGGCCGACCGCCACTTTCGCGCAGTTCGCCGGGTCAAAAGTCAGGCCGTCGGGCAGTTTCCGGGCCGAGAGCAGCTTGGGGTCGACGCCCCGGACGGGGATGTCGGTGACCTTGTAGTCGGGCCCGAAGCTCGACTTGACGTCGACGACCTTGCCGATGTCGGCCTTGACGGGGGCGGGATCGTTGCCCGACGAGCATCCGGCGAGCACGCACACGGAGGCGGTCGCGAGCAACACCTTCAACATCGTGGCCAATCTACCCAACGGGGATGCTCAGCCGCGCAATGTGGACACCGTTTTGACGAGCAGATCGGCGGCGAATTGCGGCGGCAGCGCGGGCAGCGTCGAACCGGGGTCCGTGGTCAGGGTGGTGAACGCGTAGTACTGGCCGAGGTAGGCGGTGAAAGTGTATGCGCGCGAATCGATTTCGGTGCCCGACTCGACGGACGACTTGGTGTCGGCCACCATGCCGAGCGTCGCGGCGCCGTCGATGTGGGGGGCGTCGATGAGGCGAACGCTGGCCGTGGTGTGGCCGTCGCTCATGGTCCACCGCCCGCACGCCGCGACGACGCCCTGGTCGAGGTCCACCGGCCCCGGCAAAGCCACCACCACCGCGTCGACGATGCCGCCGGTCCCCGACCCGGAGAAGCCCTGCGCGGACTGGTCGCGTCCGTTGCCCGGGTCGGCGAGCGTCGCGCACGGCGGCGGCTTGGCGCTCGCGGCGGCCTCGAGGCTCCAGATCACCCTCGGCGACGCCCCGCTCGGGATGTTGGTGGTCACCTCGTAGTGGGGTGGCAGCTCGCCGACCACCCGCTTGATGTTGGCGGGGTTGACGGTTGCGTTGGGGGCGGTGGCCGATTTGGTGGGCGCGGCCGACGGCGCGGGCGCGTGGGCGTGCGCACACGCCGTCATCAGGACAACCGGAATCCCAATCCACAACGGCCGCATGCCCGTTCAGCCGACCGCTTCGATCACCTGACGGGCGACGCGCTTGATCTGTTCGGCCATGTGACGGCCGAAGATCAGCCGGCGGGGCACGTCGATGACGGTGGTGATGACGCCGACGTCCTCGCGCTCCCAGACCGCGCCGTAGTGGTCCATGATCGCTCGCATCGGCCCGTTGTCGGAAAGCATTCGCGCGGAGAATCTTTCGACGCCGTCGACCCTGGCGGCGATGGACAGCGCGCTGATCAGGAAGCTCCCGATTCCCCGGCCCTGGTAGGCGTCGGCCACGGTGAAAGCGATCTCGGCGGTTGTGGGATCGCTCTCGTCGCGGACGAAGCGGGCGTCGGCCACCGGGTTGTCCCCGTCGGTCACCACCCACACGAAGTGATCGACGTAGTCGACCTCGGACAGGTAGTGCAACAGCGCCGGGGTCGGCATGCGGGCCGTCATGAACCGCCGATACAGGGTCTCGCTGGAGAACTGGATGTGGCCGTGGACGGTGCGCTCGTCGTCGCCGGGCAGCACCGGGCGCAGCATCAGGCGGGTGCCGTCGCGGACCTCTATGGGGATCGGGGTGATGAATGCGGCCAGCCGCTGGCGCACCGTGCGCAGCAACCGCGGCATCACCCCCGGCAGGTGCACCATCCAGGTGAAGGCGTCGTTGTCCCCGATCCAGCCGGTCAGCGGTTCGGCCGTGGTGACCGTCGCGATGCGCGGGATACTCCGCAACAGGGCGATCTCTCCCACGATGGTGCCGGGCGTCACGTGTCCGGCGTTGACCGTGCCGTCGCTGTCGACCCGCTTGATCTCGGCGGTGCCCGTCGAGATGAGCAGGAACGAAACGGCCTGCTCGCCCTGCTGCATCAGCACTTGGCCGGCTGCCGCGCGCAGCGGCTGGAGACGGGCCGCCAGCGGCACTAGGTCCTCGGTAGTGCAGCCCTCGAAGATGTCCATTGTTGCGAGCTCTTCGGCTCGCGCGCCGGTCAGTTCGGCCACCACGACAATCCTACGGGTTGCCGGGACACGCTCCGGGTCGGCGCGCTCCGGCGCCGGGACGGTCACGCCTTACTTGCCGCAGCCTTCCGCACCGTCGGGTGGGGAACCGGCACGGTCAAGCCGGAACACCGCTTGGTTGAAGCGGTCCGAACTCGTCGCCTTCTTCCCGTCGGCCTGAATGTACTGAAGCTGAACCGTTGCCATGAAATCTCCGACGGCCCGCAGGGTCGGGCTGTTGAACGCCACTCGATAACAATGGTCGCGCATCAGATCCCAGGCGACCGTCGCGTCGGAAGGCAACTCCTGCCACACCCGCCGTAACACCTCGAACCGGTCGACCGTATGCATATTCAAGGAGTAGCCGTGGATTCTGTCGGTGCCCTGGTCGGATACGTCGCTGTAGACGGCGCCGCCACGCGCGAGGTACTCCGGCAAGCTGGGATCTCGACCGTAGGCGTTGGGAGCCGCGGCGTTTGGCGTGTGCGAGTCGTCCCAAGCGGCCCGGGTGGTTCCAATACCGGGAACCGACTCGCCTTGGACGGCTGACGCGGCCGGCACCAACGCGACGGCGGACGGAGTTGCCGGTGCGGCCGGTGTGCTCGCCGGCGATCGCGAACACCCCGCCGTGGCACTGACCAGGACGCAGCCCACCGCGATCGCGACTCGCACCGAGGGTGTTGATGAGAACGACATACGCCGCTCCTCAGCTAGGGAGGCCAGCTACAAACGGACTATTTAGTAATAGACCATATTACAATACTTTCTGTATCATCAGATGGGTGAAAACAGACCTTAAGTCTTTCGGCGACGCGGCGGGCTCCGCGGCCCCGATGAAGGCGCAGCCCCGCCTCGGGCTGGCGCTGTCGTGGCCGAAGACGACGTCGGCGTTCCTGATCGACGTCGCAGTACTCGTCGTGGTCAGAAAGCTCGCCGGCGGACCGCAAACCGCGATGTGGTGGGGCGGCGTCGCGGTCGCCGTCGTGGCGACGGCGGCCTTGCTGCTCACCTACCGCGGGATCACGGTCATCTCGGCCCTGGCCAGGTGGCTGTGGGACTGGTCGGCCCCCGACATCTGGGACTCGTCCCCCGAGCCGGCGGCGGCACTGAGCACGCCGGAGTCCGCCCCTACGCGGGGCGAGATACTGAATCCCGGCTGCACCGCGGCGATCGATCATCGGCGCCGCTTCGGCCGCCGCGTGGTCGGAGTGCGCGGATACCGGGGCCAGCTGGTCGCCGTGGTGGCCCTCGACGGGCCGGCGGACGCACCGCCCCATCACCAGACGGCCTCGTCGACTACCTTGCCGGTGCTGGCGGTGGCAACGGGACTGCACCACTTCGATGTGCGCCTGGACGCCATCGACATCGTCTCGGTACGACGGCGGCACGCCGCCGACGGTAGCCCAGCGGGTTTCGAGCACCGTACGTGGCTGGTGTTGCGGATGGATCCCCAGCGCAACGTCGGCGCGGTCGCGGCCCGCGATTCGCTGGCCTCGACTTTGGCGGCGGTCGTCGAGCGGCTCGTCGACGATCTGAACGGTCGGCGCTGCGCGGCCCGGCCCTTGACTGCCGACGAGTTCGCCGAGGTGGACGCCGCCGTGGCGGCGGGACTGCAACCGGCTTCGACTCGGTCGGGATTGCGCCACCTCAAGTGTTTCGACGGGTACGCGACCAGCTTCTGGGTGTCACCACAGGACATCACGTCGGAGACGCTGGACCGGTTGTGGCTGGACGACACCGATGTCACCGTGCTGACGATTCGGCTGAGCGCCGCTGCCGGCCGGGTCCACGCATCGGCTTGGGTCCGCTACCACAGCGCGGAACCCCTGGGCAACGATGTCTGCGTCGGGTTGAATCGGCTCGTCGCCCGCCAGCTGGCTGCGGTGCATGCGAGCCTGCCGGCCCCGGTGAAGCGCCCGCCGCTGGTCGTGCCGGGACGCCCGCTGCGCGACGACGAACGACTCGAAATAGGTTTGGGCCAAACAGAACTGGACGCTGCATCGGAGGAACACCCGATGAGCGAGGCCGCAGCGGTCTGAGTATCGCCGCAGTCAGACCGGGAGTTCGACGGCCGGCGTGTCGCGACCGGGCGGCCACACCGGCTCCCGCTGGCGGGCGGATCCGACACTTCGAAACTCGACGCCGTGCCGCACGAGACAGCCCTGGCCGGGCAATACGTCGGCGGCCTCGATCAGCCCGAGCAGCGAGTCGGAACGAAATGGGAACGGGACGCCGGCGAGCTCGAGCAGCCGTAAAACGGCCATCACGGGGCGGGCGGGCACGGGCAAGCTGGGCCGGCGTTCACGTTTGACCGAAAGGCCCGCGAAGATCGACGGCAGGTCGACCGGCTGCGGATTCGCCAGCCCGATGACCTCGCCCGACAGCTCGTCGAAGTGTTCGATCACCGTGCCGATCGCCTGCGCCACATCGTCCTCGTGTGCCAGGAAGAGCTTGGCGGATTTGAAGCGCGGCCAAAGCGGCAGACCAGAAATTTTCCGGAGCGTGCCCGCCATGCCCCCGGGCGATTCTCCGTAGACCAGACCGGGACGGACGACGACGCAACCCATGTCGAGGGCAGTGCGTTCTACTGCCAGCTTCATCAGACCGTAGGCCTGCCGTGTCCCGAAATAGGCGGACATCGACGAGACGAACACGACTTTGCCGACGCCGGCGGTCACGGCGGCTTCGATCAGCCGGCGCGAACCGATCACGTTCTCGCGCCAAAGTTGGCTCGTATCTTTCCCGCTCAGTACCCAAGCAGCGTGGACGAGCGTGTCCACGTCCTGGAAAATTGCCTTGTCCAGGGGTCGACCGAGTTCGAAGTGGCGCCACTCGGTGACTTGGAGTTCGGGTCGCCGACGCGTCAACGCGACCACCTCGTCGCCGCGATTGGAGAAATGGTCCGACAGAACCGATCCGAGGTAACCGGTCGCACCCGTGATCGCCACCCGGTCTGAAGTCATCGCGATCCCCCTAGGGCTTCGGTGGCGATTCGGTGCGCATTCGCCATGATCGTCAACGTGAACGTGGTCGCCGCCACCGTCGGAAACACCGAGGCATCCACGAGATGGACGTTGCGCCAAGGCTTTACCCGGCCGAGGGAGTCGCTGGCGAACGGGCCGAAAGGCTTCGCCTGCATGGGAAACGATCCCCCGTAGTGGTAACTCTTCGCCGGTCCGGAGAGCTTCGTTTGGCCCGGTACCGGGTGCAGGTCGAGCGCTCGACCGCAACGCCGGAGTTGTCGGAGCACCCGCTCGAGCATCGGCCGCGTCGCCTCATTGCGGCCCGACGTCACCCGGACCGGCGGTAGCGACCCGTCGGCCTCGACCCGGCCGATGCGAAGTTCGACGGGGGGCGAGGCCCACGAGGGCAGGTAGCCGAGGCCGACGGTCAGGCGCCGCAGGCCCGTTCGGGCGAGCGCGCTGAGCGACCCAGAGGTCAAGACGCCCGGCAGCGCCCCCAACATGATGTCGTTGTACGGGTAGCAATGCACGAGTGCGGCTTCTTTGCCGTCCCCGTCGAAGGTGACGAAGATGTTGAACTGGTTGAGCGTGAACTCGCCGTCCTGTGTCAGCTCGGCGACCGGCCGCATCGACAGGAACGGCGTCATGAACTGAACGGATTCCGCCAATCTGATGGAGCGATCCGTGAGTCCGAGGGAGCCCGCGACGATCCTCGTCGTGCCGATCGCTCCCGCCCCGACCAAGACGCGATCCGCACCGAAAATCCGCCGCCGCCCCGTGTCGACTTCCGTGGCGTGAACCGACACACGACCCGCCGCGTCCTCCTCGATGCGGTCCACCCGCACGCCGGACCGGTAATCCACCCGGCGCTGTGCCCTGAGCCGATCGAAAGTCTGCGACGCGGAATAGATGAGCTGGTACGGGCAGCCGGTCATGCACAGGCCGACCCGACGACATGCCGATCCCTTCAGCGCCAAACGCGCATGACCAACCGTCACCCCGTGCCGCCGGACGGCGATCCGATTCCGTTCGTAGCGCCGCAGCACCGACGACGTGCGATCGGTGACCGCGGGCAAATGCTCGGGAGCACCCATCAGCGGAAAGGTCTCCTCGAGGTCGTCGGCCTCGCCCGAATACGGGATCTGGCTGAGGATTTCGCGGTAGTGCGGTTCCAGGTCGAGGCGCGAGATCGGCCACGTTTTGAACGTCCCCGTCGAATAGGGCATCACCTGTGCCCCCCACGTGTTCGAGAACCCGCCGTAGGCCCCCGACACCACCAGAGGGTTGGCCTCACCGTCCGCGTCGATGTCGTCGAGTTGGCCCGCGTTCGCGAACACGAAGTTCGACCCGTATATCTGCTTGACCGGAAGCTGGCCCGCAACCGTGGCCTTCGGAAGCGCGGAGACCAGGTCCAAGTCGTCCGCACTCCAGCGGTCTGGCGACGTGCTTGCCATGGCCGCCCGGGCGGCCTGTCGCCCGTCCTCGAGCTGAGTGCCCAGATCCAAAACGGTGACCGTCGCCTCGCGAACACCTTCAAGCGCCAGGGCGGCCGCGGCAGCCGACGGACCAGATCCCACGATCACAATTTCCATCGGACCTCCTGGACCCGCAGCGCGATCCGGTGTAGCGCAGTCGGTGAAGGGTGCGCGCCATGCCCATTAGCGGGTCTATCGTATCTTTTGACGCATATTAAGCCTCTTACAGTCTTGCTGTCACGTGATACGCTGACTAAAAAGATGATTTAAGCCAATATCACCGACTACCAGTCATCACCCATCCCCGCCACGTTGGACCGCAACGAGACCCTTGGGAAGCACATAATGCCCGCTCTCAGCCCGACCAAGCGACGCGCGAGCCATGCCCTAGTCGGGTACATGCGCGCATGCGTCGCGAACGAACACCTGCCGATGCTCGCCAAGAAAGTCTTCGTGAACCGATGCAGCCAGCTGCTCACGGCGCTCGGCAGCGAGCCGGACGAAACGCCGGTGGAATCCATTTACGGGACCAAGTTCATCGCCGGCCTGGACAGCTCAGCCATCACGTCCTGCCTCCGCTTCCGCGGCACCTACGAACCGGTGCTGTCCGAATTCATTCTGCGGCACGTCCAGGAAGGCGATATCTGCGTCGACGCGGGCGCCAACATCGGTTACTTCACCCTTCTGTTCGCCAAGCGCGTCGGTCCGTCCGGGAAGGTCATCGCGATCGAAGCCGCGCCCGACACCGCGCGGCGGCTGCGCACCAACGTCGAGCTCAATGGGGCGGGCAGCATCGTCCACGTCGTCGAGGCGGCGTGCGCCCCGGAGAAAGGCGAGCTCACCTTCTACCTGCATCCCAGCGTTGACGCCTTCTCCCGGCTCAGCCCACCGGCCAAGGGCGATTTTGACCGCCGCTTCACGGGAAACACCTGGATTCCCACCGCCGTGGCCGCAGACACGCTCGCGTCCCTCGTGGGTGCCGACGCTCCGCGGGTCTCGTTCATCAAGGTCGACGTCGAGGGCGCGGAAACGGCCATCGCACCCCAAATCGCCGCTGAATTCACCCATCCCAACCTGGTGGTGGCACTCGAGGTGAGGACCGAAATCGAGGCCACGTTGCGGCCGTTCCAAGAGCAGGGGTTCCACGTCTACGACATGCACAACGATTATCGGTGGGTGTACGAGGACAAGGTGCCGGCGATTACCGAGGCGGCATACCGCGACTTCTCCCACCGGGGGTGGCGCGAAGCTCGAGCGCATGCCGCCGACGTTCTCCTCAGCCGCCAACCGCTGGCTCTGTCCTGAAGATCTGCGCAGCAGCACCAGGCCCGGCGATGACTCAAAACTACTGTGCAGCAAGGGCGTTCTCCACAAAGGTCCTCAGGCCCGGGTTGAAAGCATCCGTCGTGACGATCGCGGTCGCCGCCGTCGTTCTGACTGGCTGCTCGACGTCGAACGCGCCGGCTGCGCCGCAGGGCGCCCCGCCGAACCCGGCCCGGGTCTTCGCCACGACGGCTCAGGTGCTTCAGGCCGTCCAAGCGGCCCAAACCATCAACGCCCTACCCGATGCGGTTGGCTACTTTTTGACCAAAGCCGACTGGCCGATGGCCACCGGGCACTTCGACTGCCACCAGGTCGACCCGCACGAGGTCGGCCTGCCCGCGAATGTCCTCGACCCCTCCGTATCCGAGTTCGGGCAGTGCGCGGCCGGCGCCGAGCACGGCACCAAGCTCATGGTGACGTTCGGGGACTCCCGCGCCGGGATGTGGGGAGCCGCGCTGGAAAGCATCGCCGCGAAAGGCGGCTACCAGCTGCGGACCTTCCACATGGGCGACTGCGCGCCGCTGGATCTGCCCTTCTTTTCATATGAGAAGCACGTCCCGGACGGAGACTGCGCCCAATTTCGCCGGAGCGCGATCGCCGCGATCCGAAATCTGCATCCAGACCTGGTGCTGGTGACCAGCTTCAGCACCCATATGCTCGCCGACGGCAGCCAGCCCACCCCCGCTCAATGGCAAAAAGGCTGGGAGACAACGCTAAAGGAACTCGCCCAGCCGGGTACCCGGCTGGTGATGCTCGGCGACATCCCCGACTGGGAAAACGACGACGCCCACTGCCTGGCCGGCCACGTCATGGCAGTGCAGAAATGCAGTGTGCCCCGCGCCGAGGGCACGCCGTCGGGAAACCTCGAGGCCGAGCAGGCCGCCGCCGCCATCGCCCAGGCGCTCTACATCCCCACCCTGAACTGGGTATGCGCCGAGCGATGCGAGCCCGTCATCTCCGATATCCGCGTGTACCAAGACCGGTTCCACTTCACCAACACCTATACCGTCTACCTCACCGGCGCACTCGGCGAGGCACTCCAACCTGCACTCACCTAGGCGGCGTCAATGCCATCCGTCAGCATCCTCACGGCGACGTATCAACACAGTGCGTTCATCGGGACCTGCATCGAAAGTGTTCTCCGGCAGACAAATCCCGACTGGGAGATGATCGTCGTCGACGACGGTTCGCAGGACGGCACCGCCGAGATTGCCGAGTCCTTTAAAGATCCGCGAATTATCGTCATCCGCAGGCCCCACGAAGGAATCGGCGGACTGGCGCGTGGGTACGAGTTGGCACTCGCCAGCGCGAAAAGTCCGATTGTCGCGATCTTGGACGGCGACGACACCTGGCCCGATCAAAAGATCGAGCACCAGCTGCCGCTGTTCGCCGATCCTGGCGTCGTACTCAGCTACGGGACAGCGGGTCTCATGGACGAGAACGCGGTGACCTACGCGAAATACTGGCACAAGCCGCGCGGCGCCGTCGCCCGCAACGAACCGGTTGGCTCGATCCTGCCCGCCCTGGTGCGACTCAACTTCATCAACGCGTCGACGGTGATGATTCGGCGGACGGCCCTCGACGAGGTCGGGGGGTTTTGGCAACCGGAGAACACGAATTACGTCGATCTTCCCACCTGGCTCCGGCTCGCAATGACCGGTAAATTCGCCCCCTCACCCAGGCTCCTCGGCAATTGGCGCCGGCACTCGACGCAGGTGACGACGCGCAGCTGGTTCAACACCACCAACGACAGGACTCGCTTTCTCGAGACGTTCCTGTCGGACGTCAGTGACCGCCTTCCGCCGGGCATCACCGCTGACCTGGAAGAGGCGGTGCGCGTGGACAGCTCCCGGCAGAACGAGGAAGCCGAAATCGCCCGGGGGCGCATCGAATTGATCTCCGGAAACTGGGCAGCGGCCGTCGACGCATTCTCGACGGCATTTCGATCCGGAGGGACCGGGATGCGTCCGGTCGCCGCCGTCGGCATGCTGTGCGCGTTGGCCCGGACTGACATGGAAGTCTTCGTCAGGGCGAAGGGACGCCACGCGTTGCCGTCGCGACGGCACCTCGCAAGACACGGACTTGCCGGTCGTCCTGGCAGCTTCGCGGTGGACGGCGCTTGATCAGCGAACGTTCGCCACGTGCCTCATGCGCCTGCGCCGGTCCACATAGTCCTCGTGCCGCCCAAGCTTTTCGCGGACACGGCCGGCCAATTCCGTTCCGGCGGTCGGCCCGACGAGCAGCGCTCGATCCGGTGCGATCCCGGCGGCGTGGGCGGCGGCAATATCGGTGGGCTGATCGCCGATCAGCATTGAACGGGCCAGGTCCAGGTTGAGGTCGCGCGCTGCGGCAAGGATCAAGCCGGGCTTCGGTTTCCGACACTCGCAATATCTCTGCGCCGGGTCGGCGGACCGCGGATGGTGGGGGCACGTGTAGATCGCGTCGATGGCGATCCCGTGCGCGGCGAGCGCGGCGACAAGCAGGGCGTGGATGACCATGACGTGCGATTCGGTTGCCTTACGGGTGCCGATGCTTCCCTGGTTGGTGACGACGACTAGTGCGGCACCGGCCGTTTGGGCGGCGGCCGCCGCCTCGAGCGCGAGGTCTATCGGCTCGAAGTCGCTGGGCTCGATGACGTACCCGTCGACGATATGCCGGTTCAGGACCCCGTCGCGGTCCAGGAACAGCGCGGGCCGAGGCGTCGTCGTGGCTTCAGTTCGCTGGTAGCGCAGCATGAATCGGGGTCGCTGTGAGGGCCTTCGATCGCACGTCACCGCTGGGCAAGTTCGCGAAAGAAATCGGTATAGCAATCAGCGTTGGCATCCCAGCTGTGCGGATTATCAAAGCGCGTACCGACTTTCGTCATGGATCGCAGCATGGCGTCGCGCAGCCCGACCGGATCTCCCACGTCGGCGAAAACGACTCCGCCGTAATTTTCACAGGCCTCTTGAAGCGCGGTCACCTTCGTGGTGACCAGGGGCAGGCCCGCTTCCATCGCCAAGTTGACCGGTCCCGAGGCCGAGGCACGGCGATACGGGACGACTATGACGTCTGTTGTTTCGAACAAGTCTCTGACTTGGTCTTCCGGAAGAAATCCCAGGATGATCTCGTGATTCTCCGCACCCGTGTCTCGAATAGTTTGCAAGGCCTCCTCCGTGCCGCCCCATGGCTCGCCGGCCACCGTCAGATGGGCACGCACCCCGTCGCGCATCAGCATGGAAAAGGCCTCGGCGAGTTCATCGATGCCCTTGTAAGGGCGGATGACCCCAAAGAAGAGAAACCGCACTGGATCTCCCTCGCTGCGCACCCTTTTCTTGGCGGCGGATTCACCATCGCCCACGTCCTCCAGCGGTCCGGGAAATACCACCGAAAAGGGCAGTCGCCGCAGGCAGGGATAAAACTGCTGCATCACATCGATGTCGGACTTGGAATGAACGACCACCCCGGAGACCAACCGCGCCAAAAGGCGCATCACCACCCGGGCGTATGACGTGACGAAGGGAACCGCCGCCTCACCGACGTCCGTTGTTTCATGCATCTCCAACACCACCGGCGCGCCGATCAGCCTGGCCACCAACGCAACCACCAGGTAGCTGTGCGCGGTCAGCGCCGCCCACCACTGGAGCAGGACCACCTTCGGTCGCCGCCGGAGGAGGAACCGGATCGAACGAAAAATTGAGGCGCCCCAATACCAATCGAGGCCCTCACATGTCGGAATGCCCTCGAGGTGCAGGGCCTCGGGGCCATACGTTCCGACCCTGTCGCGTCCGGGGTAGAAGCGACGCGGGCACAGCTCCCTGATCAGTAGGGCGCTCACGGGATCGCCGCGACGCGCGAAGGCATTGGCTATCGCGGCGTTGTGGTATCCGACGGCCGAGAGGAAACGAGCGCCCGGGCCGACGAGCATGACGGCGTCGGATCCACCATCGATATCCGATGGCCGCATCCCGCTCGTTTGGCCGGCTGGAGTCGCCTCAACGCGCATGGGCTTTGGCGGAGAAATCTCGATCACGCTCACACGCCCGTGGTGTCGAAGAGAAACGCGTCTGCGCTTCGCTCGATCGGGAAGAGCTCCCGCTCCACCAGAGCGAAAATCATGTGGCCACACATGATGTGAAGCTCCTGTATCTTGGCCGTCTCGCTGGCAGGCACGTTCAATTGATATTCGGCGATGCCCATGTCTCTGGGCTGGTTGCCGGTGAAAGCCACGGTGACGACACCCATCGCCTTCGCGGCCTCGAGCGCCCTGACGACATTCACCGAGCGACCCGAGGTCGAGATCCCGATGAGAACGTCCCCGGCACGCCCGAGCGCTTCGACCTGCCGGGCGAAAACGAATTCGTATCCGTAATCGTTACCGATCGCGGTGAGGGCCGAAGTGTCAACGGTCAAGGCGATCCCGGCAGCAGGAGCGCGATCGTAGTTCTGGCGGCCGACCAACTCTGCGGCCAGATGCTGCGAATCTGCGGCCGATCCGCCATTTCCGCAGAACATTATCTTTCCGCCCGACCGCAAGGATTCGATGATCGCGCACGAGATATCCGCCAAAATTGTTGCGTATCGCAGATCTTGCAAGGCGTCGAGGCTGGCACGGGTTTTCGCCATCTCTCCGTCGATGAATGCAAGCATTTCGGTGTTCATCGCAGCGCCCACGCTACCGCTCCTTCCGATACAAAATGTGCCGGCTGTACCGCGCCGAAGTGCAAGTCGCCCAGAGCCCGCGTGACCGCCGGCCGCCGGACCGGGTCCGTGAGGAACAGGACGTATCCCCCGCCCCCTGCGCCCGACACCTTTCCCGCGAGGGCGCCTGCCGCAAGCGCGACATCGAAGCAGTGTTCGATGCGGGGAGTCGAAATGCCCTCGGCCAGTTTCTTTTTCATTCGCCATCCCCGCTCGAGAACTCCGGCGAGCTGGACCAGATCCCCCTTCAGCAAGGCCTCCTTCATCGCAACCGCCTCTTCCTTGAGTTCGTGGGTAGCTGCGAGTTGCGACGCGGAGCCCGCTGAAATGTAGGTGGTCTGGCGCTCGATGATTTCGGCGGACTTGCGCGAAACCCCGGTGTGGAACAGCACAATCGATGCCTCGAGCTCGCGCAGCGTTGCCTCCTTGATTCGCAACGGATTCACGATGACCCGTCCGCCGGGCCCGAACTCCATCACGTTGAAGCCACCGAACGTCGCCGCGTATTGGTCCTGACTTCCCCCGGCCTGGCCGTAGTCGTTGCGCTCGATCTCGAAGGCGAGCCGTGCCACGTCGTACTCGCCGAGCGGCAAGGCGAAGAACTCGCGAAACGCCTCCACCACCGAGACGACCAGGGCTGACGAAGAGCCCAAGCCGGATCCGGGAGGTGCGTCCGACACCGTAGTCAGACGAAGACCCGGCCGACCCAGATCGAAATCGCGAGTCAGGCGTTCATAGATGGTTTGGTGCAGGGTCAGCGGTGGCGACCCGGCCGGCTTCGGCCCGTCGGCGACGGGGTCGTTCACCTCGATATCGGGTGCGCGGAACTCGATGGCGCCGTCCGTGGTCTCTTCCAGGGTGGCGTAGCAGTATCGGTCGATGGTGGCATTCAGGACGATGCCGCCATAGGTGTCGCAATACGGCGACACGTCCGTTCCGCCTCCGGCAAGGCCGATCCGCAAGGGCGCACGGGAACGGACCCGGTGGGCCGGCCGCCGCCTGTCGCGCTCGCGGAGACCCGTGTTCGCCTGTAACCAGTAGTTGGCCGTCACAGTGTGTGCGGGCATGTTTTGTCCCTTGGCTAATTGTTGCCGGCAGCGAGAGCAGGGTGTAGAGCCGCGAAACGGCACGGCGTCCCCAGCGACAGCGCTAGTCGAGGCGCCCGGAGGTCCGTACCGGCCATACACATAAACAGGGATCATACATACTTTTCATATGATGCGAAGCGCTACGCCCAACTTCAAGTATCATGCTTTTTGGACACGAGCGGGCGGTCAGCCGCGGAGCTACGAACTGGGTCGTAACTTATGACAACTTTCGGCATTCAAAAGCGGCACGGACACCGAGCCGCCCGGTTGGTCGCGGCCGCCGCCGTCGTGGTGAGTGCGTGCTCGACGTCGAACGCGCCGGCGGGCCCCCAGGGCGCCTCGACGAACCCGGCCCGCACGGCTGCCACCGGCGCGCAGGTGCTGGAAGCCGTCCACGCGGCCCAAACCACCGACGCCCTGCCCAAATCGGTAGGTTTCCTGACCAACGATGACTGGCCGATGACCAAAGGGCACTTCGACTGCCACCAGGTCGTCGATGTTCCCGCCAATATCGCCGACCCGAAGAGGACGGAGTTCGGAGAGTGTGCGGCCGGCGATGAGCATGGCGCCAAACGCATGGTGATATTCGGAGATTCGCGTGCCCGGATGTGGGGGGCGGCGCTCGAAGGCATCGCCGCAAAGAACGGCTACCAGCTGCGAACCTTCCTGATGGCAGCCTGTTCGCCTCCCGATCTCCACTATTTTTCGTACGAGAAAGGCACGCCGGACGTCGATTGCGACCAATTCCGTCCGGCCGCGATCGCCGCGATCCGAAACCTGCATCCAGACCTCGTGCTCGTGACCAGCTTCAGCACCCATATGCTCGCCGACCGCAGCCAGCCCACCCCCGCCCAATGGCAAAAAGGCTGGGAGACAACCCTGAAGCAGCTGACCCAACCCGGAACCCGGCTGGTGATGCTCGGCGACATCCCCGACTGGGAAACGGACGACGCCCACTGCCTGGCCGGCCACGTCATGGCAGTCCAAAAATGCAGCGTCCCGGTCGCCGAGGGAATCCCATCCGGCAACCTCGGCGCCGAGCAAGCCGCCGCCACCACCGCCCAAGCGCTCTACATTCCGACCCTGCCCTGGGTATGCGCCGACCGATGCGAACCCGTCATCGCCGACACCCGCGTCTACCAAGACCGGTTCCACTTCACCAACAGCTATACGGTCTACCTCACCGGCGCGCTCGGCGAGGCACTCCAACCGGCACTCACCTAGGCGACGACCGATGACCGGCCGTCGGCTGCTAGCGACCCCTTGATGACGCGCCAGGTTTCGCGCAGGACATTTCTGCACGGGGCGAGTGGCCTCGCCGCCGTCGGTGCGCTCTCGGGATCCGTTGGGGCTGCGGCCATCCTGAACGCCCAGAGCCTGAGCGATCCCGGCATCCCTCCGGGCGCCAAGTTTCGTGGGGTCAACCTCGTCAACAGTTTCACTCAGACGACCGCCGCCGACGGCAACGACATCTGGGCGTCGCTGTGGGGTGTCTGGGATTGGCACGGCCTCATCGCGCCGCAATTGGAGGACATCGCGACGATCGCGAATGCGGTCCGCATCTTCGGCAATACGCTGGTCCTGGCGTTGGAAAGCATCACACTCACGCAGTACCTGGCCCGGTGGCAACAATTCCTCGACCACGCCCAGGCCCTTGGCCTCTTCGTCTACGCCTGCGGCGGTGACCTGGGGCATTGGGGCAGATACACCTGGGCGCAATCCACCGAGACCTATCGCCAGCTCGCGCAACTGCTGAAGAGCTACCCCAACGTCATCGGCGTCGACATCGTCAATGAGGCGTCCCAGCCGCTGGCGCCGGTGGGCTGGACATACAACCAGCCAGAACCGGTCGCCGAAATGCTGACCGAGTTGGGCGGCATCGTTCGGTCTGCCGGGCTGCCGATCACCTATTCCCGAAGCGTCACGGCGCGCACCGGATGGACGCAGGACTACTACACCGACCACCTGGGCGATTTTCTCGATTTCCACGTCTATTACCTGCCCCACGCCACGGACTCCCTCCAGGCGTACGGTCACCCGGCCAATGCCAACAAGAGGCTGATCATCGGCGAGTTCGGCATCACCAACACCTCGTCACCCGAGGAGCGAGCCGCCTACTACAGCGCCGTCCGCGCGATGATCGACAACGATCCCCGCTGTATGGGCGCCCTGGCCTGGTCCGCCTACGACTTCGGCACCACGAAAGACATGCAGACGGGCCTGTTCGACGAACAGCGGCGGCTACGTCCGGACATCGCCCGACCGTTCTCCACGTTCCCGATACGGTGGTGATTCTCCTGGTGGCCACCGCTGTGCCCGACCATTTGATCGCGAAAGTCCCAGTGCCTCAAGCGTTCTCATCGGAGGTGCTGCCCTACTCCGAGTCACGGGACTGACCGAGACGGCCGCGGCGGGCGCGCAGTCATCGAACCGCTCGCTCGTGGCTGGCAAACTGCATTCATGACGTCTGCGCGCCGGGTGGTCTTGGTGGTGTCGCTGGTGGCAACCACCGGGCTGACCCTCGTCCTGGGTGTCACCGACCCGTTTCCCCCCGCGAGCTATCCGACCCGCTTTTTCGTGTGGAACCTGGCGTTGGCGTGGATTCCGGTGTTCTGTGCGGCCGGTTTCGGCGTGGTACGCCGCCGGATCTGGTTGGTGCCGATCGGGCTGCTGTGGCTGGCGTTCCTGCCCAATGCCCCGTACCTGATGACCGACCTCGTGCACCTACGGCACGACGTCGAATTGTGGCGGCACGTCATGCAATACGGGGTCGCCGCGTGGACCGGCGTCATCCTCGGCGTGGTCTCGGTGCATCTGGTGTGCCGGCGGATCGAACGCGAGTTCGGCCCGGTGATCGGGTGGATCGCGGTGGTCGTGTCGGTCGGCCTGTGCGCTATCGGCGTGGTGATCGGGCGGTTTCAGCGGTGGAATTCTTGGGATTTGCTCACCCAGCCGGGCGCGGTGGCGGCGACGACGTTCGACTGGGTGCGTTCGCCGCTTGCCTACGTCCAGCCGACCGGTTTGGCGCTGGCGGTCGGGGCCTTGTTCGGGCTGGCATACCTGACGCTGTGGTCCCTGTGGCCGGCGCGCGCCCTGGTGCCGGCGGACGAGTGCGCGCCCGACGGCATCGAAGCCGACCCCCTGCGGTGACGGGGGCGGGCAAGCTGTCGTGACGCGTTGGGCGATAAGCCGTCGGGTGCCGGGTTATCGCTTCGCTGGTCGCGGCCGACGCGTGGGGTGCAACACCCGCTCCGGTCCGAGGAAACTATAGGTTTGCGAATCGGCCCTATTTGAGACAAAATGGATGTACTCTGCCCGTATAAGCGCATCTTCGGTATACGCTCAACCGGTCGGACTCACGGGCCGAGGTGACCTACGGACCGCTTTGGTCCCCTGCTTACGCTGGGAGGAGCAGATGCCGTTCGTGATCACGCGGCTAAGGGATGGGGCGGCGAGCCCCTCCCGAGCGAAGTCCCGTCCGCGAGCCTCATGACGCATCGGGCGACGGCACACCGCGGCACGACGGTCGCATCGCTGGATGCCGCCGTCGCCCGTCGAGCGCGGCTCGCCGATGCCGGCCCTTCGCCGGCGGCCAGGCGCGGCGATCGGTTTCGCCCAGACATCGAGGGCCTGCGCGCCGTCGCGGTCGGACTCGTGCTCTTGTTTCACGGCTACGGGAAGCCCTTCACCGGCGGGTTCGTCGGTGTGGACGTCTTTTTCGTCATCTCCGGATTTCTGATCACCGGCCTGCTCCTGCACGAGCAGATCAACGATGGCCGGATTTCCCTGTGGCGCTTCTACGCCAGGCGAGTGCGCCGCATCCTTCCGGCGGCAACCGTCACGGTGCTCGCTACGATCTTCGTGACCTACCAGCTGCTCGGCTTCATCTCCGGCAACGAAGTCGCCAACGATGCGAAATGGACGGCCGTGTTCGCGGCGAACATCCACTTTGCCGAGCAAGGGACCGACTACCTCGGGTCGCGACTGCCGCCGTCACCTCTTCAGCACATGTGGTCGCTCGGGGTCGAGGAGCAGTTCTACCTAGCCTGGCCAACCCTCTTTCTGTTGGTGGCCATCGTCGTTCGCCTGTCGAAGCGCCGCAACGTGGTCGCCGTGCTCACCACTTCGCTGCTGGTGCTCATCGGCGCTTCGCTTGCGTGGTCGGTTGTTCAGACGTCGTCGAACGCGACGTGGGCATATTTCTCTCCGCTGACCCGCGCCTGGGAACTCGCTCTGGGAGCCTTGATCGCAGTGCTCGGGCCCGCGGTTTCACGAGCGCCTCAATCGGTGCACCAGGTGAGCGCGCTGTTGGGATTGGCCGGGATCGCGGCCAGCGCACTGATTCTGACGTCATCGACGCCCTATCCCGGCTGGGCGGTGGCCATCCCAGTGGTCGGCAGCGCGATGCTGATCGCGGCCGGATGCGGCAACCCGCAGACGGTCGTCGGCCGCGTCCTCTCCGTTCGCCCGATGCAGTGGTTAGGGGCGCGGTCCTATTCGCTTTACCTGTGGCACTGGCCGATCCTCGTGATCGCCGCCCGATATGCCGGGCACCAGCTCAGCGCGTGGCAAAACTCCGGCTTGCTGTTGGTTGCCGTCGCGGCTTCGACAATCACCTTTCGAGTGATCGAGAATCCCGTGCGCCGGTCCGCCTTCTTGAGGTCTCGGACGCAATTGACTCTGGCGATCGGTGTGGCCCTGACCTTGTTGACGGTCGCGGTGGCACAGCATCAGATCGCTTCGCACGAGCGAACCTGGAACGCATGGAAGCCGCAGCCGTCATCCGTGGGGCAGGCGCAGGTGCTCGAAGCCGTCCAGGCCGCCCAAAGCCTCAACGTCCTGCCGAAGTCCGTGGCGGATTCGCTGACCAAACTGGACCTGGCCAAGGCCGCGGGACGCTTCGACTGCTACCAGATCGCGCTTCCTCCCGATTTCGTCGACTTCTCCAAGTCGGAGTTGGGACACGAGTTCGGGCAATGTGCGGCCGGCGCCGAGCACGGCACCAAGCTCATGGTTACCTTCGGAGATTCCCGCGCCTGGATGTGGGGGGCGGCGCTCGAGGGCGTGGCCGCGGCGTACGGCTATAAGTTGCGCACCTTCTACATGAACAGCTGCCCGGCTCTGAACCTCCATTTCATGTCGTATCAGACCCAGGCGCCGAACGACGAGTGCTATCAATTCCATCGGAGTGCGGTAGCCGCAATCCGGAAACTGCATCCGGATCTCGTGATCGCGACAGGTGCCGGCACGCAGCTGCTCGCCGACGGCAGCCAGCCGACCGCTGCGCAGTGGCAGGAGGGCTGGGCCTCGACCTTCCGGGAACTGGCCCAACCCCAAACCCGGTTCGCCATGCTCGGCGCCATCCCGACGTGGGAGAAAGACGACGCGCACTGCCTGGCGGCCCATGCCAGCGCGGTTCAAGAGTGCAGCGTGCCGAGATCGGAGGGCATGCCGTCGGGAAGCCCCGAAGCCGAGCAGTCCGCCGCGTCGGCGGCCGGTGCGCTGTACGTCCCGACCGTCCCGTGGGTGTGTGCGGATCGATGCGAACCCGTCATCGCCGACATCCGCGTGTACTACGAACGGTTCCACTTCAGCAAGTCGTATGCGGCCTATCTGACCGGTGCGGTCGGTGAGGCACTGCGACCGGTGCTTGCCTAGGTCGGCGACAGGAGACATGAGGTGAGGATCTTCGAGGCAACCGATTGCTACCCACCCCCGTTGGTGGGTGGGCGCGATCTCGCGGTCCAACAGCTTTCGCGTGAGCTGGCGCGCCGGGGCCACGAGGTCGAGGTGTTGACTCTGGCCGGGGCGAAGGGACCGCGCACCGAGCACGACGGCGACGTACGAGTACATCGGATGGCCGGGTGGGGGCGCCTTCTCAATTCGCTCTACGTTGACCCCGAAAAGCCCTTCCACCCAACGCTTCCCGACCCGGGCCTGGTCCGCGCGATTGCGCGGCTCATCGAGGAGCGGCAGCCGGACATCGTCCATGTGCACTCGTGGCTGTTGTACTCGCTGCTGCCTCTGCTGCCGTCGGCGAGAACCCGACTGGTCGTATGGCTGCACGATTATGGCTTCGTCTGCCCACGGGTCGGCTACGTTCATCGCGGCAGCGTCTGCACGGGCCCCGGGTACACGAAGTGCCTGTCGTGCTCGCGCGAGCAATACGGCGCGGCAAAGGGTTTCGCACTCACCACCGGACTGGCGGCGATGAAGCCGTGGCGCGGGCGTGTCGATCGCTACGTCGCGAACAGCCGATTCGTTGCCGACGCCTCGAGGCCGCTGGTCGCCGGTACCGGCCAAGGGATAGACGTGATCCCGCCGTTCGTCCCGGACGAGGCATTCCAGGCCGCACGGGCACCGCGTCCGGCCTTCGTGCCCCCCGAAGGCGACTACCTCATGTTCGCCGGCGCGCTCGGACCACACAAGGGCATCGACGTCCTGCTGGAGGCCTGGTCGGGCCTGCAAAACAGGCCGCCGTTGGTCCTGGCCGGGATCCGGCGACACGACACCCCGACCTCGTTCCCGCCCGGCGTCATCGTCTCCGACGACATCCTCCCCCGTGACGAGGTCCTGCGCGGATGGGGCAATTGCCTTGCCGCCGTGGCGCCTTCGGTGTGGCCGGAGCCGTTCGGCCTGGTCGCCGCGGAGGCGATGGCCGCGGGGAAACCGGTGGTCGCGTCAGCCGTCGGTGGGCTGGCCGAACTGGTGCAAGACGGCGTCAACGGGATTCACGTGCCACCGGGTGACGTACCGGCGTTACGCAATGCGCTCGATCGCATCGTCGCCGACGCACCCTTGCGCGCCCGATTGGGAGCGGCGGCTCGCGAGAGGGCGGTCGCGTACTCCTCGGACGTGGTCGTGGGGGCCTGGGAGCAGGTTTTCCACGACGTGCTCGAAACGCGAACCCATGGTTCGCAAATGCCAGCACACGAGCGGAGGCCGCGAGTGTGACCGACAAATGAATACGTTCCGCAGACACCAACGCCTATTTGCAGTTTCCCCCAAGGAAGGAATTAAACCGTGGACGTCCTAAGCGACAACCTTGCAACCAAACTCACACCGACGCCGTCGATCTACGCGCCACCGCGAACCGTCACGGACCCCGAATCGTGCTTTTTCTACCACACCATCGACATCCCGGGTCACGGCACGTTCGACGGGGAATGGGATTTGAGACGAGGGGTCGACCGCTACCTCGGCGGGGTCGACCTGACGGGCAAGCGAGTGCTCGAGATGGGGACCGCAAACGGGTTCCTCTGCTTCGAGATGGAGCGGCGCGGGGCCGACGTCGTCGGGGTCGACTTGTCCGAGGAACAGTCCTGGGACATCGTTCCATTCGCCAGATCTGATGCGGCAGACGATGACTCGGCCCGCAAAGCACACATGCGGAAGATCAACAACGCCTGGTGGTTGGCGCACGGAGCGTTCAACTCCCGAGCCAAAGTGGTGTACACGTCCGCCTATGCGGTCCCGGAGGAAATCGGAGCGGTGGATGTGGCGACCTTCGGCTCGATCCTCCTGCACCTTCGCGACCCGTTCCAAGCGCTCTGGAACGCGTGCCGCCTCACCCGGGAAACCGTCATTGTCACCGACATCCTTTCTCCCAGAGACGTATTCCCGCTCAAGATGCTGGATATGTTCCAGCGCCCGGCCATGCGCTTCAAGCCGAATCCCAAGACGGGAAGCCCCGACGAGACGTGGTGGACGTTGAGCCCCAAGCTGGTCAAGCGGTTCCTCGGCGTGCTGGGGTTCGAATCGTCGACCGTGACCTATCACCGGCAGCTGTCTACCCGGCATCGGGTGACCTTGCCGGTCCCGCTCTACACGGTCGTCGCACACCGGACCGCGGGGCGCGCGCTCGGCGAAGGATGATCGACGCGAAGCCCGAGACGACGACGGTCAAGCGCGCGGGCCGGCGCGCTTGCCGTCGAACGAGAAGTTGAGGACCATCACGGATCGTCCACCATCGGTCTCCGAAGGCGGCTGCGGCCTCGCGGTCGTTGTGCGGTTGTTCAACCTCAGCGCGTCACGCTGCCCGGCGGCGACGCGTTCTTCGACCAGTGAGAGCGCGTTCTTGATCCAGGCGCGGGGCTCCCAGACTATGGCGCCCGCTTTCAGGCGGTACAGCCCGCCAAGCGACAGCACGACCGTGATGCCCCCCAGCAACTGTCCAAATGGCTGCCGCGAGAAGCCCATTGGCATGGCCGCGAGCAGCACCACCGCGCACGTCGCCACGGCGATGCTGATACCCAAGCTGGCAAGCAGCCGCTCGACCCATGACTGCCAGTCGGGCAGCGCGGCGCACACGAAAGACAAACCTGGGACCACGAACACCATCAGCAGGCCCAGCACGAGCTGAATGACTTGCGGGACACGGATGGGCCCGGCGTAGCCGGTTGCCGCATTCATGCCGGCACAGCCGGCGGCGAACGACGTGTAAAACCACAGCCGGCGGGCGCGTGGGGTCATGCCGGTCTGGGAGGCTTGGGGCGAGGCGAGGCTCATGAACAGGCACCGCTTTCGATCTGGGAGGCGTCATAGATCTGGATGGGTCCCGCGTCGTAGATCAGCTTGATGCAAGGGTCGGCCGAGAACTTCTCGAGAGCTGCCGGCGGGAACGGGTGGCTTTGGTGGCCGGCCTCGGGCTCCTGGGTGTGGACGTAATGGTCGGCCAGGTTCGGAATGCTGAGCGTCATACGCCAATTGACCAGTAGGTATCGCAGCCGCAGCTCTTTGATGTTCTGCACGATCGCGCTGTTGATCGATTCGGAAAAGAAGATGGGCCAGAGCAGGCGCGAGTCGGCGAGGTCTTGATCTCCGTAGGTGGCGAGCGCCCACGAGTCCATGTCGTTGGCACCGAACATGTTGTTCGGTCCCAGATGCTGCAGAGCCCATATCGAAGCGGCGATGACGTCCGGCTGCAACGATCTCTCATAGCCGTGCGGGTTCGACCCCTCCGGGAGCCGTTCGAAGAACCGGGTGCCCACGGTCACGTTACCGACGAACACGACGGTCACGAGGGCGGCGGCGATAGCGGTCGGGACCAGCGAGTCACGCCAGGCGTTTCCAATTGCGTTGGCCAGGCGGCCCGTTCGGATCTTGCTGCCTTTCCCGGCGCGCCCGCCGCGCCCGGACAGCCGCCACTCGTACCATCTCGTCGCCGCCGCGGCGAACAACAAGCCGAATACACAGCCCAGGCCCGTGTAAACGTACTCCGAGGACCGACCCGACACCGCGACGCCGTTCGGGGCGAAACGCGGCACCAGGCTGAGCGGGAAGGCGATCGCCAGCATGGTGGCAACGGCCACGGGTGCCCGGCGACAAGACCACCGCGCGCGCAGGAGGGCGACGGGCAGGACCCCCAAGAGCACCAGAACGGCCGCATAACCCGCCATGGGCTCCCACGCCGGTGGGGCCATGGCGATGATGTGGTACAGCTTGCGCGGGGCGGTGGTCCCGCGGATGACGTTGACCGTACTCTGCAGGGCCGGAAGGAGATTGCCCGTGATCAGGTATGCCGCGGCCGGACGCGCCACGACGAAGAACCACGTGAACGTCACGCCGCAGGCAACCATCGCCAGGATTCCGACCTGGCGTCGCGCCGCTTTCGTCGCGTGGCAGCCGACACGCTCGGCGAGCCACCACGCCACGAGCAGCCCCGCCAGGATGAACCCGACCACGTGGTGGGTGAGGGTCACCGCGATTATGCCCACCACCGCGATAACCATGGGCGCGATGCCACCACGGTTGCGTGTGCGGCCGACCCACCAGACCACGAACGCCGCGAGGGGAACCGCAAGGTTCCCATAGGTGAACGTCGAGCACCAGAACAAGAACATGGGGTTGGCCATATAGACCAGGCTGGCGAGCGCCGCGCCGCGGCCCGAACGCGTGACACTCTCGAAGATGAGGTAGAAGAATGCGCACACCAGGACACGGGCAATGCCCATGATCAGCAGACCCGCGGCGAACATGCTCAGCCCGGTGAGTTCCACCACTCCGGCGGTGAGCGCGGCCAGTCCCGGGTAGTAAGCGGCCGTGTCCAGGAGCGGGTTCCAGGTGAACAGGTGACCCTTGCTGATGATCGCGTGGGTATTGCGCACATGGACGTACTCGTCGACGAAGGTGAAGTCGTAGGGCGAGCCCAACACCTTCACGAAATACAGAGCAAGCCCGAGGAAGACGATAAGGGTCAGCCGCTCCAGCGGATTGACGTCGCGTGCCAGGGCCCGCATGGCGACGGGAACGAAGATCAACAGCACGCCGAGCCAGAACATCACATACGTTGGGAGGGAAGTATTTTCGTTTCGATTGGCTTGGTCGGCCACCCAGAGGACGCCGAGCCCGGCCGCGCTGCAGAGAACGATCAGCGCCACCCACCCGTAAGAGAATCGAGCGGACCGCGGCTCCTCCGGGGTGAACCGGATCGGAAGTGGTTCCGTTGCGCCGGATGTCGCCGCCCGACCGCCGCCGATTGGTTTGACGTCGGCCGCGTCGCCCGAACGGATCAGCCTGAGGCCGTACCGACGGGGGACGGCAGCGACGCCACTGAGTGTTGTCAGGAAGCCCTGGGCCTGGCGCCATGTCGCGGCTCCGACCAACGTCCTCTCGTCCACGTCGTCGCCGTCGGTGGCCGAAACGAATTCGAGCCGGGGCCTCACCGGATCTCCTGGCCGCTGTGCACCCGAGCGCGCGAAGCCTGTCTGCGCCAATCCAGTACGACGTACGCGCATCCGCACAGCTGCATCGCCAGGAATGCCCAGCCCACCGCGCTGATGCCGATCGACGGCAGCAGAAACCACGAAATCACCACGGTGCCAACTCCGATGCCGACCAACAGCACGGCCGCGGCGACGAGCCGCGCCTCGGCGCGTAGCACACCGACGTAGACATGCACCACCGCGTCCGGGATCGAGGCCAGCACAACCAGCCTCAACAGCCCCACCGAGTGGCCGGTATAGGAATGACCGAAGGCGGACAACAACGTTCCACCCAAAACGAGGATGGCCACCAAGCCGGGCACCATGATGGCGCCCAAGGTCTTGAATGCCGACCGAGCCAGCGCGCCGATCTCCTCGGGCCGGTGCATGCCCTCGGCGAACAGGTTATTGGAGAACGCGGGGGCGATGACGAGGAAGAGCGCCGCCAACATCCATGTCGTGTAGAAGTAGGCGTTGTCGCGCGCGGAGAGTCGCACCGTCACGATGACCGGAAGCAGATACGTCAACAGCCCCGCGCCGAGCCCGATCAGTTGGTGAAGCGTGACGCGCGAGCGAAACCCCCGAGCGGTCCGCAGCAGGACCGAAAGTTCCGGCGGTCGCGCAACGCCGATACGACGGGCGAGCAGCACCGCACCAAAACCGAGGCCCACCACGGCCCCGGCTCCCCAGGCCCCGAGCAGGCGCACCGCGTCCGGCGCAAAGGCGAGTGCCATGAGCCCGAGCATCAGCACCTTGACGGCGCCGACGGCGAAGTTGCGCCTGAACGCATAGTTCGCTTTGCGTTCGGCGAGAAAGACGCAGTCGAGCGTGACGCCCACCGTGAGGGCGACGGTGCCGACGGTGAACACGGCCGCGAAGCCCACGCCGCGCAGCGCCGCCAGTTCGGGGGAGATCAGCGGGAGCACCGCGACGCTGCCCGCACATAGCGCCGCGGCAAACAGCGTCACCGTCGCCACCCCCGCCCAGAACGTGGCCGCCCACTCGGTTTCCTTCGGCTGTCGGGGAAGCGACTGGATGAGCATCCCGCCGACCCCGAGGCAGGACAACATCAGCACGATGCTGGTGGCCGATGTGGCCGCAGCCGTCAGTCCAACGGTCGAGGGGCTGTACAGGTGCGCCGCCAAGAGCCAGAAGGCGTAGCCGAACGCGGAGTTCACCACCTGAGTCGCGGTGCTGAAGACGCCGTTTCTGATCAGTGAGTCGCTGCGGGCCCGATCGATGTAGCCGCGCGCCCAATCGATGCGTGCCCTCAAGTCCGGGCGCCGGCTCAGCTCGGGCGCCCGCGACGGCAGGGCATAGCTGACGTCGGGGGCGGGCGAGTCATGCGCCGGGTCAGATGACTCACGAGCCAGACTCATGAACCCTCAACCCCAACCCCGGTTGCCTTATCCCCGGTCATTACGTCGACGCCTGGCTGCCAGGTACGCGTTATACCAACGATGCACCAGAAGCCATAGCTTACATACTATTGGACGAGAATAATACCAATTAGTCGACTTATAGTTTAGGCGTATGCCGATGCGGCCGCCTGCCCGGAGGGCTGAGTTGTGAACGGATCGCGCGCCTGGCGCAGCCCCATCCGGGGGCCCTGGATCACGTCGGTGTTCGGCCTGGTCCTGCTCATCGGAATCCCGGTCGAATTCGTCACGGGGCTTATTTCGTACGCCGCCTACAACCCCCGGTTCAGCACCAACGACCCCAACCCGGCGCGCGGCTTGTTCGGGCTCTACCTCTTCGATTGGCTGACGTCGCCGAGTTGGGTCTACCGGCTCACCGAGGGCATCCACGTGATGTTGGGTCTTGCGCTCGTCCCGGTGGTGCTCGCAAAGCTGTGGTCGGTGATTCCCCGGCTTTTCACCTGGCCGCCGTGGCGCTCGGTGGCCCGGCTCTTAGAGCGGCTGAGCCTGATCCTGGTGGTGGGCGGCGTGCTGTTCGAGATGACGACGGGAATCCTCGACATCGACTACCTCACGACGATCGATTTCTACAGCGCCCACTTCTTCGGCGCCTGGGCTTTCATCGCCGGCTTCGTCGTCCACGTCTGCGTGAAATTCGGGGAAATGTTGCGCGCGCTGCGCTCGAGGAGTCTGCGTACCGAGCTGCGGACGGGGCTCGAAGGTACTCGCCCGGAGGACATCGACCACGGGCTCGTCCCGCCCGAACCGGCCGCTCCGACGATTTCCCGCCGGGGCGCCCTCGCCCTTGTCGGCGGCACTTCGCTCGTCGTATGCGTAGTGACCGCCGGCGAGAACGTCGGCGGTTTCATGCGCCGATCCGCTCTGTTGGGGACCCACTACCGATCGAGTGGCCCCGCAGGAAACGACTTTCCGGTGAACCACACGGCGGCGGGGCGTCAGATCACCGCCGCGGAGACCGGCCCGGACTGGAGGCTGGTGCTGGTGGGGGCGCGCCGGCTTTCGGTCAGCAGGGCACAGCTGACCAGCATGCCGTTGACGACCGCGAACCTGCCGATCGCCTGCACGGAAGGCTGGTCGACGACGCAGACATGGACCGGTGTCCCCCTTGCCGCCCTGGCGCGACTCGTCGGCATCGAACGACCCGGCCGCGCGCAAATAGAATCCCTCGACTCTTTGACGGTGACGCTCTCGGGCGCACAGGTCTGCTCTGCCGGCTCGATGGTCGCTTTTCGTGTCAACGGAGCGGACCTCTCCCTCGACCACGGGTTCCCGGCCCGGGTCATGGTTCCCGCGGCGCCCGGCACCCACAACGTGAAGTGGATCGCCCGAATCGAGTTCTCGGAGGCGAGCTGAGATGGAGTGGTTCCGCCGCCGCTACGGTGCCAGGCCGCTGAATCTGTTGGGGCTGCTCATCTGCTTTGCCGTCGCCGCCTACGCGGCTACCCGGGTCCTGCACGAGGCAGGATGGGCCGGAGTCTTCCTGTGGTTCGTCTGCTGCGTCGTGGCGCACGACCTGATCGGATGGCCGATCTACGCGTGGGCCGACCGCAGGATGCAGCGCGTACAAAGCGGGCAGGCTGCGCGCCGAAGGCTGCTCGTTCCGTGGATCAACTACGTCCGGGCTCCCACCGTCGTCTCGGGCGTTCTCTTCGCGATCTCGTTCCCACTGGTCTTCCGGCTCTCCGACACCTACTACCAGGCGACCACCGGCTTCACCGAAGACGTCTACCTGTTCAACTGGGCCGGGGTCAGCGCGCTGGCCTTCGCGATCTCCGGGGTGCTCTATGCCTGCCGCCTCGTGCTGGCTCGTCGGCGCCGCGTCGGCCAGGCCCACCTCGATTCCAGACCGGACGACAGTTTTTCTGGCTAAAATACAAACCTACAGTATAATTTCGCCATGCCGGGTTCGACCGCCCACGAAACGCTAGCAACCGCTTCCGACGACATCCGTGCAGCCGCGGACCCGGCGTGGAGTCGGCGCGACACGCCTTCTACGACCGAAGTCCCGACATTCTTCGGGCCAGCTGATTCGCCGCTGTTCGGCGTGCTCCACCTGCCGGCCGACAAGCAGATCAGGGGCGGTGTACTGATCTGTGGCTCGCTCGGCAAGGACGGGATGGACAGCGTCCGCCTGCACCGGATCCTCGGCGACGGCTTGGCGCACCGCGGCTTCGCCGTGCTGCATTTCGACTACCTGGGCTCGGGAAATTCGTCCTACGCGCAGGGCCGTGACGACGCGGTGGCCAACTGGGTGGCCAGTGTGGGCCACGCGCTCGACTACCTCACGCTGATCGGCGCCGAATCCACGACGGCTGTCGGCATACGCGCCGGGTGCCTGCTCCTCGACGAATATCTTGCCGGCCAATCGCGCCCGCCCAACCGGGTGGTCTACCTCGATCCCGCCGGAACGGGCAGACGTTACCTCCGGGAACACGCGACGCTGTTCCGGCTGTCGGTGGGCGAGGACGCTGCCACGCCCGGTGAAGTGTCGATCGTCGGCGGGCGGTTGAGCGACCACGCCGCCGCAGAATTCGCCGCGTTGCAGATCCGTGCCGATCCGGTCGGCGCCCGTGGCGTCGACAACATGCTTCTGGTGGGGCGACCGGACGAGACCGACCGGCGCATCACGGCCCTCGCGTCGGCGGCGGGAGTCGATTCGGTCATCACCGCCGGCCTGCGGGAATGCGCCGGGCCGAGTCCGCGGGATTACATGTTGCCGATCCCCTTCACCGCGGTCGATGCGATCACGCAGTGGATCGACGCGAACAGTCCCACCCGCACCCATCGCGCCGCACCCCGATACCGGACAACGGCGACGGTGCCGGCCGACGGACCCGACGGGGTAGACGTCGTCGAGCGCATCGAACGAATCGAGCCGAACGGGCTATTCGCCATCCGCACGCTGCCCCGGCACCCCGATCCGTCGCCCGCAGGCACCGTGTTGTTCTTCGTGACCGGCCACGACTTGCACGTGGGACCCGCCCGGGAGTGGGTCGAGCTGTCACGTCGGATCGCGGCGACCGGGGCGCAGGCGGTGCGCTGGGACCCCGCGGGACAGGGCTTGTCGGGCGAAATCACCCGGGGCCCTTGGCGCGACATCTACTCAAAGGCCGACATCGCCGACGCGATAGCGGTGGCCAGGCATGCGCGCCAAGGCGCCGGCGAACTCAAGCTGGTCGGGATCTGCTCCGGCTCGTGGTACGCCGCCCATGCCGCCCGCAGCATCGGTGCGCAATCGGCGATTCTGGTCAACCTGGTGATGTGGAATTGGCGTGTTACCCCCGCCTTGTTCATGCAGTGGATCGGCCGCGAGAAAGCGCGCCGCGCCAACGCGGTCGTTGACACGGCCACCGGCCCGTCGGAAGCCAAGACGAAGCGCCTCAGAGGACTGCTCAACCCGGCCCGAGAGCCGGCGAAACGCCTTATGCACCAATACCTTCCGCGACACGTCTTGCGGTTTTTGAGCTGGATTGGACTGGTGTGGCTGCCGGAGCCGGTGCTGACGACGCTCGCCCGCCGGGGAACCGACGTGACGCTGATCGCCTCGCCCGAGGACGCGGAGGTGTTCGCCGCCAAAGGCGGTCGGGCAGCCCTCGAGCGGCTGCGCCGGACCTCGCGACGGACCCGGCTGATCGCGGCACCCACCGGCGATCATGTGGCCCATCACCCGGCGATCTTGACCGCGATCCGCGGCGCGGTGTTGCCGGTAGAGGCCGCTTGCCCGACTTGCTGATCAACTCGAATGGGAGAACGAAACCATGGCCACCGCACCGGTTCTCGCCGCAGCCGCTGTGTTCGGCGGCATCGCCCTCGGACCCGCTGCTCCCGCGTCGGCCGCTCCGGTGATGAACGGGCACTACGTCGTGACCGTCTCCAACACCATCACCGGCCAGACCACCACCGACGATTGGTACTTCACTCCATGCGGTGACGGCTGCGCTTCGGTTCAACCGTGGGGGCGTGCCCAGTTGGCCAACGGACAATGGACGCTGGACACCACGAATAATGCGTTGTGTCGCAACGACATTACGGTTTACCGGGCCGAAGACGCCCACTACGTGTGGGATCCGAGCACCCTCGCGGGCACGGTTCAACTCACCGGCAAGAGCACGGCCTGCGGCCGCCCGCTGGGGTACAGGTTGACCAGCAGCGTCAAATTCACGCAGGTCCCGTAACGCATTGCCCCCCACGGGGGCCCGCGCATGAGCGAAGTCCCTAGCCGGCCTCGGCCGGACCGCAGACCACGACAACGACGGCCATCGCGTGGCAATCGGCGTGCGAAAGGGACAACGACGAGCTGAGCCAGCCTTGCCGTTGCGCCCGCTCGGCGAGCGTTCCGCTCAGGCGCAGTAGCGGCAGCGGACCGTCATGCGTCACCTCGATCTCGCGCAACGGAAACGGCATCTCGGGTTGCCCGAACGCCTTGATCACCGCTTCCTTGGCCGCGAACCGGGCCGCCAGTCCGGGCACTCGATCGCGGCCCCGGCAGTCGTCGATCTCGCTCGCCGTAAAAACCTTGTGCAGGTACCGATCCCCGAACGCGGCCAGCGAGTCCCGGACATCCGCAATGGCCACGACGTCGCATCCGGTGCGCACGCGGCGCCCGTCAAGCTCGCCCGGCACATTGATCATGCAGTCAGCGCGTCAGGAAGACGAGTTGACCAGGCCGTCGACGACCCGCTCGATGCTGCTTATGGAGGCGAAGGTGGACTTCTTGAGCACTTCGTCGGGGAACTCGACGCCGAACGCGTCCTCGAGCGCGAGCATGACATTGACCGACGCGTGCGACGTCAGGCCCAGCTCGTACAGGTCGGCCTGATCGTCCACCTCACGCGGATCGACCGCCATCCGACCATGGGCAGCTAAGACGTCACGGATTCGGTCCTGCATCGCGCTGGCCCTCCAATTTCTGCCGTAATGCAACCTATTAGCCAGTGTCGTACTGTACCGCCGCAAACGTGACCGCGTTATCCGGAAAGTTCTCATATCGCATCAGAAATCCCGTCGGCCACAGACGAACTGAATGTGAATACGTCAGTCGCCCCGGTGCGGTATTTTCGCCCACGCAGCGGCGGTAGTGGCCATCACGCGCGGCCGACATACTTGACGACATGTACATCCCGGCCCATTTCGCCGCCGACGAGCAGGCCGTCGACGACCTGCTCACGCACCACGGAGCGGCGGACCTGATCACCGCAACACCGGAGGGCGTCGTCGCCACCATGCTGCCGTTCGTGTATGACCGCGGCGCGGGGACGCTTCGGGGGCATCTCGCCCGCAACAACGACCAGTGGCGGCGCCCGGCGGTCGGCGAGGCCCTGGTCATCGTGCGGGGACCCGATGCGTACATCTCCCCGGCCTGGTACGCGAGCAAGGCGGAGCACGGGCGCGTGGTGCCCACGTGGAACTACGTCACCGCGCACGTCTACGGGCGACTCACCGTCCACGACGACCCCGCTGGGTCGAACAAAATGTGCGTGAACTGACCGGGCGCCACGAGGCCGGGCGACCGCAATCATGGTCGGTCGACGACGCGCCGCGAGACTTCATCGAGGCTCAATTGCGCGCCATCGTGGGAGTGGAATTGTCGATCACCCGGATCGAGGCCAAATTCAAGCTCAGCCAAAATCGATCGGCTGCCGACATCGACGGCGTGGTCTCGGGTCTAATCACGGACGGGCGCGAAGACGTTGCCCTGGCCGTAGAGCGCGCACGCTCGCCGAGCAATTAACGGCGTGTGCCGTTAGCATCGACGGCCATGGCGCGGACTGCGATCGAATTGAGGCGGCACCTCGGCGCCGCCGCCCGCCTGTGGTCCGCGCCGGCCCATCACACCGTGGAAGCAGAATGGTGGACCGCCTTCAGCGGCGAGATCAGCGTCGACTACAACGTGGCCTGTTGCCAGTCGTCCGACAACGACGTGCTGGTCGACCACTGCCTCCAGCCGCTGCTCGACCTCAAGAAGCCCGGCATCGTCATGCTGGCCGGACCCGGCCTGGCCACCGCCCAGAAGCTGATCGACGCCGGCTGGGCCGTGGTGGAGGCCCTTCCCCTGATGCTGCTCGAGGGTGCCGACGCGCCCGACGTCGACGGGGCCGGGGTGCGTGCCCTGACCGAGGAGGAGCTACCCGAGGCCCGGGCCCTGCTGGCCGATACCTACAGCATGTCCGATGCCGCCGCCGCGGTGGCCATCCCCGTCCAGGCCGCGCAAGACCCGGACCTCGGGGCGTGGGGCATTTTTGACGGCGACCGCATGGTGTCCATGTTCACCGGGGCCACCGAGGACGGCCTGCTGGTGGTTTGGTCGATGGCCACCCGGCCACGCGACCAGGGCAAGGGCTACGGACGGCGGCTGCTGGCCGCCGTGCTGCGGTCCCAGTTCGAAGCGGGGATCAAGGGTTCGCTGCTGCAGTCGTCGCCGCCGGGCGAGCGCCTGTACCGCGGGCTTGGCTACCAGGTCGTCGAGTACTGGCAGCTTTGGTCACGGCCCCGCTGGATGATGGGCCGCGCCTGAACGGCCCACCGGTCGGCTAGATCCGCCCCGCGACGAAGTTCGCTGCCTGATTGACCATCCCGTTCTGCACATAGGCGACGTGCGCCGACGAATCCGTGCCGTCGGAGCAGATCGGATCTCCGGGGTTGCACAGGTCGATGGTCTTCGCCCCATACAGCGGGCTGATCGCGGTCAGCGGTGCCCGCAGCGATTTATCCCACGGATTCCCGAAGACGGCGACCGCGGCAACATGGCGAGCCACCTCCGGCGGCATCGGCGCGGGAACGAAGCCCGCGGGCGGCGCACCCGCCGCGGTGATGAGGTCTATCACGGCCGCGCCCAGGGAGTATCCACCGAGCACCATCCTGGTGTCCGAACAGTTCGCCGCCGTGGACTGGACGTAGGCGCTCGCATCTTTGGCGCCCGCGGACGCGGAGCTGGCCAATTCGCTGCTCTTGCTGGTCGCAGGGTAGTCGACCGCGTACACCGCGACGGATTTCCCCACCAGCTGCGGACGCAGCGAATCGACGAACGTCTGCCCGATCACGCCCAGCCCGGGTGGGTCATCGCTGCCGCGAGCAAACACCACCTCGATGTCGGGACATGGCGCCGCAGCGGCGGTCGAAGGCATGCTGATCACGGCGTTTGGCACCGCGCAGGTAGTCAGCAGCGCGGCGCCGAGGAAACGAGCGATCATGCGGACGCTCACGTCGTTCATATTGACACATTGCGGCAATCCGCGGCCGCGGAAGCCGAGCGCGGCTGGACGACAGGAGTTTTCGCGTCATGCCTCGTGACCTGCGCGGGTGCGCGAGAATAGCGAGCGTGCAGCAGCCGCGAGAAGGCGTGACAGGACGCGACGTGCTCGGTGCGGTGCTGGACCACGCCGAACGGGCCCCGGATGTGCCCGCAGTCAAGGACTTGGATCGCGCGTTGACCCGGGGCGAATTGCGCGCCGCGGCCGGGGCGGTCGCCGCCGGCTTGCTTCGGAAAGGCGTCGAGCCCGGGGATCGGGTCGCCCTGTTGATCGGTAACTCGGCGGACTTCGTGGTGGCGGCGCTGGGCTGCCTGTGGGCCGGGGTCACGTTCGTGCCGCTGGCCATCACCGACCCGGACATCCGCCGCGAGCAGATCGTCACCGACTGCCGGCCCGCGCAGGTGATCACCGCGGGCCCTGACCAGACGGCGCCCCCGGGGGGACTTCCGGCCGGCACGCCGTGGACCTCCGTTGCGGAGCTGAGCGCCGCCGACGGGCACCCGCCAGAACCGGTGATCGGCCCCGTCTCCTACATCATCTATACGTCGGGGACGACCGGCATCCCCAAGGGAGTCCAGATCCCCCCGGGGGCCTTCTACACCGCGGTCCAGGCGTGCGCCGACGCCGTGGGACTCAGCGCGGACGACCGATGCCTGTGCGTTTCGCCCGTGCACTTCGACGGGTCGTTCTCCGCCATGTTTCCCCCGCTGGTGCGGGGCGTCCCGCTCGTCATTCCCGACCGCGAGGCCCTGCTGTTCCCCCGCAGGTTCTTTTCGATCGTCGCCGACGAGGGCATCACGGCGACCAGCTTCTCCCCCAGCTACCTCCGATTGCTCCGGGCAAGCGGCCGGCTCGATCGGCTGGCCGACACCGCGCTGAGGGTGATCGCGTTGGGCGGCGAGGCGCCGTCCAGCGCCGACATCAGGGCGGTATGGGCCGCCAGTCCCAGACTGCGGGTGGTGAACCGGTACGGCCCGACCGAGACGACGATCGCCGTCGCGCATCTCGAACTGACGCCCGAGTTGCTCGACGCGGGACCGGTACCGATCGGTCATCCGCACAGCGGGAGCTCGTTTCACCTTGTTGACGAGCGCGGCGGCCTGATCGATCGCACCGGAGCGGTCGGCGAGCTGTACATCGGCGGTCTGCAGCTCATGGCCGGATACCTGAACGACCCGGCGCTGAGCGCGGCCGTGCTCCGGACGGACGTCGTCGAGGGAACCACCGTCTACCGCACCGGTGACCTCGCCTTCCGCGACGACCGGGGCAACTACATATATATGGGGCGTTCCGACCGCGTCATCAAGCGACATGGCGTGCGGTTGTCCCTGGTCGAGGTGACCGAGGCGCTCGGTGGCCTGAACGGGGTGGCATCGGCGGCGTGCACGACCTTCGACCTGCAGGGGGACCTGGGAGTCGTCGCGTTCGTGGTACCGGAGGGCGAACTCACCCCGATCGCCGTCCGTTCGGCCGCCAGCGAACGGCTCCCGGAAACGATGCTGCCCGATCAATTCGTCCTGGTGGCCAACCTGCCCCTGACGTCGTCCAGCAAGGTGGACGAGCGACGGCTGCTGAAGGAGGCCGGCCTGTCTCCGCCGAACACCGGGGCCTGAGCGGTCGTTGCAAGTCGTTTACACGGAAATGGCCTGACTACAGTATTTGAACCCGGTGCCTGGGCTACGATCGCCGCGTGGAGGCGAGGGCAACTGGCACGGCCTCGGGGGAAACCTACGAACAGCTGGTCCGGCGCCAGCGTGCCCAATTGCAAGATACGTATCTGCAGGGGGTACGCCGGCTGCGCTGGGACGCCGGGCGGCTCGCCGCAGAGCGCGAACGGCGGCTTCGAGAGCTGCTCGTGCACGCCGCCGAACATTCGCCGTTCTGGCGGGAACGACTGGCGGGGCACGATCTGGCGAATTTCACCGAGGCCGACCTGCCCTCTCTGCCGATCCTGACCAAGGCCGAAATGATGGAGGAGTTCGACCGGCTGGTCACCGTCCCCGGGTTGACACGTGCCCGGGTCCAGCAGCACCTCGACGAGCTGAGCGGGGACGGCTACCTCGACGGCCAGTACCGGGCGATCATCACGTCGGGCTATGTCCAAGCCCCGTCACTCCACGTCTACGGCTGGGACGCGTTCGTCACCTTCGTGATGCAAGGCTCGCGGTGGACCGGGCGACGCGGCGAGGACCCGGACGCGGTGCTGGCGCAGTGCTTCAGTTGCAGCCCCAAGCACGAATCCGGGATCTTCTACGCCTTCAGCACCTTTGAGAGCGGCGGACCCACCTCGCACTGCTGCGATGCCACGCTCCCCCTGGATAAGATCGTCGACCGCCTCAACAACGCCCGTCCCGCCGTGCAGGCGCTGCAAGGGTGGCCGAGCCTCATCCGCGAGCTGGCCCTGGAGGCGATGAAAGGGCGGCTCACCATCGAACCGACCTGGGTGAGCGTCGCGGGGGAGCTCTGCACGCCGCCGGTGCGGGAGGCGGTTCGGGCCGCGTGGGGGATCGAGGCCTCGGAGTTCTGGGGATGCTCGGAGGGGACCTACGCCTTTCCGTGCGGCGTCGGCGAGGGCATGCACGTCGCGGACGATCTGGTCATTCTCGAACCGGCGGATGCCGACGGCAACATCGTGCCATTCCGGCAACCTGCGGATCGGATGCTGCTGACCAACCTGTTCAACCTGGACCAACCGCTGATCCGCTACGACATGGTCGACGCCGTGACGATGACCGACGAACCCTGTCCGTGCGGCTGCGCCCACCGCCGCATCCTCTCCGTCAACGGCCGGATCAACGGAGCCTTCGAATACGAGGGCGGTGCTCGGGTGCCGCGCGCCGCCGTCGAGCAAGCCGTCGTGACCACCCCCGGTGTCGCCAACTTCTCCGTCGGCAAGGCGCAGCACGGTCTCGACGTGTCGGTGGTGACCGACGGTTCCTCCGACCTGCAGCGCCTGCAGAACGACCTGGTCGACGTGCTCCGCCGGTACGGCGGGCCGACCTCGGATGTCCGGGTGCGCGAGGTGGAATTCATCGAGCGGCTGTCGAGGGGGAAGTGCCGGCAGTTCGACCCGGGTGATTAGCCGGCCATAGCCTTGTCCAGCGCCTGATCGATGTCAGCGATGATGTCGTCGATGTGCTCGATACCGATCGACAGGCGGATCGTCTCCGGCCGGATGCCGGCCTTCGCCAGTTCCGCATCGGACAGCTGGCGGTGCGTGGTCGACGCCGGATGGATGGCCAGGGTCTTGGCGTCGCCCAGATTGAGCAGCCGCTTGATCAGCTCGAGGGCGTCGAAGAAGGCCAGTCCCGCCTCGTAGCCGCCCTCGGCCCCGAACGTGACGATGGACGGCACGCGCCCGCGAAGGTAGCGCCCGACTAGATGGTGGTGGGGATGGTCGGGGAAGCCGGCGAAGCTCACCCAGGCCACCCGGGGATCGGCGGCCAGGTAGTCGGCCACGGCCCGGGCGTTGGCTTCGTGGCGCTCGAGCCGCACGGCCATCGTCTCCAGGCCCTGCAGAAGCATGAACGCGTTGAAGGGCGACAGGGTGGCGCCGCTGTTGCGCAGCTGGATGGACCGGGCCCGCACCACGAAGGGCCGCTCGGGGAAGTCGCGGGCGAAGACCACACCGTGGAAGGCGGGCTCGGGCCGGTTGAACAGGGGGAAGCGATGGGGATGGTCGGCCCACGGGAACCGGCCGCCGTCCACGATGGCCCCGCCGAGGGTGGTGCCGTGGCCGCCCACGAACTTGGTCAGCGAGTGGACGACCACATCGGCCCCGTGCTCGAAGGGCTTGAGCACGAGCGGCGTGGCCACCGTGTTGTCCACGATGAACGGCACCCCGGCCGCGTGCGCCACCGCGGCCACGGCCTCGAGGTCCACGATGTTGCCCGCCGGGTTGCCGATGGTTTCGCAGAAGACGGCGCGGGTGTCGTCGTCGATGAGGCGGGCGATCGACTCTGCCCGGTCGTCGGCGGCGAAGCGGGCCTTGATGCCCAGGGTGGGCAGCACGTGTGCGAAGTACGTGAAGGTGGCCCCGTATAGCTGCGGGGCGACAACGATGTTCGAGCCGGCAGTGGCCACGGTCAGGATGGCGTAGCTGACGGCGGCCATGCCCGAAGCCACCACCAGGGCCGCCGTCCCCCCTTCCAGGGCGCAGATGCGCTGCTCGAGGACGTCGAGTGTCGGGTTGTTGAGCCGGTTGTAGTGGAAGCCCGGCGTCTCGAGGTCGAGCACGGCACCGGCGTGGGCGGCGCTGATGAAGTCGTGGGCCACCGTTTGGTAAATCGGGACGGCTACGGCCCGCGTCCCGTCGGCGGTGTAGCCGCCGTGGATTGCGATGGTCTCGTCGTGCATCCTCTCCGCGCTCCTCTTCTCAGATCGTCGCCAACAGGTTGGCGTACATACACAGGGCCGCGCCCCGCCACCGCCATGGGGCGCGGGCGCCGATCTCGTCGAAGGGGAAAGCAGCCACCAGGGCCGGGTCCCGTTCGCCACCTATCACCCGCTCGTGCAGCCGGCGAAGACCATCCCAGTCCGAGCCGGTCACGCAATCCCTTGGGAGGCAGGGCAATTCGTCGTGCTCGCGGGCGGCGTAGCGCCGCACGTCCCGACCGTACTCGCGCACCAGGCTCGACGGGTCGTACTCGGGATGCGCCTGAAACAGCACCACCTGGGAAATCCCCACCGTCTTGGTGACCACGCTCCAGCCCACCTCGGCCGACTGCAATGCCACCGCGTAGCCGGCGGCCGCCACCGTCTCGGCGGGCACGGCGTTGAGCCGGGAATGGGGCAGGACGAGGGGACCGTCCAAGCCGGCTGCCAGGGGGTGGGACCGGTCAGCCTCCTGGGCGAAGACGCCTGTGCACTTGACCGGCAGGGTGGTCCGTTCGATGCCGTCGAAGACTGCCAGGGCGGCATGGGCCGACAGGCAGGACAGCACCATGGCGGGCACGTTCTCGCTCCCCCACTTCAGCAGGCCGTGCAGATCGGACCAGTAGGGCTCGTCCTCGATACGGGACTCGATCGGGTTGGAGCCGGTCACGATCAGCAGGTCGGGAGGGTTCGAAATGATGTCCTCGAGGGGTCGGTAATCGGCGGCGATGCGGGCGCTGATCCGCTCCCCCCGCGGCACCCCGACCATGGTGTGACGGGTGACGGCGACCGTGTCAGACCCGGACCCGGCGCCCAGCAGCCCCATGAATTGTCGCTCGGTAGCGCCGAACGCGGCATCCGGCATGTTGTTGACCAGGGCGCACGTCCAGCGCGCCGGTCCCTCGATCCGGTCGGTCGGATCGAGGTCCCCTGCCAGTTGAACGCCCATCGCCGTCAATGCCTGACATCGGTGTAGGTGACGGTGACCTCCTGGTGGAGGAGCCGGTAGGCCGCCTGCAACTGCTCCTCGTCGTCGGCCGAGCCGACCACCGCGACGATGTGGTTGCCGGAGCCGTCCCGCCAGTCGAGGTAGGCGCCCGGGCGCTGGTGGACGCTCACCGTGTCCACTCCGGCTTGGTCGCTGAAGTCGTTGATGCCCTCGATGGACGTCACCGTGGCCGAGACGGTCGGCGGCTGGAGGAAGAAGCGGTAGCCGATGCGGTCGGTGGCCACCGGGCCCTCGACGCGGACCGGCTCGCCCAGGGCCACCCGCAGGGTGAGGTCGAGCAGGCTGATGCCGGCGGCGCGCTTGAGCATCTCGGGCACACCGCCGCCCAGCCGCCCGTTGACCTCGATGATGCGGGGGCCGTCGGGGGTGAACTTGACCTCGGTGTGCAGGCAGCCGGTGCGTACCCCGAGGGCGTCGATGGCGCGGGTGGCGAGGTCCAGGACGGCCGAACGACTCTCCGCGTCGAGCGCGGCGGGGATGAAGAACCCCGTCTCGCGGAAGTTCTCGGCCGGCGGGAAGCGGCCGGTCAGGGCCAGGTGGCTGACGACGCCGTCGGCCACCACGCTCTCGACCGAGACGTAGCCGGCGTACGGGCCGCCGGCCCGGGCCGGATCGTCGGCCAGATAACCCTCGAGCACCATGTCGCGGCGGCCCGGGCCGAGCGCATTCAGCAGCTTCTCGAGTTCGGCGCCGTCGCGGGCCAGGAAGGTGCAGCGGCTGCCCTGAGCCGAGCGGGGTTTGAGGACGGCGGGCCACCCCACCTGGGCCTCGACGGCCCGCAGCTCGCGCTCGGACTGGTCAGGGCGGATGAGGTGGCACGGGGGGATTTCGACGCCGGCGTCGGCCAGGGCCCGGCGCTGGCGGGCCTTGTCGGTGAGGGCGGCGGCGGTGGCCGGGCTGTGGAAGGGGAGGCCGAGTCCCTCGGCCACATGGGCCAGTTCGACCATGCCGGCGTCGAGGTAGGTGGTGATGCCGTCGGGCTCCCAGTCGCCCAGAATCTTGACCGCCTGCTCCGCGCTCATGCCCTCCAGGTCAACGACGGGGCCGAATCGGTTGAGCAGATCGACCATCTCGCCCATCCCCGGCACTGCCGTGTCGATCAGCCACAGCAGGTCGCACAGGCGGGCGGCCGCTTCGGCCAGCTGCATCACGGGGACGCAACGCGGCCCGTAGCCGACCGCCACCAGCGGCCGCGGTCGTCCGGTCGGGGAATCCGTCATGGGCTCAGCCGATCACGGCCTCGACGCAGTCCTGCGCGTCGTACACGGCCCGGAGGCGGCTGCGGGGTGAGGGCAGGTAGTGGGTGAAGTAGCGCACCCCCTCGGTGAGCACGCCCAGCAAGGAGAGGGTGGGCTGGAGCCGGCCCTCCGTGTCGTAGGGGTGGAAGTCCTCGTTGATGGCCACGCTGCCCACTGGCGTGTCACCGTAGGTGAGCTGGGTCAGCCTGCCCTTGGCGTACAGACGGTTCAGCAGGGGCGAGCCCGACCGGGCCAGCGAGGGCATGTCGAGGTAGCCCCGAACCACCCCGTCGGCCGTCAAGGCCGTCGGCTCGTCGAGGGCCGTGGAGCTCAGGCGCACGCCGTCGCCGCACGCGGCCAGCTCCGGGCTGGGCCCGAGCGGGATCCGCACCACTCCGGCGTCGAGCAGGGCCAGCAACTGCTGCGACCGCATGGGTGGCACGCCCGCCTCCAGCCGGTTGATGCGACCCCGCACGTTGGACTGAAATTCGACGTAGGAGTCCAGCGAGAGGCCGCCGAACTCGATGACCGAACGCAGCTTGTCGCGCAGGATGCGCAGCACCTCCTGGGCCGCCTTGACGGGGCTGCCCCCGGGTAGCAGGGCCTCGGTGAGGTCGTCGTCGATCATGTCGTAGACCTGGCTCTGGTAGTCGCCGGCCGAGGTGTAGTGGCGGTCCGAACCGGCGAAGAGGTGAGTGGCCGGATCGAAGCGGCCGTAGCGTGGCTCGAGACCGTCGACGACCTTTTCGTAGTGTCCGTCCAGCCAGCCTTGCCGAAGGACGGAGCGGACCTCGGTGGACTCGACGTCGCCCCCGGCCCGCGAGGCGGCCTGGATGTAGTAGCGCGCCTGCATCTCGGCGAAGATCAGCGGGAGAAGCTCGGCCCGGAAGTCCACGTGCCGGCGCACCGGCGATCCGCCCGGATTGGTCAGCGCCGCAAACTCCTCGGTGGTGCACACCACCGGCTGGTACTGGCCGTACGGGTCGACCCCCGTGGCCGACTTGGCGCAGTAGGGCGCGCCCGAGCGCGAGTAAAGCGTGATGGTCGGCTCGCTGCCCGAGGGCACATACCGCATGCGGTCACCCCGGTCGCACCGGTCCACGAAGGTCCCGCCTCGTCCGACCGTGAGCGCGGTCAGGACATCGAAGCAGACCAGGCCCATGCCCGCCACGGCCACCGAGGATCCCGCCGGAGCGCTGCGGTCGAGGCACTCGATCGGGTAGGGCTGCAGGTAGCGCACGCCCCCGTCGGCCCCGCGCTCGTGGTTCCAGGTGTGCCCCGACGTCAGCACCACGTGGTCGACGGTGAGGGTGGTGCCGTTGTCGAGCAGCACCTCCTCGTGCCCGTGGAGGGCCGGCGAGATGTCGACGGCCGCCGCGTAGTGCCGGACGATTTCGAGGTTGGGCGGGGCGTAGGACACCAGCGTGTCGTAGAACCAGACCAGGTACTCGCCCATCAACCGCCGCGGCAGATAGTCGGTGGGCAGGATGGGGTCACCCCCGGCGCCGATGCGGCATTCGTAACCCATCCAGCGGTAGCCGCGGACCACGGCCCACGGATGCAGTCCCACCGCGTAGGGCGGCAGCGGGTCCCCGTCGGGGGCGACGTACAGGGAGAGCTGGCCGCAGGCGTTGTTGAGCACCAGGAAGTCGGGCTGCTCGGCGGAGTAAACGCCGCCCCCGAGTTGAGCGGGCTCAATCACGTGCACCCGCACCGGCGTGTTTACCCGCCGGGCCCGGCTCACCGTGCGCTCGAGGACGCAAAGACCCCATGCGCCGAGCCCGACGATGGCCATCTCGATCATCGGACACTTCCCATACACGCCACCTCAGCTCGGCGGCCGCTGGCTGATCTCTGCGTTCGAGACCGGTTCGGCCGGTTTTCCTGGATTGCGGCCGCGGTGAGTCGGCGGACCGCGTCGACGAGTTCGTCGACCACGTGGGTCGGGGTGGCGAAAGAGGTGACGAAACGGACGACACCCGGTTCCCACCGGCCGTGGTAGAAGTCGTAGCCCTGCTCGAGCAGTCCGTCGATGACCTGCAGGGGCAGGCGGCAGAAGAGGATGTTCGCCTCCGGCGTGCCCGCAACGCGAGCGCCGGCAATGGAATTCAGACCCCCGTAGAGCCGCGCGGTCATGGCATTGGCGTGCAAGGCATTTCGCAGCCACAGGTCGTCGGCCAGGTAGGCGTCGAGTTGGGCTGCGGCGAAACGCATCTTGGCCGCGAGTTGTCCGGCGCGCTTGGCCCGGAAACTCAGCTCGGTGGTCAGGGAGCGGTCGAACACGACGATCGCATCGGCGGTGATGCTCCCATTCTTGATGGCGCCGAAGGACAACACGTCCACGCCGGCGCGCCAGGTCAGTTCGGCGGGGCTGCAGCCCAACGCGGCGACGGCGTTGGCCAGGCGGGCCCCATCCAGGTGGACGCGCAGGCCCGCACGCTTCGCGATGGAGGCCAGGCGTCCGATCTCGGCGGGGGTGTATACCGCGCCGGTCTCGGTTGACTGGGTGAGGCTCAGCACGGCGGGTTGCACGCTGTGCATGTCCCCGACCTTGCGGTGCACCGCGGCCTGCAGCTCGTCGGCGTCGATCTTGGCGTTATCCCCGCCCAGGGCAATGAGTTTGGCGCCCCCTGTGAAGAATTCCGGGGCGCCGCACTCGTCGTTGTTGATGTGGCTGTCGCGGTGGCACAGCACGGCGCCCCATGGTGGGGTCAGCGCGGCCAAGCTCAACGCGTTCGCCGCCGAGCCGGTGGAAACGGGAAGCAGATCGACGTCGCAGCCGAAGACCTCGCTGAAGCGGCGCCGGGCGCTGGACGTCCAACTGTCGGTGCCATAGGGCGGTGCCTGCCCGGCTGCCGCCGCAGCAATGGCCGCGATGATCTCGGGTGCACCCCCCGCGGTGTTGTCGCTGACGAGGGAGCGGCATGGCCTCATGGCGATCACGGTCCCGTGTCGTCCGCGCGTAACCGGAGCTTCGGTATCAGGCCCAGCTGGACCCGACGGCGCTGTCCGTGCTGGACATGTTGCTGCCCGCCGTCTGCACCTTCTGGCCGTGCGCGTTGGCCTGCTCGTAGATCACCTGGAAGTTACGACCCAACTGGGTGATGAACTCCTGGCAGGCCACCGAACCGGCGCCACCCCAGAAGTCACCAGCAGCCAGCACATCGCGAACGATGGACTGGTGCTCGGCCTCCAACGACGCGGCCTGGGCGCGAATCGTCGCACCATGGGCATCCACATCGCCAAACTGGTAATTGATGGTCATGTTCATGTCTCCTTGGTTGAAAAGTTTTGGGGCAGAAGGTCTTCGGGCTAGCTGCCGAGGATCTGCTGGGAAGCCTGCTCTTGCTGCTCGTAGTTGTTCGCGTCGCGGATCAGCCCGTCGCGCACACCGTGCAGCATGTTCACGAT